>DATLUZ010000265.1:0-24858 GCA_035577785.1 Burkholderiales bacterium | reverse complement strand
ACGAGGCGCAGATCGAGCGCCTTCCAGGCAAGTTCGTGATCGATCACACCGGCAAGTTTCTGGAGCCCGTCCCTCCCGAGCATGAGTCCTTTCGTTCCCTTCTCAGGCTTGTCGATACCGGACGCTGCTGGGTGAAGCTCTCGGCGCCCTACGAGACCTCGAAGACCGGGGCCCCGAAATACGAGGACGTGGGGAAACTCGCCAAGGCGCTGGTAAAGAAAGCGCCCGAGCGCATGCTCTGGGCGTCGAACTGGCCGCATCCTGCAGTGCGGCCCAAAGTGCCGGACGATGTCGAGCTCCTCGAGCTGCTCCTCGACTGGGCGCCGGACGAACTCACGCGCAGGAAGATCCTCGTCGACAATCCCGCCGCGCTCTACGGCTTCTAGGGTCGCGCTGGCCGACCTAGGGATGGTGCGGTTGGGGTAGGGCGAGTCATCTCGCCGCGGCGGTCTGCTCCAGCCTGATCTGCGCCGCCCGCGCGCAGCCCTGCATCACCTGGAAGTACCGCTGCACCCAGTCGGCTCCAATTTCGTACGGGTGCGGCCCGTCGCCGCGGCCGGGATGGTTTCCCGGTTTGTACGGCAGAGTGTGATACACAATCGCGCTTGTCGCCACGGAGGTCCCATGGGAAGAAATACCAATCGCAATCTCCGCAACCGCCGCCGCTGCCAGAAGCGCGCCAACAAGCTTGCCGTGCTGGCGAAGCAGGCCAACAAGGCCGCGAGCAAGAGGTAGAGGGAAATTTTTGTTCTACCCTCTTCTGCGAAGCGGAGTCGCGATGTAGGCTCATCACATGCGCGCGGCAGCGTTCGCTGCATTCCTTCTTGCGCTTGCGTGTGTGTTCGCCGGCGAGCCAGCGCTCGCCCATCACATCCGCACGCACGTTGGGGTGGCGGTCGGGTTTGGCTATCCGTACTGGGGACCCTGGAGCCCTTGGTACTACCCGCCGCCTTACTACTATTACCCGCCCGCCGTCATCGTCCGCCCGCAGCCCGCGCCCCCCAAATGAGAAAGGTCGCCCTCGTCGCCGCAGCCTCGCTCGCCGCGGCGTGCGCATCGCCGCCACCATTGCCCACCGCGCCGAGCATCCTCGTCCTGCCCGGAACCGGAAAGAGCTTCGACCAGTTCCACTCCGACGACCAGGAATGCCGTGGATTCGCGCTGTCCGAAGTCGGGAAAGGCGCGACGCAAAGCTCGGACGACTCGTACGCGGCGACGATCCGGCTTCAGCGGCACTACGACAACGCTTTCGCGCAATGCATGTTCGCGCGCGGCCACAAGGTGCCGGTCAGCGGAAGCTACTCGGATCGCGCGCAGCCGGAGCGCGCGGCGGCGCGCACGCCGCCGCCTCCGCCGTCCGGTGAGCCGCCTGCCGAAGTCCCGCCGGACTATCGCTCCAAGTAATCGCCGGACCCACGGGGACGGCCGAAAGACCATAGCAGCAACAGCAGGCCAACTGTGCCGAAAGTCCAGTAGTCGGCAGGCATGGGGCCGAGCCAGTTCCTGTGCCAGGGCACGAATTGCGGCGCGAAGCGGGCCAGCCCGAAGGCCGGGTTCATCACGAACCACAGCCAGTCCTCGACGATCCAGAACAGCGCCAAAGCGCCGAGGATGCGCAGCTCGATGCGCCAGGACCAGCGCTGCAGGAGCACCGCCGGCAGATGAAACGCGAGCGCCATGAACGAGAACACCCACGCGTGATAACCGGTCATCGGCCGCCCGCCCCAGAACCAGTCGAGCAGCCAATGCTGCTCGATGCGCCAGGTCGGCAGGGACGCTGCCCAGCCGGCAGCGCCTTCCACCTGGATCTCCACCTGGGCGAAAAACAGCGCCAGCAGAACGACGTAAAGCAGGACTGCAAGAATCGAGGCGGCGCTGGCCTTGCCCGCGGTCACAGGCGCTCCAGCACGAGCTGCAGCACCTTCGCGGCTGCGTGCGGCCTCGCATGCGTGCGCATGCGCTCGCGCATGGCCGCGAGCCGCTGCGGTTGCTCCAGCAGCAGGCCGACCTTGTGCTCGAGCGCGGCAGCGTCGACCGCTTTCAATGCGGCGCCGGCTTCGAGCAGGAAATCGGCGTTGCGCTCCTCCTGGCCGGGAATGGGCGAGACCACGATCATGGGCAGGCCCATCGCCAGGCATTCGGAGCTGGTCAGGCCGCCCGGCTTGGTGATGGCGAGGTCCGATGCCGCCATGACGCGCTCGATGGTTCTGGTGAAGCCCATGGGGTACAAGCGCCCGGGGTGGCGCCGTGCGATCGCCCGCAGATCCTTCATCAGCTTTTCGTTGCGGCCCGCGAGGGCGACGATCTGCAAGTCGCGGGGCAGCGCAACCAGGCGCTCCGCCAGCTTCTCGATGCCGCCGACCCCGGCGCCGCCGGACATCATCAGCAGCGTCGTCTTGCGCGGATCGAGGCCGAGCTCGGCGGCGCACTCGTCGCGGGACAAGGCCGCGGAGAACTGCGGCATGATCGGAATGCCCGTGACGAAGGCCTGGGTCGGCGCGATGCCGCGCGCCGCGATGCGCGAAGCGACTTCCTCGCTCGCCGTGAAGTAGCCCTGCATGTGCGGATGGATCCACATGCCGTGCACGTCGAAGTCGGTCACCTGCACCCAGACCGGAGGCGTCGCCCGCCCCTTTCCAATGCGGCGCGACAGGAGCTCCGCAGGCAGGAAATGCGTGCAAATGACCGCCTGCGGCGCCAGGCGCGCCAGCTCGGCGTCGAGCTTGCGCGTGTTCATCCGCTCGATGCCTCTGCGCAGCCGGTCGAGCGGCGATTTGGCAGTGCGCCGGTCGGTGCGCTGAAACAGATAGGCCCACAGCAGCGGCATGTTCTCGACCAGCTTGATGTAGGAATCGGCGTAGACCTTGCGAAATCCCGCCGGTACCAGGTCCATCACGTCGATGTGAGTCGCACGCAGCTGTGGAAAGTCCTGCTCGGCCGCCGCGCACAGGGCTTGCGCCGCGCGCACGTGCCCGGCGCCCGCCGAAACGCTCAGAACCAAGATATGCCCTTGTCGCATCGGGTGGAGACTACGTCGCGAACGGCTTCGCGGCCTCGCGCGTTGAGGTTGGTGGATACCGGCCGCTGTTGGGTCGAGCTCTCCGCGCCCTACGATACCTCGAAGAGCGGCTCCATGGCCTTTAGGTCGGACGCCGCCGCGCTGGCCCATGCATCCGCTCGCACAAAGACCCGAGCAGTGCAAGTTCTAGACCCAAAAGAATAGAAGCGGCGCCATGACAAAGTGCTTACTGCTGGCGGTTGACGCGTTGTTATCGTCACGAGGGCTGGCGGCGTGGGTTGCCGCACACACACTCGGGAGGACAATGAACAGCATCCGTTGCGCTGCTCTGGGGGGATTGTTGGCGCTTGCCGCAGCGGCGCACGCCGATTCCCTGGAGGCTCGGCTGATCATGGGCATATATCCGGGCGTGGAGCTGGGTCAGACCGAGGCCGCCGACGTTCTTGACCGCTACCTGCCGCTCGCGGACTACCTGAGCGCCAAAACCGGCATCAAGGTGGTCGTGCTCCCCGTCAAATCCGCCGAGCGGGCGATGAAGCAGATGGTCGAAGGCGTGGGCGTGTACAAGCTCTTCTTCGGCCCGCCGGTGCTCGCCGCCGACGCGATCGAAAGAGCCGGCTTCCTGCCCGTCGTCGTGGAGCAGGAAAGGATTCGGGCCGTGTTCGTCGTCAAGTCGACCAGCACGCTGCAAAGCCTGAGCGATTTCAAGGAAACGACGCGCGTGGCGATGCCTTCCCCCAAGCTTGTGCTTTCGGTTCTCGCCGCCGAGACGCTCGCTCAGGGGAAGGTCGCGCTGCAGCCGACCGGGCGCCAGCACATCGCGTCCTCCGACGGCATCCTCCTCGCGCTGGACAGCGGTCTAGCCGACGTTGCAGTGATCGGCGAGCGCGCGGTGAAGAAGCTGATGGCCGACAAGTCATTCACCTATCGGGTCGTCGGACAGACGATCGACGTGCCGGGTTTCACGCTGATTGCGCACAAATCCGTTTCGGACAAGAGCCGCGTCAAGCTCCGGCAGGCGGCGGTCGCCCTCGACACGGACGCTTCCCCCCTCGCCGCTGAAGCGCGCGCGCGCTTGCGGACCGGCGCCTTTGCCGTCGCGAAGGACGACGAATTTCAGGCGCTGGCGCGCATGATGACGAGGTGGGCGCACTAGGGGTTCAGTCGCTGTTGGCGCGGTCTGGCGCATTCGAATCGGGCCTCAGCAGCGCTGCAGGAAGCGCGCGATCAGCCGGTTGACCTCGTCTGCGGCCTCGATCTGGGTGAAGTGCCCGGTATCCGGGACGACTGCGATCCTGGCGCCCGGAACCGAGCCGCGGATGAGATCGAGATAGGGCGTCGACTGGCCCGCCTCGAGCGGCGAGCGGCGCATTTGCGCATCGCGCGTCGTGCTCTGGATCGCTAGAAGGGGCGCGCGCACCGCGCCGAGCGCCGCGTCCATCGCCGCCGCATCCCATCGCGCCATGGAAGGCCACAGAAGCGGTCCAAACTCGGCGCTCTGCCGCAGTGCGCGCGCCACGATCGCATCGGCCTCGGGCGAGGATTTGAAGAACATCTGGCGGAAGAGGTGCTCGGCGAATGCCGGGTAGCCGACCTTATCGATCGCTGCGTGCGCCGCCGCCTCGGCGGCATCGGCATCGCCACTCCCCGAGCGGCTGCCATCGATGAGTACGATGCCGCCCACCCGCTCGGGGTCGTGAGAGGAAAGAAGGCGGTTGGCCTCCAGCACGACGCGCGTGCCCATGCTGTGGCCGACCAGGATGCAGCGGTTCAGCTCGAGGTGATTGGCGAGGGCGGCGACGTCGCCGCCGTAGTGCGCGATCGAGCATTCATGCGGGCGGCCCGGCGTCTCGCCGTGACCGCGAAGATCGCAGGCAACGACTTCGTGGGTTCGAGAGAAGAAGTCGAGCTGCGCGCGCCAGTCGGCGTGGTTGCAGGCAAAGCCGTGGACGAAGAGGAGCGGCGGGGTGCCCTGCCCCGCGCGCACGAAATGCACCGGCTACTCCGCTTCGGCTTGCGGCTTGTGCGCCGCGGCGAGCTTCTGCTGGAGCTGCGGCGGCGCCGGCTCGTAGTGGCTGAACTCCATGCTGTAGGAGCCGTGCCCTGCCGTAAGGGACTTCAGCCGCGCGGGGAAATGCTCGAGCTCCGAGAGCGGTGCCTGGGCGGTGATCTGTACCGTCCCGGGACGCGGCGTGTCGGAGCCCTTGATCTGGCCGCGATGGCCCGAAAGCTCGCCCGCCACGTCGCCCATCTTCGTCTCCGGGGCGAGGATCTCGACGTTCACGATCGGCTCGAGCACGATCGGGCGCGCCTTGCCCAGAGCGTCGAGGAACGCCTTGCGCCCGGCCGAGACGAACGCCACCTCCTTCGAGTCCACCGGGTGGCTCTTGCCGTCGTAGACGATCACGCGCACGTCCTGCAGCGGATAGCCGGCGATGTAGCCGCTTTCGAGCACCCCGCGCACCCCCTTCTCGACCGCCGGGATGAACTGGTTCGGGATCGCGCCGCCCTTGACGCTGTCGACGAACTCGAAGCCGGTGCCGCGCGGCAGCGGCTCCACCTTGAGGAACACTTCGCCGAACTGGCCGGCGCCGCCGGTTTGCTTCTTGTGGCGACTGTGACCCTCGGCTCTCGCCGCGATCGTCTCGCGGAACGGGATCGAGGGCGGCCGGGTGTCGAGCTCGAGCTTGTACTGCGACGCCATCTTCTCCAGGATCGCCTTGAGGTGCATCTCGCCGAGGCCGCGCATCACGGTCTCGTTGGCGTGGGAGTTGTGCTCGATGTGGAAGCAAGGGTCCTCGGCCACGATCTTGTGCAGCACGTCGGAGACTTTCTGCTCGTCGCCGCGCTTCTTCGGCTGCACCGCGAGGCCGAACACCGACATCGGCAGCTCGAGGGGCCTGGCGTGCACGTGCGCGTCTTCGGCCGAATCGTGCAGCACGTGATCGAACTGGATGTCGTCGATCTTGGCGATGGCGCAGATGTCGCCCGGCAGCGCCTCGTTCACCTCGGTCTGGGTCTTGCCGCGCAGCATGTAGAGGTGGCCGGGCTTGATCGGCTTCCTGCCCTCGCCGATGAAGAGCTGACCGCCGGAGGTGAGCCGTCCCTGGTGCACCCGGAACACCGCGATGCGCCCGATATAGGGGTCGATCTCGATCTTGAAGACGTGGGCGAGGGCGTGCTTCTTCGGGTCCGGCTCCGCGCGCAGCTCCTCGGTCTTGTCGCCCGTGGTCTTGAGGTAAACCGGCGGGTTGCCTTCAGAGGGATTGGGCAGGAGCTGGGCGATGACGTCGATCAGCTCTCCGATGCCGGCGCCGGTTTTCGCCGACGTGAACACCACCGGGATGAGATGGCCCTCGCGCAGCGCGCGCTCGAGCGGTCCGTGCAGCTCCTCGGGCGTCACCTCCCCCTTCTCGAGGTAGGTCTCCATCAGCTTCTCGTCGACCTCGACCACCTGGTCCACGAGGCGCCGGTGCGCTTCTTCCACCGACGAGAAGTCGGCTTCGCCCGATGGCGCGAAGAAGCAGTCGGAAACCTTGCCGCAGTTGCCGGCCGGCAGGTTGAGCGGCAGGCATTCCTTGCCGAAGGTCTGCTGGATGCGCTCGAGCAGGCCCTCGAGGTCGACGTTGTCGGCGTCGATCTTGTTCACGATGATCAGGCGATCGAGACCGCGGCGCGCCGCCCACTGCATGAAGCGGCCGGTCATCATCTCGATGCCGTTCTGGGCGTTGATGACGATCCCGGCGGTCTCCACCGCGGCAAGCGCCGGCAGGGCGTTGCCGAGGAGATCGGGGTAGCCCGGGGTGTCGAGCAGGTGGATGCGGGTGTCTTTGGTCTCGAAGCTCGCGACCGCGAGCTTCAGGGAGTGCTGCAGCTGCTTCTCCAAGGGGGTGTAGTCACATGCAGTGGTGCCGCGCTCGACGCTGCCGCCAGCGGGGATTGCCCCCGCTTTTGCGAGCAGCGCCTCGACCAGACTGGTCTTTCCAGACCCGGACTGGCCGACAAGCGCTATGGTCCTTATACGCTCGATCGAATTTGACACGGGTTCTTCCTCCTCGCCAGGGAGTTATAGCAGCAACGCGCCGCGGTATGTAAGGGCCCGGAGGGGCCCGCAGGGGGCCGCCCGCTACCGCGGGACGTGCCGGGGCGAGGACACCGCGAGGAAAATCTCGCGTAAAAACAAAAGCAGGGACGCGATCAGGGCCAGCATGGCGAAGACGAACATCGCGCCGATGGTGTAGGACAGGCTAACCCTCACGAAGGCGCCGATGAAGGCGCCCGCGATGAGCAGGCACACGAACAGCCCCGAGGTCACCGCGGCCGTGATCGCGAAATAGACGAAGCGGATGCGCCGGGCAATGACCGCGAGCTCCTCGCGCGCGAAGGGCTGCTCCTCTTCCGGCATATCGGGCAGCTGAGCTTCGAGATGGCGGCGGCGGTCGACCGCGCGTCCCAGCCGGATGTTGAGCGCCGCGATCACCGTGCCGATCGCCGTCAACAGGAACACCGGGGCGACGGCGAGCTGGATCACCGTGAAGATCTCGGGAACGTGCGGGTCAACGTCCATGCTTGGACTTTGACATGTTTTGACGGCAGCCGCCGTGCGGTCGCACTCCACGGCGGTCCTTCAAAGACTGTCAGGGCGGCGCAATTTGTGAGAAACGGCAAGACCCGGTGCTAGAACGCTGCGCAAGATTGGCCGAAGGGAACCGGGGGAAAAGCGAACATGGAAACCGTCATTACGATCAGCGGCGCGGACAAGGCGGGCTCCTTGGCCGGGCTGGTGGTGTTTCTGAACCGCAAGGGCTACGCAGTGAAAGGGCAGAAGATCACCGAGCTGCCTTCGGGCGCGCGCCTGATTAAGGTGAGGCTCGGCTTGGCGCAGCTCGACAAGGAGCGGTTGTCGGCCGAGATCAAAGCGCTCGACCCGCTCTACAGCCTGCTCAGCGTAACGTTCGAGGACGGCTCGCGCGGAAAGTCCCAAAGCCCTGCGCAGTCGGCGGCGGATCTCATCAGGGAGATGGCGCGGCAATTTCCGGGCATCGTCATGCTGGTGCGCGCCTACGGCGGCGCCTTCGGCGCGCAGGCCCGCGACGTGGCCCTGTTCGACGCGGGCAGGAAGCTGGGCGGTTTCCACTACCGCAAGGAATGGAGTTTCGGCAGCCCTCTCAGGATGCCAACGGCGCTGCACCGCGCGCTGGTGCCTGCGCTGGAAAAGTTCTGCACGGTTGAAGCGACCGACACGCAGGTCGTGCTGCCGCAAAGCCCGTTCTGCGGCACCGGCGAGCTGATCGTATGCTGCGATTTCATCACCGGGTTCATGCAAGGCTTTCTGGATGCGGGCCCGCACAGTACGCAGACGCAGGTGCAGCAGGTCGCATGCAAGGCGAAAGGGCAGGCTCACTGCGCCTACCACGTGGCCTACCAGAGTTGAAGCATTTCACGATCACCAGCACGGCTACGGAACTTTGCCCGTCCGGGACTCTGCGGACTGCGATGTCGGGAATTGTACCCAGGGGTGATTTTTGGGGCATGTAGGACGAATTGCCAAGACACGGTGCTAGATCCCCGGAACAATTCGACTGGAGACCGGGCAACAAGGGACGAAAAGGTGGAAACAGTCATTACGATCAGTGGCGCCGACAAGGCAGGCGCGCTCGCGGGGTTGGTGGTGTTCCTGACCCGGAAGGGCTATACCGTAAAGGGCCAGAAGGTCTCCGACCTGCCCTCTGGCGCCCGGCTCCTGAAGATTCGACTCGGTCTCGCGCAAGTCGACAAGGAGAAGCTGGCGGCCGAGATCAAGGCGCTCGATCCGCAGCTCACCGTAATCAGCGTTGCCTTTGACGGGGAGGGCGCTGCCGGCAAGGCGGCAGGGCAGACCCCGGCGCAGTCCGCCGCGGCGCTCATCAAGGAAATGGCAGCCCAGTTCCCCGACATCGTCGCGCTGGTGCGGGCGTACGGCGGCGCTTTCGGGCTGGAGGGCCGTGCCCAGGCGTTGCTCGACGCGGGCAAGAAAATCGGCGCGTTCAACTACCGCAAGGAATGGTCGTTCGGCAATCCGTTGCGCATGCCGGCGGCGCTGCGCCGCGCCCTGGTTCCGGCGCTCGAAAAATTCGGCACCGTCCAGGCGACGGATACGCACATCATGCTTCCGCAGAGCCCGTTCTGCAGTGCGGCGGGCGAGATCATTTGCTGCGACTTCATCACCGGCTTCATGCAGGGCTTCCTCGACGCCGGTCCGCTCAGCATGCATACGAAGGTGCACAAGGAAGGCTGTCGGGCGAGCGGGGAAACGCACTGCGTCTACTCGATCGCCTACGAGAGCTGATCGATAACAACCTGGAAAAGGGAAGGGGGTAGCAAATGCACAACGGCATTCATTACGAACCGATTCTGGTGGTGCTGTCTTACGTGATTTCGGTGCTTGGCTCGTACACGGCGCTGCAGCTCGCCATCGCCATTCCGCAGGCGCGCGGCCGGCTCGCGGCGCTGGGCTGGACACTCGGCGCGGCATTGGCGCTGGGCGGCGGCGCCATCTGGTCGATGCACTTCATCGCCATGAACGCGGCCGACATGGGCATGCCGGTGTCCTATGACGCCAAGCTCACGTTTGCCTCCCTGGTGATGGGCGTTCTGGCCTCCGCCATCGGCCTGTACGTGGTCGGGCGCGGCGAGGGCAGCAGCGGGAAGCTGCTCATGTCGGGCGTGGTGACCGGCCTCGGCGTCGCGCTGATGCACTACACCGGGATGGCAGCGATGCTGATGCCGGCGACGATCGACTACGACCCGACGCTCTTCTACGCCTCGCTCGTGATCGCCGTCGTGGCGGCCGCGGTGGCGCTGTGGCTCGCGTTCAACCTGCGCGGCAACCTGCAGCGCTTCGGCAGCGCGATCGTCATGGGCGTCGCGGTCTGCGGCATGCATTACACCGGCATGTACGCGGTGAGGATGACCCCGGCCGCGGAACCCGCGGCGACCGGCATTTCGCTGCCGCCCGCGACCCTGGGTCAGTCCGTGTTCATCGTTTCCGCGGTCGTGCTGGTGCTTCTGCTCGCGTTCAGCGCGTGGAAGTCGCAGCGCACCGTGATGGCCGATCTGTAGCCGTTCCCGGCAGCGATCATGAGCGGGCCCGGGGCATTCGCCCCGGGCCCGTTCTGCTTATTTCTTCTTCGCGTCGTCCTTCTTCTCGAGCATCTCGGCGCGCTTCTTCAGCGTGTCCTCGAGCTTGGACTTCGGGACCAGCAGCACATAGTTCGAAAGCAGCTTCTCGCGCGGCAGCCGCTCTTCGATCTTCTTGATCCGCTCGGCATCCTTGTCGTTCTTCTGTAGCGTGCCGGAAGAGCTGAAGCTGACCGGATAGTTGTCGCCCTGGAGCTTGCCCACACGGATGGCGTAGGTGAGGCCGTCGAAGCTGCTCGCCTGGATCGAAACCGGCTGCTCGAGCGTCGTGCCCGGGGGCGCCACGTCGGCGAGCTCCAGCAGCCCGAGCGAATACGAGGCCGCGTTCGCCTTAGTCACCTCGAGCTTCTCGTCGGGCCGCGCCCCGGCGAGGCGCCAGTCGGCGTTGTCGCCGTCGCGCTCGATGCGGTAGCCGCCGCCCTCGGGATAGCGCACCTCGAGGGTCTTCACTTTCTCGACCTTGAACGAGGTCCGGTCGATCCAGTCCGAGCTCTTGGTCGTGGCCTGCGCGAGGGGGTCGGACACGACGTAGACCATCTTCGGCTCGCCGGGCAGCGCGACGAAGCGGCCGTCGGCGCGCGCCTTGTCGGGGTTGTCGACTTCGCGCTTGAAGTACTTCTTGCCGACGATGAGCTTCGAGAGCGGCTTGCCGTCGGCGGCGCCGAATTCCACCTGGGTCCCGCTGTCGTCGAGGTTGAGCCGCGCGCGGTCCTTGTCCCCGATCGGCTCGCTCTGGCCGACCTTGAGCGAGAGCGCCTGCACTACGAAGTCGCGTACCTTCGCCACATCGGCCGGGAAGTCCCCGCGCTCGGGGAGCACCCAGCGGTCGTCCTTCTGCCTCACGGTGAGCGTCCCCTTCGGCTCGACGATCCGGATGGACGCGACCTCGGCGGCCTTGAGGTCCTTCAGCAGCGGCCGGCCGAGCGTGTCGCTGTTCGCGGGGCGCTGGCTCGCCTCCTGGTACTGGTAAAGCAGCGCGCCGCCGCCGACGACCACCAGCAGCACGACGAGGATCGCGGCGAGCCGGGCGTTCATACGGCTTTCCTTCTCCTACCGCCGACGAACGCGACGAGCAGCCCGATCAGCGCGACGAGGAGCGGCATCGCCACGATGTTCGCGACCTTGGTCCAGAACACGAGGCTCTCGGCGTCCTGGCGCAGGTTCTTGCGCACCTCCTTGAGCTGCAGCCGCGCCTCGGCGACGGTCTTGCGGAAGCGCTCGAGCTCGGCCTGCTGCTCGGCAGAGAGGATCTGCCCGGATTTGCCCGCGGGCCCCTGCGCCTTCTGCAGCTCCTGCAGCTTCGCGGTGGTTTTCTGCACCTCGTCCTCGAGCGCCTGGATCTTGCCGAAGTACTGCTTCTGCGCCTCGGCCTCGAGCTCGCGCACCACGGTGAGGGGCCTGAACGCGCCGGCGCGGCTGCGCAGCGAGATGAACTCGTCGCCCGCGGCGAACTGCTCCACCATGCCCATGGCGAAGGCCAGGTTGCCGTTGGAAGGCACCACGACCTTGCGGCCGAACACGTCCTGGACGTCGACCGCCGCGCCGTCGGCGAGGAGATCGACGTCGGCGACGAGGATCAAGGAATTTTCGTTTGCCGACTCCCTCAGCGCCGGGGTGTTCGGAACCGGCTTTGAGGCTTCTTGCTTTTCACCCTGCGGCTTCTCCGCATCCTTTAAGCCGTCCGGGAAGGCGGTCTTGAACTTGCCGGTGAGCCGCACCGCGAGCGGCATGGCCTTGCCCGAAGGCTTGAACGCCTTGGTCGCATCGTCGCCGGACTTGGTGGCGTCCATGTTATCCACCAGCATGGAATTCGGCGAGCTCCTGACGAGCTCGGTGACCTTGATGCCTTCCTGCGGCTTGACCTCGAAAGCGCCGCCGAAGGCATAGAGCAGGGTCTCGATCTGGCCGGTGACGATGTCGTCGCGGCTGAACGCGGTGCGGTTGAGCGAGAGCACCGTGGGCGTGTAGCGCTGTCCCCCGCCGGAGCCGAACACGACGTCGCTCACCACCTTGCCCGGATCCATTGTCAGGCCCCAGGCCTTGAACAGCGTCGGCAGAGTGGAGCTCGAGGGCTCCGGCGGAACGCCGGGCATGGTCGGGTTCTGATCGAAGTACGCGTAGGGGTCGACAAAGGCGATGAGCTTGCCGCCGCGCAGCACGAACTGATCGAGGGCGTATTCGGTTTGCGGCTGCGCGTCGCGCGGATGGATGAGCAGCAGGACGTTGATGTCCTTGTCGATCTCCTTCGCGCCGATCGGCACTTCCTTCACGTCGAACTCGCGCTTGAGCTCGGTCGCGAGCACCCAGGGTTCGGAGCTCTGGCGCGTGAACGGGTTGAACTTCTCGCCGAGCACCGGCAGCCCCGCCATGAGGCCGATCTTGGGCCGCTCGGGATTGCCCACGCGCGCGATGGCGCGGATGAGGTCGTACTCGAGCAGGCGCTCGCGCTGCGGCGAAACCGCCGGGATCGCCTGCTTGCGATCGAGCTGGCTCACCGCGACGCCGAGGTAGAACTGCTCGCCGGTGAAGAGCTGCTGCGGCTCGATGCCGTCGAGCTGCGCCGCGTCCTCTTCCTCCGAGTCGGGCTTCGGGTTGTAGCGCTCCACGATCAGGTTGGAGCCCGCCGCCTGCTTGAACTCGCGCAGCGTGTCTTCCACGCGCTGCGCGAAGCCGCGCAGCGGCACCGGCACGCCTTCGCCCTGCGACACGTAGAGCTTGATCTTCACCGGCGATTGCAGCCCGCGCAGGATCTTTTTCGTGCCCGGGGAAAGCGTGTAGAGGTCGCCGTCGGTGAGGTCGACGCGCGCCGGGACGCGCGAGACCAGGAAGTTCACGGCGACGAGGATGAGGAGCAGCGCGAGGAGGCCGATCGCGGAATAGATCAGTGGCTCGTATTTCTTCAGTTTCATGTCAACCCGCTCGGTGTCCGCGGATGATCAGGCCGGTCGCGAACAGCGCGAAGCCGATCACGGACAGGAAGAACACCAGGTCGCGCAGGTCGATCACGCCGCGCTGGAAGCCGTCGAAGTGCGTGACCACGGAGAACGCCGCCACCGTGTCGACCAGCGCGGGGTTCGCCCAGCGCGCGAGCAGATCGGTCACCGGATTGAAGCCGGCGAGGATCAGGAACAGGCACAGCACCACGGAGAGAATGAAGGCGACGACCTGGTTGCGCGTCATGGCCGAAGTCATGCAGGTGATGGCGAGGTAGGCCCCGGCGAGGAAGAAGCTGCCGAGGTAGCCGGCGACGATCATGCCGTTGTCCGGATCGCCCAGGACGTTCACCGTGATGACGGCCGGGAAGGTGAGCGCGAGCGCCACGCCGATGAAGATCCACGACGCGAGGAACTTGGCGACGATCGCCTGCCAGGGCGCCACCGGCATCGTGAGCAGGAGCTCGAGCGTCCCGGAGCGGCGCTCTTCGGCCCACAGGCGCATGCCCACCGCCGGCACCAGCACGAGGTAGAGCCAGGGGTGCCAGCCGAAGAAGGCGGCGAGGCTCGCCTCGCCGCGCTCGAAGAAGTTCCCCGCGGTAAAGGTGAAGAAGCCGGTGAGGAGCAGGAAGATCACCAGGAAGACGTAGGCCACCGGCGAGCTGAAGTAGCTCACCAGCTCGCGTTTCACGATCGTGAATACGACTCGCATGCCTTTAACACCCCAAACAGGGACGGACCATGCCTGCTCTTGTTCCCAGGGTGGTCATTTCTTGACGGTGTCGGGAAGCGTGATGCGCCGGAAAACCTCGTCGAGCTCGCCGCGCTCGCTGTACATGCCCTCCACCTTCCAGCCGTGGAGGTTGACCATCTCGACCACCTCCTGGGCGAGCTGCGCCTGCCGGGACTTGTCCTTCGGATAGATGCGGAAGGCGCCGTTCAGTTTCTCCACCCGGCCGAGCTCGGACAGGCGCTCGGCGGTCGCGCCGCGCGCCTGCAGCGTGACGGCGCCGGCGATCTCGGACATGGCGCGCAGCTCCTCGGGCGTGCCGTTGGCGACGATCCGGCCGCGGTCGATGATGATGGCCCGTGTGCACGCCGCGTCGACCTCCTCCAGGATGTGGGTGGAGAACACGATCGCCTTGTTGTTGCGGCCGAGCTCGCGGATGAGGTTGCGCACCTCGTGCTTCTGGTTCGGGTCGAGGCCGTCGGTGGGCTCGTCCATGATGAGCACGTCCGGATCGTGGATCAGCGCCTGCGCGAGGCAGGTGCGGTGCTTGTAGCCCTTCGACAGCGTGTCGATCGACTGGTGCAGCACCGCGTCGAGAAAGCAGCGCTCGATCACGCGGTGCAGCCCCTTCCTGCGCGCGGCTCCGGAGAGGCCGCGCAGCTCGGCCGCGAAGTTGAGAAAGCCCTCGACCGTCATGTCGGGGTAGGCCGCCGCGTTCTCCGGCAGGTAGCCGATGAGGCGCTTCGCTTCCAGGGGCGACTCGGCGACGTCGAAACCGCCGACGGCGACGCTTCCCTCGGTGGGCGGCATGAAGCCGGTGATCATCCGCATGGTGGTCGACTTGCCGGCCCCGTTCGGGCCGAGGAAGCCGAGCACCTCTCCGCGCTCGACGGTAAACGAAATACCGTCGACCGCCCGTTTCGCCCCGAAGGACTTCACGAGGTTGTCGATCCTGATCATCAGGCCTGGCGCTCTAGTGGTTCAAGGGGCGGTTCAAGGGGGCGGATTATCGCCCAAAAACGCCGGGGTGCCGGCCGGCGAGGCATCGGGCGACGCGATTTTGCGTTACAGTTTTTCCTTCTCATCCCATCCCCCTACGCCTCTCGAGGAGAAACGAATGACCGCATTCAGGTACGTGCGAGACGTCGCGCTCGCATCGCTCATCATCGGCGCAAGCGCGTGCTCCATGGCGCAGACGCAGACCCAGTCCGGCACGACGTTCGAGCCGACCGTCGGCCAGGCCGGCAAGGACGTGGTCTGGGTGCCGACGCCGCAGGCGCTCGTCAACAAGATGCTCGACATGGCGAAAGTGACGCCGAACGACACTGTGTACGACCTCGGCTCCGGCGACGGCCGCACCGTGATCACCGCGGCCAAGCGCGGCGCGCGCGCGTTCGGCATCGAGTACAACCCCGACATGGTCGAGCTCTCCAAGAGGAACGCCGCGAAGGAAGGCGTCACCGGGAAGGCGAACTTCCAGCAGGCGGATCTCTTCAAGACCGATTTCTCGCAGGCGACGGTGATCACCATGTTTCTGCTTCCTGACATCAACATTAAGCTGCGGCCGAAGATCCTCGGGATGAAGCCGGGGACGCGCGTGGTCTCGAACAGCTTCACGATGGGCGAGTGGAGCGCGGACGAAACCGCCACGGTCGGCGAGGGCTGCAGCTCCTGGTGCACCGCTTACCTGTGGATCGTGCCCGCCAAGGTCGACGGCGCCTGGCACCTGCCGCAGGGCGAGCTGGCGCTGAAGCAGGACTTCCAGAAGGTGTCGGGCACGCTGACCTCGGGCGGCAAGACCGTGCCGCTGCAGGACGGCAAGCTCCGCGGCAGCGAGATCACGTTCCGCGCCGGCGGCGTCGACTACAAGGGCAGGGTCAACGGCAAGCGCATCGACGGCACCAGCGCGAGCGGCGCCTGGAGCGCGACCCGGGGATAGGCGCGTCCATCCCCGAACGAGGAGGCGTCATGCGTTATTTGGTTCGCACGATACTGGCGTTGGCCGTTTCGGCGGTGTCGATAACGGTCGGAGCCCAGGCGTATCCCGCCAAGCCGGTGCGCATCGTGGTGCCCTTTGCGCCCGGCGGCGGGTCGGATTTCATCGCGCGCTTCATGGCGCAGCGGCTCACCGAGGGCTTGGGCAAGCAGGTAATCGTGGAGAACAAGCCCGGCGCGGGAGGGGTGCTCGGCATCGAGCAGGGCATCAAGTCGGCGCCCGACGGCTACACGCTGACGCTGATCGCCTCGAGCTACACGGTGAATCCGAGCATCTATAAGCTCAACTTCGATCCGGTGGCCGACATCACGCCGATCATCCAGATGTCGCAGGGGCCGCTGCTCATCGTCGCGCGGCCGTCGCTGCCGGTCAAATCGACGAAGGAGCTGATCGCGCTCGCGAAGGCGAAGCCTGGCCAGGTCAATTTTGCATCCTCCGGCCAGGGCAGCGTGATCCATCTTGCGACCGAGCTTTTCGACAGCATGGCGGGCATCAAGATGAATCACATCCCTTACAAAGGGACCGGCCCCGCGCTCACCGACACCATCGGCGGGCAGACCGACGTGTTCTTCAGCAGCACGGCAACCGCGATGCCGCACGTGCAGTCGGGCAAGCTGCGCGCCATCGCCGTGACCACGGCGAAGCGCATCCCCGCGCTGCCCAATGTCCCGACCGTCGCCGAGTCGGGCCTTCCTGGCTACGAGGTCGTCCTGTGGCACGGGCTGATCGGCCCCAAGGGACTGCCGCGTCCGGTCGTCGAACGCATCAATTCGGAAGTGACCAAGACCCTTGGCCTCAAGCAGACCGCCGAGCAGCTGCAGAGCGACGGCGTGGCCCCGGCGGGCGGCACGCCGGAGCAGTTCCTCGCGCAGATCAGGAAGGAAATCGAGGTGTGGCGCAAAGTCGCCGCCTCCGCCGGCGTCAAAGCAGAGTGAGGCCTGAAGCCGTCCTTTGACGTCATCGTCATCGGCGCCGGCGCCTCGGGACTGGCGGCGGCCGATGCGCTCGCGCACGCAGGGCGCTCGGTGCTCGTGCTCGAGGCGCGCGATCGCGTAGGCGGGCGCTGCTGGACACGTCGCATGCCGGGCCTGGACATCCCGGTCGAGCTCGGGGCCGAGTTCATCCACGGCGAAGCGGCCGCGACACACGCGCTTCTCGCCCAGGCCGGCATCGCCGCGGTCGACTCGGCGCGCGAGCAGCGCTATCTCGATCGGGGAGGGTTCCGGCGCATGAACGCCTTTTCTGAGGCGCAACGCGCGGTCCGCAAGGTTCCCGAGTTCAAAAAAGACCTCTCATTCGCCGCGCTGCTCGCCCGTACCCGGGTCAGCCGAAGGACCAGGACCTTCGCGCGGATGATGGTGCAGGGCTTCGATGCCGCCGATCCCGCGCGCGTCAGCGCCCGCTCGATCATCGAGGAATGGGGCGAGGGCGGCTCGCTCGGCGCTGCGCAGCCGCGCCCGCAGGGCGGATACGGCGCGCTCCTCGATTGGCTCGCGCATTCGGTGGTTGCGCACGGTGCACGGCTGCGGATCGATTCCCCCGTGCGAGCGGTCGAATGGAAGCGCGGGAACGTGCTGGTGAAGGGCGATGCGTTCGCATTCCGGGCGAAGCATGCCGTCGTGACGTTGCCTTTGGGTGTGCTGCAAGCCAATCAAATTCGTTTTTTCCCTTCTTTGAAGGCAAAGCGAGGTGCCTTGAGCAAGCTCGCTTCCGGGCCCGTGATCCGCGTGGCGATGCGCTTCCACACCCGGTTCTGGGAGGCGCGGGCGCCGGAGATCGCGTTTTTCCACGTTCCGCAGGCGCCGTTTCCGACCTTCTGGACGCCGCTGCCGATGCGCGCACCGCTCCTGACCGCCTGGGCCGGCGGCCCGAAGGCCGCGCGTCTCACCGGCGCGTCGAAAGAGAAGCTGGTCGCCGCTGCGATTCGCACCGTAGAAGCAGCTTTTCACAAAGAGAAACCGCGCGAACAACTCGATTCGGCGCTAGTCCAAGATTGGCAGGCCGACGCTTGCTCCCGCGGCGGATACAGCTACGTGCTCGTGGGCGGCGAAGGCGCGCGCGAGCGGCTCGCCGAGCCGCTCGGCGACACGCTCTTTTTCGCCGGCGAAGCCACGGACGCGGAAGAAGCCGGGACCGTCGCGGGCGCGCTGCGCAGCGGCGAACGCGCCGCTCGCGAGGTGCTGAAAAAAGGCGTCTAATAGACGCGAGCGGGGAGGAGGCGCTGAGACCGTCTCCGAGGAGCAAGGCATGAAAAACCTCAACGTCGTGCCAAGTAACGAGCGGCACACGAATTTCCTGAAGTCGCTGGAAACTTTCAGCAAGGGCCACCGCGCGGCGGAGTGGTCCGGCACGTTCGGTGCCTTTCTGGAGTCCATCTTTCCGAAGAATCCCGCGGGCATCGTTCGCTCGAGCCACCAGTACGTGTGGGACATGCTGCGCACCGACGGCCTCGCCGACGATACGGGACAATTGCACTGCCGGGTGTTCGAGGACGAGCTCTACGGCATCGAGCAAACGCTCGATCGGCTGGTCGACTACTTCAAGGCGGCGAGCGCCGGCAGCGAAGTCGGCCGGCGGCTGCTGCTGCTGCTCGGGCCGCCTTCGGGCGGCAAGTCGAGCATGGTGATCCTGCTCAAGCGCGGGCTCGAGGAGTACAGCCACACCGAGGCCGGCGCGCTCTACGCGGTGCAGGGCTGCCCGGTGCACGAATCGCCGTTGCACCTCGTGCCGCATACGATGCGCCCGCAGTTCCGCCAGACCTACGGCGTCGAGATCAATGGCGAGCTCTGTCCGTTCTGCGCCGCGCGCATGGCGCACGAGTTCTCCGGCGACTTCATGCAGATGCCGATACAGCGGATCTTCATCTCCGAGGCGGGTCGCGTCGGCGTCGGCACGTATGCGCCGCACGACCCGACCACCGCCGACATCGCCGACCTCGTCGGCTCGGTGGATCTGTCCAAGGTCTCGCAGTACGGCGACGAAGGCGACCCTCGAGCCTGGTCCTGGTCGGGCGCCGTGTACGCGGCAAGCCGCGGCCTTCTGGAGATGATCGAGATCCTGAAGGTGAAGCGCGAGTTCCTGTATCTCTTGCTTACGCTCACGCAGGAGAAAAACGTCAAGGTGTCGCGCTTCCCGCTCATCTACCTCGATGAAACCATCCTCGCGCACACCAACCTCGCCGAGTTCAGGAAGTTCCTGCAGGAGCCGGAGAACGAGGCGCTGCTCGACCGGATGGTAATCATCCAGGTTCCCTATACGCTTTCGTACAAGGAGGAGGCGCGCATCTACAAGAAGCTCACCTCCTCCACGCAGGCATTCCGCGAGGTGCATCTCGACCCGCATGCGCTGCACGTCGCCGCCGTCTTCGCGATTCTCTCGCGCCTCCAGGACGGCCAGGAGAAGGGACCGGGATTGAGCACCAAGGCACGCCTCTACGCCGGCGAGGAGGTGGAGGGCGTCTCGCGAAGCGACCTGGAAAAGCTGCGCGCCCACGCGCCGGACGAGGGCCTCGCGGGTGTGTCGCCGCGCTTCGTGATCAACGCGCTCTCGAACGCCATCATCCAGTCCAGCACGAAAAGCCTGACCAGCATGCAGGTGCTGATCGCGCTCAAGGACGCGATCGAGTCCGATGCCCGCATGGACTCGAAGCGCAAGGCCCGGGCGGTCGACTACCTGGTCACGGTGCGCAAGGACTTCTACAACCGCTGGGTCAAGGAGGACGTGCACAAGGCGCTGTTCGTGTCCTTCGAGCAGGAAGCCCAGCAGCTCCTGGACAAGTACCTGGACGAGGTCGAGGCGACGCTCGACAACCGCAGCGTCAAGGACCCGATCACCAACGAGGAAAGAAAGCCCGACGAGCGGTTCCTGCGCAACGTCGAGGAGAAGATCAAGGTTTCGGATTCGGGCAAGCTCTCGTTCCGCCAGGAGGTGGTGCGCAAGGCGATGGGCGCCTACAAGCGCGGCGAGAAGTTCACCCTCGACAGCCACGCGCTGCTGCACGACGCGGTGGAGCAGTACCTCTTCGAGCAGCGCCGCGACGTGCTGCGCCTGGTGTCCTCGAGCGCGCGCCCCGACGACGAGACGCGGCAGAAGATCTCGGTGGTCGAGAAGCGCCTCGTGGACGAGTACGGCTACGATGCCTACACCGCGCGCGAGGCGCTCAACTACGTCACCACGCTGCTGGCCCAGGAGTAGATAACTGGGTCCCCGCCTTGGCGGGGGCGACTTCTTCAGGCGGCGGCGCGCTCGGCGCGCCGGCGCTCGTGCTCCCTGAGGTGGCGCTTGCGCAGGCGGATCGATTTTGGGGTGATCTCGACCAGCTCGTCGTCGCCGATGAACTCGACCGCGTACTCGAGGGTGAGCCCGATGGGCGGCGTGAGCAGGATCGCCTCGTCCTTGCCGCTCGCGCGGATGTTGGTGAGCTGCTTGGTGCGGATGGGGTTCACCACGAGGTCGTTGTCGCGGCTATGGATGCCCACGATCATGCCCTCGTACACCGGGTCGCCGGGGCTCACGAACATGCGGCCGCGCTCCTGCAGCTTCCACAGCGCGTAGGCCACCGCCTCGCCGTCGTCCTGCGACACGAGCACTCCGTTGCGGTGTTCCTCGATGTCCGCCTTCACCGGCGCGTAATCGTCGAAGACGTGGCTCATGATGCCGGTGCCGCGCGTCATCGTCATGAATTCACCCTGGAAGCCGATCAGCCCGCGCGCCGTGATGCGATAGTCGAGGCGCACGCGCCCCTTGCCGTCGGGCTGCATGTCGAGCAACTCGCCCCGACGCCGGCCAAGTTCCTCCATGACCGCGCCCTGGTTTGCATCCTCGACGTCTACGGTGAGCACTTCGTACGGCTCGCAGCGAACGCCGTCGAGGTCCTTGTAGACCACGCGGGGGCGCGACACGGCCATCTCGTAGCCTTCGCGGCGCATGTTCTCGAGCAGGATGGTCAGGTGGAGCTCGCCGCGCCCGGACACGATGAAGGTGTCGGTGTCGGCGGGATACTCCACGCGCAGCGCCACGTTGCTCTTGGTCTCGCGCTCCAGGCGCTCGCGCAGCTGGCGGCTGGTCACGTACTTGCCCTCGCGGCCGGCCAACGGCGAGGCGTTGACCAGGAAATTCATCGTCAGCGTGGGCTCGTCGACCTTGAGCAGCGGCAGCGCGTCGGGATGCTCCAGGTCGCAGAGCGTCGCGCCGATGCCCACCTCGTCGATGCCGTTGATGAGCACGATATCCCCGGCCTCGGCCTCCTCGACGGTCTTGCGCTCCAGGCCCTCGAACTTGAGCACTTGATTGACCTTGGCCTTCAGCGGCGCCGCCTCTTTCCCGTGCAGGACCAGCACTTCCTGCATCGGTTTCAGCCGCCCCCGCCGGATCCGGCCGATGCCGATCTTGCCGACGTAGCTCGAGTAATCGAGCGAGCAGATCTGCAGTTGCAGCGGCTCGTCCGGATTCTCGTCACGGACGGGGACGTACTGGAGGATGGCCTCGAACAGCGGCGCCATGTCCTTTCCGACCTCGTTGACGTTCTTGGTGGCCCAGCCCAGCAGGGCCGAGGCGTAGATCACCGGGAAGTCGAGCTGGTCCTCGCTCGCTCCCAGCTTGTCGAACAGTTCGAAGGTCTGGTTCACCACCCAGTCGGCGCGCGCGCCGGGCCGGTCGACCTTGTTCACCACCACGATCGGCTTCAGGCCCTGGGCGAGCGCCTTGCGCGTGACAAAGCGCGTCTGCGGCATGGGTCCTTCCACCGCGTCGACGAGGAGCAGCACCCCGTCCACCATCGAGAGCACCCGCTCGACCTCGCCGCCGAAATCGGCGTGGCCCGGGGTATCGACGATGTTGATGTGCGTGCCGCGATAGCGGACCGCGCAGTTCTTGGCGAGGATGGTGATGCCGCGCTCGCGCTCGAGGTCGTTGGAGTCCATCACCCGCTCTTCGACGTGCTGGTGCGCGGCAAACGTGCCCGACTGCTGCAGCAGCTTGTCGACCAGCGTGGTCTTGCCGTGGTCGACGTGAGCAATGATCGCGATGTTGCGTCGGGCCGAAGCCATGAATCTGATTCCAGAACGAAAAAGGCCCGGCATTGTACGCGAGTAATTGGTTAAAATCTCTGTTCCCCAGCCGGATCGTCACCTCCACACGACTTATTTCTCATGGACAAGGAACTACTTTCCAAGACTGCGGCCGCCATGGTCGCCAAAGGCAGAGGCATCCTCGCCGCCGACGAGTCGAGCGGCACCTGCGAAAAACGCTTCAAATCCGTCAACGTCGAGTCCACCGAGGAAAATCGGCGGGCGTATCGCAACCTCCTTTTCAGCACGCCGGGCATCGAGCAGTTCCTCTCCGGCGTCATCCTGTTCGACGAGACCGCGCGACAAAAGGCGGTCGACGGCACGCCGATCCCTGATTACCTCGCGAAGAAAGGCATCGTGCCGGGCATCAAGGTGGACAAGGGCACGGTTCAGCTTTCGCTGGCGAAACCCGGCGAGCTGGTCACGGAGGGTCTCGACGGCCTGTCCAAGCGCCTCGACGAATACTTCAAGATGGGCTGCCGCTTCGCGAAGTGGCGCGCCGTAATCACGATCGGCCAGGATATGCCGTCGGCGGCGTGCATCCACGCCAACGCCGAGGTGCTGGCACGCTACGCCGCCGCGTGTCAGGCCGCGAGCATCGTGCCGATGATCGAGCCGGAAGTGCTGCTCGACGGCCACCACACCGTCGAGCGCTCCGAGGAGGTGCACCAGGCGACGCTCCAGGAGACCTACGCTGCGGTTTCCCGCTATGGGGTTTCGGTGGAGCAGCTTATCCTCAAGACGAGCATGGTCGTTTCCGGCAAGGAGAACGCCCGCCAGGCCGGAGTCGATGAGGTGGCGGAGCGCACGCTGCGCGTGCTGAAGAATGTGGTGCCGGCCAGGCAGCCGGGAATCGTGTTCCTTTCCGGTGGCCAGTCGGACGAAGCCGCCACCGCCCACCTCAATGCCATGGCCGCCACGCGCGGGCTTCCTTGGCCGCTTACCTTCTCCTACTCGCGCGCCCTCCAGAACCCGGCGCTCAAAACCTGGAAAGGCCAGGCGGGCAACGTCGCCGCGGCGCAGAAGGCTTTCCACCATCGCGCCCAGATGAACGCGCTCGCCGCGCAGGGCAAGTGGAAGAACGAGCTCGAAAGACAGGCGGCATGACCCTGTACGAGTCGAAGATCAACAGCCTGCCGCGCCTGGGCAAGGGCAAGGTGCGCGATATCTACGCCGTCGGCCAGGACAAGATGCTGATCGTCACGAGCGACCGTCTCTCGGCGTTCGACGTGGTGCTCTCCGACCCGATCCCGGACAAAGGGCGCGTGCTGAACGAGATGGCCAACTTCTGGTTCGAGCGCCTCGGCCACATCGTGCCGAACCAGCTCACCGGCATCGATCCCGAGTCGGTGGTCGCCGACGACGAGCGCACCCAGGTGCGCGGGCGCTCGGTGGTGGTGAAGAAGCTGAACCCCCTGCCGATCGAGGCGGTGGTGCGCGGCTACATCATCGGCTCGGGCTGGAAGGACTACCAGCGAAGCGGCAGGATCTGCGGCATCGAGCTGCCGAAAGACCTGCAGCAGGCGCAGAAGCTGCCCGAGCCCATTTTCACGCCCGCCACCAAGGCCGAGTCGGGGCATGACGAGAACATCAGCTTCGAGGAGGTGGAGAAGCGCATCGGAGCCGAGCTCGCGCGCAAGGTCCGCGACGTCAGCATCCGGCTCTACAAGGAAGCGTCCGACTACGCCGCCTCGCGCGGCATCATCATCGCGGACACCAAGTTCGAATTCGGGCTGGACGGAAAGAACGAGCTCGTCCTGATCGACGAGGTTCTCACGGCCGACTCCTCGCGCTTCTGGCCCAGGGATTCGTACCGCGTCGGCGTGTCCCCGCCGTCCTACGACAAGCAATTCGTGCGCGATTACCTCGAGACGCTCGACTGGAACAAGGAGCCGCCGGCGCCGAAGCTTCCCGCCGACGTCATCGCGCGCACCTCGGAGAAGTACCGCGAAGCGCTGCAGCGCCTCACCGGAAGGACGCTTTCGTGATCGGCATCGTGATGGGGTCGACGTCGGACTGGGAAACCATGAAGGCCGCCGCCAAGATGCTCGAGGACTTCGGCGTGCCCTACGAGGCCAAGGCGATGTCGGCGCACCGCACCCCGCAAGCGGTGGCTGAATGGGCCTCGAATGCCCAGAAGAACGGAATGAAGGCGATCATCGCTGCCGCGGGCGGCGCGGCGCACCTGGCGGGTGTGGTCGCCGCGCACACCACGCTGCCCGTACTGGGTGTGCCGATGCCCTCCAAGCACCTCCAGGGGCTGGACTCTCTGCTCTCGACAGTGCAGATGCCCAAGGGCATCCCGGTCGCCACCTTCGCCATCGGCGATGCCGGTGCTGCGAACGCCGCGCTCTTCGCAGTTGCCCTTCTTTCGCTTTCCAGCTCCGACCTGCAAAAGAAGCTTGCGGATTTCCGCCGCAAGCAGACCGAGGCGGTGTTGCAAGCCGCGCCGCTCAGGCTGTAATCACTTATTGAGCGCGGAGGCCGAGCCGGAGCGCGAGGCCTTCGTAGAGCTGGTATTGGTCGCGCACGAAGGCTTCGGTTTGCGCCGGCGAGCGGATCGCGGGTATGCCGCCCAGCTTCTCGTTGCGATCGCGCCAGCCCGGATCGCGCGCGAGCTTTGCGAGCGCGTCGCTCCAGCGCTGCACCACTTCCCTCGGCAGCCGGGGCGGTCCCGCCAGCGCCGACCACGCCGTGAGCTTCTCCATCTCGGGCCAGCCGACTGCGCGCGCGGTCGGCACTTCGGGCAGCTCCGGCAGGCGCTCCCGCGTCGTCGTCATCAAGGCCCGCAGCGTCCCGGATTTCAAGTGCGGCAGGAGCGCGCCGAGATTGCTGCAGGCAAACTGCACCTGGCCGCCCAGCAGCGCGGTGGTGAGGTCACCCGAGCCTTTGTACGCAATGCCGGCGGCGGCGTCCTTGGGCAGCCCGAGGAG
>DATLUZ010000264.1:0-14763 GCA_035577785.1 Burkholderiales bacterium | reverse complement strand
CCTCGACCGTGCTCACCTTGCAGCCGTCGGCCTGCACCGCGAGCACCGTGCAGGACTTCACCGGCTGCCCGTCGAGCAGCACGGTGCAGACGCCGCAGTGCGACGTATCGCAACCGATGTGCGTCCCCGTGAGCCGCAGTTGCTCGCGGATGAAATGCACCAGCAGCAGGCGCGAGTCGACTTCGGCCTCTTGCGCCGCGCCGTTCACCGTCACGTTGATTCTGTGCTTCATCTCAATTTCCTCCTGCACGCTCAAGGGCTGCTTTCAGCGCCCGTGCTGTCAGCACCCGCGCCATCTCACGCTTGTACTCGACCGACCCTCGCCGGTCGGCGCTCGGCGCGGCGGCGCTCGCCGCGAGCCGCGCCGCCTCGGCGATGTTCTTCTCGTCGGGCGCCTTGCCCTCCAGGAAGCGCGCCGCCTGGACGGCTTCGACCGGCGTGGGCCCGGCGTTTGTGAGCGCGATGCAGGCACGCTGCACCGCGCCGCGGGCGTCCAGCGTGACCTGTACCGCCGCCGCCGCGGCGGCGTAGTCGCCGGTCTTGCGCTTGAGCTTGCGGTAGGCGCTCCCGCTTCGCGGGGGAGGCAACGGGATGCGGATCTCGGTCAGGATCTCGTCGGGCGCGAGCGCGGTCACGAAGAGATCCTTGTAGAAGCGGTTCGCGGCGACGGTGCGCTCGCCTTGGCGGCCGCGAACCACGAGCTCGGCGCCGAGGGCGATCACGATCGCCGGGCCGTCGTTCGCCGGATCGCCGTTCGCCACGTTGCCGCCGAACGTGCCGCGGTTGCGCACCAGCGGGTCGGCGATCAGCGGCACCGCGTCGGCCAGCACGCCGTAGCGCGAATTGACGGTCTCGGATTGGGCGAGGACGCACTGGCGCGTGCCGGCGCCGATGCGCAGCGTGCCGGCGTCTTCCTTGACGTACTCGAGCCCCGGGATGCGGCCGATGTCCACGAGGTGGCCGCAGGTGCCCAGGCGCAGCTTGAGCGCCGGCAGCAGGCTCATGCCGCCGGCGAGCACCTTGGCGTCGGGCCCGTGGCGCGACAGCAGGCCGATCGCCTCGTCCAGCGTGCCCGGGCGGTGGTAGTCGAACGGTGCCGGAATCATCGCGTCTCCTCTCTTTGCAAGAACTTGCTGCGGCAGCCGGCGCAGCAGAAGTAGTACTTCGTGCCCTGGACCTCCGCGGTATGGCGTGCGGTCGCCACGACCACTTTCATGCCGCAGATCGGATCTTCGGCTTCAATGGAAGTTTCAGGTTTTGCAACTGCGAGCTTGCGCCTTTGCTGGACGATCTGCGCCATGACGCTGAGCGCGATTTCCTCGGGCGTGCGCGCGCCCAGGTCGAGTCCGGCGGGGGCGAACACGCGATCGAGCGCCGTGCGGGCCACGCCGCAGGCGGCGAGCGTCTCGCGCACATGCTCGAAGCGCTTGCGGCTCGCGACGACGCCGACGTAGGCGGGGTCCGAGGCGAGCACCTTCTGCAGGAGCTCGAGGTCTTCCTCGCCCATGGTGGCGATGAGAACGTGCGCGCCCTTCGCCACGGCATCGGGCGAGCGCTCCACGCGGTAACCCATCGCCTCGCCGATGCGCGCGAGCGCGTCGACCGCGGGCGTGGCACCGAAGAGGATGAGCCTCGGCGCGGGCAGCGCCGGCTCGACGTAGATTTCCACGGTGCCTCCGCTCTCGCAGGCCATCGGTAGCAGCTGCATCCCGGGACGCGGGCTCCCCGCGTGTCCGGACGGCGAAAGACTCAGCAGGCGCGGCTCGCCGTCGGCGATGGCGTGCAGCGACTCGCGCAGCACCGCCTCGCGCGTGCAACCCCCGCCCGCCCAGCCGTGGTACTCGCCCGTCGCGGTGACCAGCGCGGCGTCGCCGACGCGTGCCGAGCTTGGCGGCTCACGCCGCACCACGGTGACCAGCGCAAAAGGCTCGTCGCGCGCTGAAAGCTTCGCAGCTTGCGCCAGAAGGTCCGGCCGCATCTCCTCCTCCAAGAAGTGAGGCGCATGCTAGCGCCATTTGCGGCCGGCTGGAAGAAAATCGGGGTCTGACGCGTTCTCTTATTAGCTTATTAGAACTGGAGCGTCGGCGGCTCCTGGGGCATGCGCTCGCCCATGCCGACGTCGCGCACGCGCTGGTGCAGCCTGTCGATCTCTGCAAGGATCGTCTCGTCGCTCTGCTCGAGGTCGATCGGGATCGATACCGGCACCCAGCTCTCGCGCCCGGTGACCCAGAACACCTCGGCGCAGTTGCCCTCGGGATCGTAGAAGTAGCAGCCGATGGCGCTCGCGTGGTTGACCACGCGCTGGATGCGATAGCCGGCGGCCACCAGGCGCCGGTGGAACTGGCGCACGTCGTCGAGCGCCGCGCAGCGGAACGAGATCTGCTGGATCAGCTTCGGCTCTTCTCCTTCTGGTCTCCCGCGCACGAGGGCGATCTGGTGGTCGGCCGCCTCGGGGTCGGCGCTCAGAAACACGGTCCCGGCGCGCCAGTTCTGTTTCGTCACCTGCAGGCCGAGGAAGTCGCGGTAGAACGCGACCATCTTCTCCAGGTCGCGCACGAAGATGCCGATGTGCCCGAGCCCCGTGATCATCGGTGCACCCAGCCGTAGCGTCGATTGGCGGGATGCCCGCCCGCGGCGAGATAGTCTTCGCGCAACGCGGCGAGCTTGTCGTCGGGCGGCGTCGGCGGCGTATAGGATGCGCCGCGATCCGCGCCGGGCTTGGAGAAGCCCGGGAAATTGAGCGTGGCCTTGAGGCTTTCGGGAATGCGCCGCTCGTAGTCCGAGGGCAGCGGCTTGTACGCGCCGACGCGCGTCGGCAGGTTGTAGAGCCGCGCCGAATTGAGGCCCAGGATCTGGCGCTTGACCTTCTCGTTCAGCGTCGGGTAGCCGTACTTGCGCGCCATGTCCTGCGGGATCTGGAAGCGCCAGAACGCCTCGATCTGCCACTGCGGCGCGCCGTACCACAGCGAGTCGGAGCCGAACACCACGCGCTCCGGCCCCATGTACTTGAGGAGCTGTCCGAGCATGTGCGCGCACACGCTCGGGAACGTGATCACGCAGGAGGCGAAGCTGGTGCCGATCTCGGCGTACACGTTCCTGAGCGGCGCCGAGAGCTGCGCGAACTCGGTGAGCCAGCGCAGGTCCGGGACGCCGTTGCGCAGCTTTTCGCTGCGGACCGACTCCAGCGCCTCGGCGTCGAAGAAGCGCGGCCCGAAGCAGGCGTGGTAGATGATGAAGTTGAACTCGGGCCAGTCGCGCGCCGCCTTGGGCAGGTCGGTGGGCGCACCCTGCTCCGGCGTGGCGGGCGCCGCCGGCGCGAGCCCCTTGTGGATGCAGATGTTGAAGAAGCCCGGGTGGTCCTTCAGCTCCTTGCGGTTGTCGCGGATGAGGCCGAAGGTCGGGTATGCGATGGCCTCGTCGTCGAGGCGCCACTGCCTGAGCTCGCTCTCGGGGTCCTTGTCGAGCTTCGCGGTGTACGCGATGTTGTAGCCCTTCCACGAGTCGGGATGGAACTGCTCGATCTGCTGCTGCATGAAATCGAGGTTTTCGCGGCCGGGAAAGATCTGGCCGTGCGCGAGGAGCCGCGTCGAGCCCGACATGCGGTTCACCCAGTCGCGCACCGCCGCGGTCTGGTAACCGGTAAGGTTCATCGCACTGAGCGACTCGTCGACGTTGCGCGGGATGCGCGGCTTGCCTCCGCCGGGCGGCTCGAACAGGCCGAGCGGCGCGTTCGAGAGGATCGCCACCGACACCTGGCTGTCGAGGTACACGTCCTTCACGAACTTCACCAGCCTGAAGTTCGCTCCGTTGATGGGGCTCTGCCCGAGCGACGGGTTCCAGGCCGCCCAGGCGCGGCCGAACTCGTCGGGCAGGCCTTCGGCGTTGAACGGATTCTTGTCGAAGCCCGCGGCCTTTGCCGCCTCGCCCGTGCCCTGCGACAGCGCGCGCAGCGCGAGCGGGCCGTCCATGCTCTCGCGGATCATGTGGAGCTGGTCGTCGAAGACGAAGAGGTCCTCGGGCATGTTTCCCTGCGCGTGCGCCGCGCCTAGCATCTCGAGCGGGTTCACGTCGAAGAAGCGGCCATAGACCTCGTTCATCGCGACGAACGCGGTCGCCATGCCGGCCGAGGAGGCGAGGAAGCGCCTTCGGCTCATGCCCAGGCGCTTCGCGGTCTCGCCCGCGAGCTCGGCGATGCGCGCCTCGACCTGCTTTTGCTGCAGGGTCTGCGGCATCGGGAAATACTCGCCATTGGAGACCACCTGGGTCGGGATGGGCGAGCCGAGCGGGTCGGCTTCGTCGGCGCGGCGCAAGGCCGCGTGCTGCGCTTTAGAGAGCCAACTGTCTTCTTCGCGGGACATGAGGCCTCCGATCACCAGGACAGGTCGAACGATGGCGCGAAATTTGCTCTTTGGGAAGTGTTGCTCATTGGGAAGTGCCATGAACGCCAAATCGTGTCGCCTCGCAGCAACCCTGGTCCTGCTCAGCTTGGCCCTGCCCGGGCTTGCGCAGACGACCGACAACCCCTCGTCGACGCCGCTCGGCAAGGGCGCCGCGCCGGACGGAGGCCGGCCGGGTGACGGCGCGATCAAGGGTGGCTCGATCGTCCCAGGCGAAACCGCCGGCGTGCCGACCGATCGTCAGGCGAGCCGCTGCGCGGATCTGACCGGCACGCTGCGCGAGCAATGCCTCGCCCAGGAAAAGGGAAGCTCGACCGGCGGCACCGCAGCGCCCGACGCAGACGTGGCAAAGCCGCCGCCGACGCGCGAAGGCCCGCCGCCGCAGAATCCGCAGCCCCGCACCGATTAGTGGTTTTGGGTCGTTCCGGGTCGTTTCCGGGAGACCCCGACCGGAACGCCCACCCCGGCGCGCTATCTGTCGCACTCGGCGGTCGAGCATTCGGTCGTGGCAGCCACACTGTAGCCCAGAGCGCCGCCGCCCCCGCAGTAACTATCTCTCATCAGCCGCTATTTCGCAGCGCGGCGGCGATGCCGTTGATCGTGAGGTGGATCGCGCGCACGGTGCGCGCGTCCTGGTCGCCGGCGCGGTAGCGGCGCAAGAGCTCGATCTGGATGTGGTTGAGCGGGTCGAGATACGCGAAGCGGTTGCGGATCGAGCGCGCGAGCGTGGGATTGTCGGCGAGGAATTCGCTCGCGCCGGTGATGGCGAAGAGCTGATCCTTCGTTGCCTGCCATTCCTTTTCGATCGAACCGAAGACCTGGGCGCCGAGCCGCTCATCGGGTACCAGCGAGGCGTAACGCCTGGCGATGCCGAGGTCGGTCTTGGCGAGCACCATGTCGAGGTTCGACAGCATGGCGCGGAAAAACGGCCAGCCGGCGTGCATCGCGCGCAGCTCCTCGAGCGAGCCGCGGCCGCCTTGCAGCCACTCCGAGACCGCGCCGCCGAAGCCATACCAGCCCGGGATCATCGCGCGGCTCTGGCTCCAGCTGAACACCCAGGGGATGGCGCGCAGGTCTTCGAGCCGCTGCGACGGCCTGCGCGAGGGCGGGCGGCTGCCAAGGTTGAGGCGCGCGATCTCCGAGAACGGCGTCGCCGCCGCGAAATAGTCCATGAAGCTCGGGGTCTGGATGAGATCCCGGTAGCGCTTCAGGGCGAGCTGCGCGAGCTCGCCCATGATCGCCGTGAAGCGCTCATCTTGACCTTCGCCGGCTCGCAGACTGAAGCTCGCTTCCAGCGTGGCCGCGACCAGGATCTCGAGGTTGCGCCGTCCGTTCTCGGGGTCGGCGTACTTGCTCGCGATCACCTCGCCTTGCTCCGTGAGGCGCAGCGCGCCGTCGACGCTTCCCGGCGGCTGCGACAGCACCGCTTCGTAGCTCGGTCCGCCGCCCCGGCCCACCGTGCCGCCGCGGCCGTGGAACAGGCGCAGGCGCACGCCGTGCGCGCTGCACACCTGCATCAGCCGGGTCGTGGCCTTGTACAGCGCCCAACTCGAGGCCACGTAGCCGCCGTCCTTGTTGCTGTCGGAATACCCGAGCATCACCTCCTGCTCGTCGCCGCGCAGGCGCGCCCAGCCCCGGTAGAGGGGCTGCGCCAGCGCTTCGCGCACGATTTCGGCGCAGCGCTCGAGGTCGGCGATCGTCTCGAAGAGCGGGATCACGTCCACCGACAGCGCATCCGGACGCAGCAGCCCTGCCTCCCGCAGGAGCACGCCGGTCTCGAGCAGGTCGGAAACCGACTCGCAGTGCGAGATGACGTATTTCGACACCGCCGCCTCGCCAAAGCGGCGCCGGACCTGGGCGGCCGCCGCGACCACCGCCAGCTCCCCTTCCACGCGCTCCGAATACGGCGCGAACGGCACGCGCAGCGGCCGCGGCCCCGCCAACTCGGCGACAAGGAGATCGACTTTCTCGCTTTCTCCCATTGAAAGGTATTTCGATTCGACCCCCGCGCGCTGGAGGAGCTCGGCAACGACTTCGGCGTGCTCGTCGGAGCTCTGCCGCAGGTCGATCGACGCGAGGTGGAAGCCGAACACGCTCGCCTTGCGGCGCAGCGCGCGCAGGCGTCCCTCGGCGAGCACGCCGGCGCCCTGCGCCTCGAGGCCCTGCGCGATCGCCTCGAGGTCGGCGCCGAGCTCGTGCGCCGACGCGTACGGCGCGAGCTCTGCGACCGGGGCCGGAGACGCATTCAGGCCAACGAGCGCATGCGCGGTGGCCGCGACGCGGCTGTAGATGCCCGACACCATTCGCCGATAAGGCTCGTCGCGCCGGTAGGCCGAGTCGTCGCCCGAGCGCGCGGCGCGCTCCAGGACCTCGGGCGGCGTGCTCATGAGGCGGCCCGAAAGGCTGAGTTCGCGCCCGAGCAGGTTCACTTCCTCGAGGTAGTGGCCGAGGATGAGCCGCGCCTGCTGCGTCGCCGCCATCTCCAGAGTGTGCGCGCCCACGCTCGGGTTGCCGTCGCGGTCGCCGCCGACCCAGGTGCCTACGGTGAGGAACGGCGGCAGCCAGGGCTCGCGCGGCAGGTCGAAGCGACGGCGCAGCGCCTCCTCCAGGTCGGCGTAGAGACGCGGCAGCTCGGACAAAAAGGTGAGCCGGAAATAGGCGAGCGCATTGGCGATCTCGTCGGCGACCGCGAGGCGCGTGAGCCGGAGCATCGCGGTGAGCCACAGCCTCAGCACCTCGGCATACAGCGCGCGGTCGCGCGCCGCGCTCTGGGGCGCGGCGAGGAGCCTGGCGATCTCGCGCTCGCACTCGAGGATGCTCTGGCGCTGCACCTCGGTCGGGTGCGCGGTGAGCACCGGACTTACGCGAGCGCGCGCGAACCAACTAATGAATTCCTCTATTGAGGATTCCGGCTCTGTTTTCTCTAAAGCATGCGTAATGCTGCCCGGTCTGCGCGGCGAGCCGGCCTCGGCGTGGGCGTGCCGCCGCCGGTTCTGCTGCACGTCCTCGGCGATGTTCAGGAGGTGCGAGAAGTAGCTGAACGCGCGCACCACGTGCAGCGTCTGGTCGATCGGCAGCGCGTCGAGCTGCGCCTCGAGCTCGGACTGGCCGGATTCGCCGCGGCGGAAGCGCACCGCGCTCTGGCGCACCGTTTCGACCCGGTGGCGCGTTTCTTCGCCGACGTGCGCGCCGATCACCTCGCCGAGGAGCCGCCCGAGCAGGCGCCGGTCCTCGCGCAGCGCGAGCTCCTTGTCCATCGGGCCGACTATAAGCCACCTCGTGTAGCATCGGCGCATGGATCTCGGCGCGTTCGTCCGCGGCCTGCCGAAGGCCGAGCTGCACCTTCACATCGAAGGCAGCCTCGAGCCGCAGCTCATGTTCAAGCTGGCGGAAAGACACTCGCTCAACCTGAAATACGCGTCCGTCGAGGCGCTGCGCAAAGCGTACCAGTTCGACAATCTGCAGTCCTTCCTCGACATCTACTACGAGGGTGCGTCGGTGCTGCGCGACGCCGAAGACTTCCACGCGCTCACCGCGGCGTACGTGAAAAGGGCGCACGCGGACGGCGTGGTGCACGCCGAGATCTTCTGCGATCCGCAGACGCACACCGCGCGCGGCGTGCCGATGCGGGCGGTGCTCGAAGGCATCGCCGGCGCCCTGGAGGAGGCCGCAGCGACCCTCGGCATGAGCTCGCGCCTCATCGTCTGCTTCCTCCGGCACCTGCCGGAGGAAGATGCCGTCTCAACCCTTAGAGAAGCACTGCAATACCGGTCGCTGTTCCACGGCGTGGGCCTCGATTCCTCGGAGAAAGGCCATCCCCCGTCCAAGTTCAAGCGTGTGTTCGAGCAGGCGCGCAGCCAGGGCCTGGTTCCCGTCGCGCACGCCGGCGAGGAGGGGCCGCCGGAATACATCGAGGAGGCGCTCGACCTCCTGAAGGTGGTGCGCATCGACCACGGCGTGCGCTGCGAGGAGAAGCCGGCGCTGGTGGAGCGCCTGCGCGCGCAAGGAGTGCCGCTCACGGTATGCCCGCTTTCGAACGTGAAGCTCAAGGTGTTCAGGCGCCTGGAGGAGCACAACCTGAAGCGGCTTCTCGACGCCGGCCTTTGCGTGACGGTGAATTCCGACGATCCCGCGTACTTCGGCGGCTACGTGCTCGACAACTACCTCGCCTGCGCGGCCGCGCTCGGCCTCACGCGCGCCGAGCTGGCAAAACTGTGCGCCAACTCCGTTTCAGCCTCGCTGCTGCCGAGCGCACGCAAGGCCGAGCTGCTCGAGACCATTGCTTTCTCTGGAAAGAAAGGCGCGGTATAATTTCCATTGAATGAGCAGCCCCCACGCCCCGCGTCGCACCCCGCTGCCGGCGCCCGACCGGCGCAAGGTGCTTACCAAGGCCGTGGTGCGCGCCGCCCGCGCCCTCGAGCTGAGCCAGTCCCGGGTGGCCGCGACGCTCGGCGTGAGCGACCCCACCGTGTCGCGCATGTTCGCCGAGAGGTACCTCCTCGACCCGGGCCGCAAGGAATGGGAGCTGGGCGCGCTCTTCGTGCGCCTGTTCCGCTCGCTCGATTCGATCGTGGCCTCCGACGAGAAGGCGCGCGCGTGGCTCGGAGCCGAAAACCGGGCGCTCGGCGCCCGGCCACTCGACCTGCTGGCGCGCGCCGAGGGCCTGATTCTTGTCCTCCATTACCTGGACAGCGCGCGCGGTCGAATCTGAAGCCGCGAGCTGCCGCCTCGAGCCCTGGCGCGCGGTCGAGGCCCAGCACGTCGCTTCGACCCGCAGGCTGGTGGACAGCAACGACGAGCAGGCGGTCCTGGAAAAGCTGCTCGACGAGTCGAAACCGGAGGCGCCCGTGTCTACGGCCGCTCTGGACTACCTCCTCGCCACGCCGTTTCGCTACCCGCCGTCCTGGCCCGGAGGCTCGCGCTTCCGGTCCGCCGCCGACCCCGGCGTGTTCTACGCCGGCGAGGAGCGCCGCACCGCCTGTGCGGAGCTCGGCTATTGGCGCTGGCGCTTCGTCATGGACAGCAGCGCCCTCGCCCGCTCCGGGCTGGGTCCGGTCCCCCATACCCTGTTCCGGGTGCGAATCGCGGCGCGCGCCGTCGATCTGCGGGCGAAGCCCTTTTCGCGCGACGCAAAGGCCTGGACTCACCGCAGCGACTACGGGCCGACCCAGGCCTTCGCCGCGGTCGTGCGCAGCACCAAGGTGACCGCCATACGCTACCAGTCCGTGCGCGACCCGGACCAGGGCGGTTGCGTGGCGCTGCTCGAGCCGCGCGCCTTCGGCGCGCGCAAGCCGATTTCGTACCAGACCTGGTTTCTCACGGTCACGCCGACGGCGAGCGCCTGGCAGCGGGACGGCGAAACCTTTGAATTCCGCTGGCCCTGAAGGCAAGATAGCGCGCTTCCAGCGCGAGGAGTCAACCGATGGCCGAACCCCAGATGGTCGATCCGCACGACGTGGTGATGACCGGCGAGAACTCGTTCATCCGCCTCTCGAACGACGGCGGCAACACCATCGTCGAGCGCGTGAGCCACTGGCGCGTGCTGTGGTCGCCCGCCGGACAGGGCCATGCCCTCTTCATCGAGAGCAGCCTCACCGGCAAGGGACCGCGCGTCTACGCGGATAACCCCGGCGTCGCGCGCTACCTGCAGCGCACGATCGAGACGCTCCTCTGGAAAGGCTTCGCCGACGAGTCGCTGCCCGTGATCCACGCCGGCTTCAGCCGCGGCGGCGACTCGCTCAGCACGGTGGAGGAGCGCATCGTGTCGCGTGAAGACGAGATCGTGCTCGCCTGGTGGGACCTCGTGAAGCCGTTCATCCTCACCATGCCGCCCGGCGCGATGAACCGGCCCCTCGGCGTCTACAGCACCTTCATTCCGGCGCGCAGCGCACAGCTCTCGGTGAACGGCCGCGCCGCGGCCGCCGCCGTCTTCCCGATGGAGCGCTTCGGCAAGCCCGCGTCGAGCTGCTGCCTCGCCTGGTCGGAGAGCTGGACCAAGCCGCGAGGCTGACGATGGCGGTGCTGCGGATCGCGAAGATGGGCAATCCGGCGCTGATGCAGAAGGCGGCGCCGGTCGCCGATCCCACCGCGCCCGAGGTCCGCGCTCTCGCCGCGGACATGCAGGAGACCCTCGAAGACATCGGCGCGAGCGGGCTCGCCGCGCCGCAGGTGTTCGCGGACAGGCGCGTCGTGGTCTACCGCATCATCGCCGCGCGCATCCCGCGCGGCTCGGGCCTCGAGCCGCGGCCCTGGACCGTGATGGTGAACCCGGTCATCACGCCCAAGGCCGGCGACAAGACGCCGGTGTGGGAGCGCTGCCTGTCGATCCCGGGGCTGCACGGCAAGGTGCCGCGCTACCTGCACATCAACATCGCCTACCAGGACCTCGAGGGCAGGCGCGTGAGCCACGACGCCCACAGCTCGTGGGCCGCGCTGCTGCAGCACGAGTGCGACCATCTCGACGGCATCCTCTATCCGATGCGCATGACCGACCTGGGCCTCCTCGCCTACAACGACGAGCCCGGGCCGCTCGCGCGCGAAGTCGCCGCACGAGCGAGCGGCATCGATCCGCTTTTCATCGATCTCGTCGAGCGCTGGCCCGCGCGCGCTCGATGGTTCGGTCATTAACTTTGCACAGGGGAGGAGTTTTCTATGCGTACCTTGAAGGCGGTCATCGCCGCGTTATCGCTGGTTTCTGTTTCTCTGCTTTCTGCTGAATCCGTGCCGGCCGCGACCTACGTCTATGTGTCGAACGCCGACGACGGCAACATCGGCCTCTACACGCTGGCAAGCGACGGCACGCTCAAGCCGGGCGACAAGTTCGACGCCGGCGGCAAGCCGGTGATGCCGATGAGCGTCAGCCCGGACAAGAAGTACCTGTTCGCCGCGGTGCGCGCGAAGCCCTTCACCGCGGTCAGCTACAGCATCGACCGCAAGAGCGGCAAGCTGAAGGAGGTCGGCCGCGGGCCGCTCGCCGAGAGCTTTCCCTATATCTACACCGACCGGAGCGGCAAGTTCCTGCTCGGCGCCTCCTACGGCGCCAACCTGGTGAGCGTCAACCCGATCGGCAAGGACGGCAAGGTGGGCAAGCCGCTGCAGGTGATCCCGACCGCGCGCAACGCGCACTCGATCATCACCGACAAGACCAACAAGTACGCGTTCGTGCCGCATCTCGGCACCGACCAGATCTTCCAGTTCAAGTTCGACGCCAAGAGCGGCAAGCTGACGGCGAACACGCCCGCCACCGTGCAAATGGCGCAGGGCACCGGGCCGCGCCACATCATCATGTCGGCGGACAACAAGCACGCCTACCTGCTGTCGGAATTGGTGGCGACGATCACCACCCTGTCGCTCGACCCGAAGACCGGCCGGCTCAAGCAGGAGAGCGTCGCCTCGTTCCTTGCACCCGACTCGAAGCTCGTGCCCGGCGCGCCGCGCGGCGCCATCAGCGGTCCCGGCACCAACGCGCCGCCGCCGCGCGACGTGTCCAACGACATCTGGGCCTCGGACCTGCACCTCACGCCGAACGGCAGGTTCCTCTACGCGCTCGAGCGCACCGGCAACCAGATCGGCGCGATGAGCGTGGATGCCGCCAGCGGCAAGCTGACCTACCTCTCCACCACGCCGACCGAGAAGCAGCCGCGCGGCTTCCAGATCGACCCGAGCGGGAAGTACATGGTGGTGACGGGCGAGAAGTCGGAGACCCTCTCGGTCTATTCGATCGCGGACAACGGCGCGCTCGCGCTGCTGAAGCAGTACCCGACCGGCAAGGGCTCGAATTGGGTCGAGATCGTGAGATTCGACTGAGTGTCAGCGCCTAACACGGTGTTCTAGAACCTACGGATACACTTTCGCTGCATCTTCCGCAGGTTAGCGCTGTCCAAGTCTCTGGGGCCAAGTGAGATGAAACGTGCCTCACCGCAGACGCAGCGTGATCGAAGCCCTCAGCCACAAGGTGAGTGTGGAGGCGCGTCGCTTGTCGTTGCTCGGCGCGAACCTGCAGGAGCTGCGCAAGGCGCTCAATCGACTGACGCGCGAGCTCCTGGTCTGCGTCGCCATCGTCATCGGCATCTGGCAGCTGCTGTCCGACGCGCTATGGCGCCTGCTCGCGTCGCTCTGGCACTAGCGACAGCATAAGGTCGTTCGTCCGCCGCACGAACCCCGCCGGGTCCTCGAGCTGTCCGCCTTCGGCGAGCAGCGCCTGATCGAAGAGCAGGCCCGCCCAGGCCTCGAAGCGCGCGTCCGCGGGCTGCAGGCGCGCGACGATCGCGTGCTCGGGGTTCACCTCGAGGATCGGCTTGGAAGCCGGCACCTTCTGCCCGGCCGCCTTGAGGATGCGCGCGAGGTTGCCGCCGATGTCGTGCTCGTCGGCGATCAGGCAGGAAGGCGACTCGGTGAGGCGCTCCGAGACGCGCACGTCCTTGACCTTGTCGCCGAGGGCGCGCTTGAGGCCGACGAGGAGCTCCTTGTATCGCCCGACTTCGTGGTCCTTCGCCGCGTCTTCGCCTTTGATCTTGTCGAGCCCCAGCTCGCCGCGCGCCACCGAGACCAGCGGCTTGCCCTCGAATTCCCGCAGGTTGGCGACCAGCCATTCGTCGACCCGGTCCGAGAGCAGCAGCACTTCGACGCCGCGCTTCCTGAAGATCTCGAGGTGGGGGCTGCCCTTCGCCGCGGCGAAGCTCTCCGCGGTGACGTAGTAGATCCGGTCCTGGCCTTCCTTCATCCGTGCAGCGTAATCGGCGAGCGACACGTCCTCGGTCTCGGTTCCGCCGTGGGTGCTGGAAAAGCGCAGAAGCTTCGCGATGTCGTCGCGGTTGGACGGGTCCTCGCCCACGCCCTCCTTCAGCACGCGCCCGAACTCCTGCCAGAAGGCGGCGTATTTCGCCTTGTCCTTCTGGGCGAGATCGCCAAGCAGCGCGAGCACGCGCTTCGCGCAGCCCGCGCGGATCGCGTCGACGTCCTTGCTCTGCTGCAGGATCTCGCGCGAGACGTTGAGCGGCAGGTCGGCCGAGTCGACCACGCCGCGCACGAACCGCAGGTACGCGGGAAGCAGGTGCTCGGCGTCGTCCATGATGAAGACGCGTCGCACGTACAGCTTGAGACCGTGGCGCTGGTGCCGGTCCCAGAGGTCGAACGGCGCCCGCGCCGGGATGTAGAGGAGCTGGGTATATTCCTGCCTGCCCTCGACCCGGTTGTGGGTCCAGGCGAGCGGCGCCTCGAAATCGTGGCCGATGTGCTTGTAGAACTCGACGTACTGCTCGTCCGAAATCTCGCTCCTGGGACGCGCCCAGAGCGCGCTCGCCTGGTTGACCGTCTCGTCTCCCATCAGCACCGGGATCGCGATGTGGTCGGAGTACTTGCGCACGATGCTCTTCAGGCGATGCTCCTCGAGCAGCTCGTCCTCGCCTTCGCGCAGGTGGAGGATCACGTCGGTGCCCCGGCTCGCTTTTTCCGCGGGCGCTATCGTGTACTGCCCGGCAGCCGCCGACATGTCGCATTCCCATCGGACCGATTCCTTGGAACCTGCGCGGCGCGTGATCAGCGTCACCCGGTCAGCGACGATGAACGAGGAGTAGAAGCCCACGCCGAACTGGCCGATGAGGCGCGCATCCTTCGCCTGGTCGCCGGTGAGCGACTCGAAGAACTCACGCGTGCCGGATTTCGCGATGGTGCCGATGTTCTGGACCACCTCCTCGCGCGACATGCCGACGCCGTTGTCGGACACCGTGACGGTGCGCGCGGCCTGGTCGAACGAAATCCGGATCTTCAGGTCCGGATCGGCGCCGTACAGGGCGTTGTCGGCGAGCGCTTCGAAGCGCAGCTTGTCGGCGGCGTCCGCCGCGTTGGAGATCAACTCGCGCAGGAAGATCTCCTTGTTGCTGTACAGCGAGTGGATCATGAGGTGCAGCAGCTGCTTCACCTCGGCCTGGAAGCCCAGAGTTTCTTTTGTGGTCATAGGTCGGGTCGGTTTTTTGGAAGTTAGGCCCGCAGCCGGGACATTTCAAGGGGACTGACCGCGGGCGAGCGGCTGTTTGTACAATCCGCAGCCCCAACCCAAGGAGGAATCCCCATGACCCGCAGCCTGGCAGCACTCGCCTGCCTTGCCGCCGCCCTGCCCGCCTGGTCGCAGGCGCAGGCGCCGGCCCGGCCCCAGATCGAAACCCGCAAGGTCGAAGGTACCGACAACGTCTACATCTTCAGGAACGGCAACCATCAGTCCCTCTTCGTCGTCACCAAGGAAGGCGTGATCGCCACCGATCCGGTGGCCTACGGCCGGCCGCAGGGCGGCCAGCAGTACGTCGACGAGATCAAGAAGGTCAGCAACGGCACCCCCATCAAGTACCTCATCTACAGCCACCACCACTAC
>DATLUZ010000263.1:0-6388 GCA_035577785.1 Burkholderiales bacterium | reverse complement strand
CGACTGAAACCCTCAAGTACTAATTATTTGACTGCTCGCAGGTTTTTGTCGCTCTCGGCGGCCGCTTCGTCGCGCTCCAGGCGCGCAAGGCGGTCCCGGAGGTTCTCGATGGTGCGCTCGAGCTCCTGGGAATGCTCGACGAGCTGCTGGATCGCCTTCGAGTGCGGGTCGTCGTGGTCCTGGACCACCGCATAGGCCGCGAAGCGTTCTGCGGTCTTCGTGCTGGGATCTTCGATCATCTTGCCGGGAACGCCCACGATCGACGCGCCTGCCGGGACAGCCTTCACGACCACCGCATTGGAGCCGATGCGCGCCCCCGCCCCGACGAGGAAGCCGCCCAGGATCTTGGCGCCCGCCCCGACCACCACGCCTTCACCCAAGGTGGGATGGCGCTTTTCGCCCCGGTACAGCGAAGTGCCGCCCAGGGTCACGCCCTGATAGATGGTGCAGCCGTCGCCGATCTCGGCGGTTTCGCCGATCACCACGCCCATCCCGTGGTCGATGAAGACGCAACTCCCGATCTTCGCGCCGGGATGGATCTCGATCCCGGTCAGCCAGCGGCCGAAATGCGACGTGAAGCGTCCCAGCCAGCGCAGGCGGCGCAGCCAGAACCAGTGGGCGAGCTTGTGAAGGTAGATCGCATGCAGCCCGGGATAGCAGGTGAGCACTTCCCACGCGCTGCGCGCGGCAGGGTCGCGGTCGAGGATGCAGGCGATGTCGGCGCGCAGCTTTCTGAACATGAAGGCCATATTAGAGTTTCCGACTGTTTTGATCAACTATTGCCACGGGGCTACTTTCCAAGCAACGCCCGGAGGAGGCCCCGCATGATATTGACCTCTTCGCGCTCGAGCGCGGGCACGCGCGAGAAGAGCCGGCGCCAGCGCTCGCGTAGCCTCGATCCGCTCGCCATGAAGTTCGTTTCGCGGGCGGCTTCTTCCAGATGCGCGTAGAGCCCTTCAAGGTCGGCGACCGTCGCCGGCTTCTCGCTTCGCCCCGTGACTGCCCCGGGGGCTTGCGCCATGAAAAGCTCGTACGCCATGACCTGCACCGCCTGCGCGAGATTCAGCGAGCTGAATTCGGGGCTCGCCGGAATGTGGACCAGGAACTGGCAGGCGAAAACCTCCTCGTTGGTGAGGCCGGCGGTCTCGTTGCCGAAGACGAAGGCCACGTCGCCCTCCAGCGCCATCGCGCTTGCCGCGGCGCTGCGCGCATCGAGCACCTGCGGCGACCACTCCCGTGGCCGCGCCGACATGGCGAACGCTGCAACACAATCTTCGATCGCTTCGACCAAAGTGTTGTGGATTCTGGAGGAATGCAAGACGTCGATTGCATTCGTTGCCATCCAGTCCGCTTCCGGCGCCGGGTAGCGTTCCGGCGTGACCAGCCGCAGGTCGGCGAGCCCCATCGTCTTCATCGCGCGCGCCGCGGCGCCGATGTTGCCGGGGTGGCTGGGACGGCAGAGCACGATCCGGATCCTGGGCACAGCCCGTAGAATACGCGGCCCTGCATCCGGTACCGCGCATCCAGCAGCCCCTAATGCATCCCATGCTGAACATCGCCGTGCGCGCCGCGCGCCGCGCCGGCTCGATCATCAACCGCGCGGCGCTGGGCGGCGACGCGCTCGTGGTCAAGACCAAACGCGCCAACGACTTCGTTACCCAGGTGGACCGCGCGGCCGAAGAGGCGATCATCGAGATCGTGCGCAAGGCCTACCCCGACCACGGCTTCATCGCCGAGGAATCGGGGACCACGGCAGAGCAGGCGGAATACCGCTGGATCATCGATCCGCTCGACGGCACCACCAACTTCATCCACGGCTTTCCCCAGTACGCCGTGTCGATCGGCATCGAGCACCGCGGCGCGCTCGCGCACGCGGTGATCTACGACCCGATCAAGAACGAGCTCTTCACCGCCTCCAAGGGGCGCGGCGCCTTTCTCAACGACCGGCGCGTAAGGGTCTCGAAATGCGTCCGCCTGCAGGACGCGCTCGTCGGTACCGGCTTTCCGTTCAAGGAGGTGAGCCGGCTCGATCTCTACACGAAGCAGCTCGCGCGCTTCATGCAGACCGCCGCCGGCGTTCGCCGCGCCGGCGCTGCCTCGCTCGACCTCGCCTACGTCGCGTGCGGCCGGCTCGACGCGTTCTGGGAGCTCGGCCTTTCACCCTGGGACATGGCAGCCGGCGCGCTGCTGATCCAGGAGGCCGGCGGCCTGGTGGGCGACCTCGAAGGCGAGTCGGGCTTCATGGCATCGGGCGACATCTGCGCCGGCACGCCGAAAGTCTTCCCCGCGATGCTCGAAGCGCTGAAGTAAGAATCGAATCGGCCGAATCAATCGGCTTTTGCGCCGGAGAGTCTGACGACGCGCGCCCACTTGTCGATCTCGGCGCGGATCAGGGCATCGAACGCCTCGGGCGAGGAGCCGACGGGCTCCATGCCGAGCTGGGTCATGCGCTCGGTCAGGTCGGAGCCTTTGACGGCGCGCGCGACGTCGGACGAGATCCTTTGAACCAGCTCGCGCGGCGTGCCGGCCGCCGCCACCAGACCCACCATGCTGAGCGCACTGACGCCCGGCACCGTCTCGGTGACAAGCTCGTAGTTCCTCGCGCTCGCCGGGCGCGTCGGGCTGAGAAGCGCGATCACCTTGATCTTCCCGGAGTTGATGAGCGGCTGCACGGCGTAGAGGACGTCGAGCAGGATCGGCACGCGGCCGCCGATCACGTCCTGCTGCGCAGGGGCGCCCCCCTTATACGGAACGTGCACGAGGTCGATTCCGGCCTGGGTCTTGAGGAGCTCGATCGAGAGGTGCATCGCCGTGCCGCTGCCGGGGGTGGCGTAGCCGAGCTTGCCGGGATGCTTCTTCGCCAGCGCGATCAGCTCGGCGACGTTGTTCGCCTCGAGCGACGGATGCGCGGCGATCACCAGGTGCTGCACCGACACCTGGCTCACCGCGGCGAGATCCTTCACCGTGTCGTACGGCATGTTGGGCCGCAGGCTCGGGTTGATGACGTGCGCGGTCACCACCACGCCGAGCGTGTGCCCGTCGGGCGCCGACTTCGCCACGAGATCGGTGCCCACGACGGTCCCCGCGCCCGACCGGTTCTCCACCACCACCGGCTGCCCCCACACCTCCTGCATCTTCGCCGCGACCAGGCGCCCGACGATGTCGGTGGCGCCGCCCGGCGGGAACGGCACGATCATCCTCACCGGCTTCGTAGGAAACGCGTATGCATTCCCACAGGCCAGGACCACGGCGAGAAAAAGCTTCCTAAACATCGATCTTCGGAACTCCGCCGCTGCCGACCGGATCCTCAGCGTAGAGCCTGCGGAAGTCGTAGGTCGCGCGCTTGCCGCTTTGCGGCGGCACGCCGTTCGACTCGAAGAGGTTGAACTCGCGCGGCACCTCGCGGAAGCCGGGCGCGTCGAGCCACAGCCGCACCAGGCGCCGTTGGCGCTCGGGCTCGGGATGATTCTCGAATTGCGAGCGCGCATGCATCACGGTGTAGTTGTTGATCACGACCATCTCGCCGGGCTCGAGGTAGAAGGCGAGCCGGTTCTCCGGCGCCTTGGCGATTTCGTCGAACAGGTTGAACGCGGCGATGTCTTCGGCGGTGAGCGGCACGCGGCGTTCGCGGTGGCCCGCCGCGATGCCGGCGCGCTGATATCGCACGCTCAGATTCCCGTTGCAGTTTGCAAATACAGGAACGCGATAAGGCGTAGTCGGCTCTTCGCCCGGACCCTCCTCGCCGAGCCGGTGATAGTGGTATCCGCGATAGAGCGGCGCCAGCAGCCCGGGCGCGCGCCGGCGGATCTCGTCGTGCACCGTGACGCCGCTCACCAGCACCGAAGCGCCGCCCGAGCGGGCCTTGCGCCAGCAGGCGAGCGCGATCATGGCGGTGATGTCGTTGTGCGGCCGCAGCTCCAGGTTGCTGCGGTACATGCGCGGCGTCGCATCCTCCGCGGTCGCGTCGACGACGTGGCCGATGAGCTCGCCCTGCGCGTTCTGCGACAGGGCCGCGCCGAATTGCCGGCCCGCGTCCCACACCGCGGCGCAGAACTCTTCCAGCGTGCCCTCGGTCGAAAGGCCGCGGATGAGCACGACGCCCGTGCCGGCGCGAACCTCCTCGTACGCCGCCTTCAGGTCGGAATCGACGTCGACGCGCGCGATCCCGGCGTCGGCGCGCCACGCGAATGATGCCGAAACGTGCTCGTCCATCGACCGATTCTACGCAGCGCCCCGGACGTCTTCCACCATCTTCTCCAGGCGCGCGACGTCGCGCACCACGAGCGCCGCGCCGTCCTTCTCCAGGATGCCTGCGCGGGCGAGCGCGGAGAGCTCGCGCGTCACCTGCTCGCGATAGGTGCTCACCTGGCTCGCGATGTCGGCGTGCTTCGGCCCCGGCTCGAGGCGGGCGCGGTTGCGCTCGACGCCGGCGGCGCGCGCGAGCCGCAGGAGCTCGGCGTGGATGCGGTTCTGCACGCCGAGCGTGCTCAGGTCGATGACGCGATCGGAAAGCGAGCGTACCAGCGCCGCAAGGCGCGTCATCACGCGGCCGCCGACGAGCGGCTCGTCGGCGAGCAGGCGCCGGAACACCGGCGGCGCCATCGACGCGAGCAGCGCATTGTCCAGCGCGATCACGTCGGCGCTGCGCGGCTTCTCGTCGAGCGCGGCGACCTCGCCGAAGACCTCGCCGGCGGGGATGTCGCGGAACGTGACCTGGCGCCCGCCCTGCGAGTAGGTGGTGATGCGCACCCGCCCCGACACCAGCAGGTACACGTCGCGGTCGTCGGCGTTGCGCGAGATAATGCGCTTGCCAGCCTCGTAGTTCCGCCAAACGCATTGCCGCGCCAGCGCATCGAGCTTCTCGGGCGCAAGCCCTTGCAGAAGCTCGATGTTGCGCAGGCCCAGGCTGGACGGTTGAACGTTTCGTGACATCGACTGCGACCGCCGCGAAGTTTACTCGACGCCGGCTCCGGCTCGCTTCCGGGCTGTGCCTCTTCGCCTACCTGACGACCCACCTGGCGAACCACGCCGCCGGCCTGATCTCGCTCGACGCGGCCGAGGCCGGCCGCCTCGCCTTCCTGGGCTTCTGGCGCAGCGTTCCGGCGAGCGGCGTGCTCTACGCCGCCTTCGTCGTCCACATCGGGCTCGCCCTGATGGCGCTCTACGAGCGGCACACCCTGCGCATGCCCCCCGCCGAGCTCGCCCGGCTCGTCCTCGGGTTCGCGATCCCGCTGCTCCTGGTGGGCCATTTCACGGGCACGCGCGTCGCCTGGCAGCTCTTCGGGCGCGACGACCCGTACGCCCGCGTCGTATGGGTGCTCTGGAGCCCCGACTACGGCCTCCAGCAGCTCGTGCTCATCATCATCGCCTGGGCTCACGGCTGCCTCGGGCTGCACTTCCTGCTTCGCTATCGCGCCTTCTACCGCGACTGGTTCCACGTCTTCTTCGCCATCGCGATCCTCGTGCCGGCGCTCGGCCTGCTCGGCTTCCACGCCATGGCCGCCGAGCTCCGGGCGCTCGGCAGCGTGATTCCGACCACACCGCAGCCGGGCCAGGCGCAAACGCTCGACCTGGTGCGTCACGGGCTGCTCGCGCTTTTTGCCGTACTGCTCGCCGGGGTGCTGGCGGCGCGCTCGCTTCGCACATGGCGCGAGCGCAGGCGCGGGCTCACGATCACGCTGCGCTATCCCGGCCTTGCCGTGCGCGTGCCGCGCGGCTGGTCGGTCCTGGAGGCAAGCCGGGCGAACCGCATCCCGCACCTCGCGCTCTGCGGCGGCCGCGCCCGCTGCTCGACCTGCCGTATCCGCGTCGAAGGTCCGGCCGGGCACCTTCCATCGCCTGAAGCGGACGAGGCGCGCACGCTCGCGCGCGTGCGCGCCGCTCCCGATGTGCGGCTCGCCTGCCAGCTGCGCCCGAGCGGAGACATCGCGGTCACGCCGCTCCTGCGGCCGGCGCAGCCGCACCCGGACGACTTCGGGATCGAGCGCGACCTCGCGATCCTGTTCATCGACCTGCGGCGCTGGACCGGGCTCGCCGAGCAGCAGCTGCCGCACGATCTCGTCTACGTCCAGGAGCTCTTCTTCGAGGCGGTGGGCGAGGCGGTGCGCGAAGCCGGCGGCGTTGCGAACCAGTTCATCGGCGACAGCGTGATGGCGATCTTCGGCGCCGACAGCGACGCCTCGCAGGCCGCACGCGAGGCGCTCGCCGCGGCGCGCGCGATCGGGGAACGCATGCGCGCGCTGAACGAGCGGCTCGCGGCCGAGTTCGGCCAGCGCTTGCGCTTCGGCATCGGCATCCACGCCGGCCCCGCGGCGCTGGGCGAGGTCGGCTACCGCGACACGCGCACGCTCTCGGCGGTCGGCGACACGGTGAATACCGCGAGCCGGCT
>DATLUZ010000262.1:0-2065 GCA_035577785.1 Burkholderiales bacterium | reverse complement strand
GTCCTCCAGCCCTAGCCGAAGTTACTTGATCCCGAGGATGCCCTTGGCCTTGCCGAGGGTAGCCATCGATTCGTTGTGCTTGCCGGCCTTGTGGAGCGACTCGCCTTCGTCGCGCAGCTTCTTCACTTCCGCGGTCTGCTTGGCGTCGAGCTTGGCCTTGGGCAGCGCCGCGTCGATTGCCTTCACCTCGTTGGGGCAGTTGTGCGCCCACGCCATGGAGGCGAATGCGAGTGCTGCAACGGTCAATGCAATGCGCTTCATGTCCCTGTCTCCGTATGGTTCTTGATGTCGCGGGCCTGAGGGAGCGCCTGAAGCGCACCCCGCCCGCGTTCTCAGTATACGGCGACGACGACCGTCGGGAATCGGTCGTGGCGACTCCGACCGCGGCCGCGGTGCTGGTGCCGATCGTGGACCATCCGTCGGGCCTGACGGTGATCTTCACCAAGCGCACCTCGCACCTGAAGGCGCATTCCGGGCAGGTCAGCTTTCCGGGCGGCCGCGCCGAGCCCGAGGATCCGACGCCGGAATTCACCGCGCTGCGCGAGGCGCGGGAGGAGATCGGCCTGGCGATGGAGCGCGTGGAGGTGCTCGCGCGGCTGCCCGACTACCACACGCGCACCGGCTTCCGGGTCGCGCCGGTCGTGGGCCTCGTCACCCCGCCGCTCGCGCTCGTCCCCGACCCTCGCGAGGTGGAAGAGGTCTTCGAAGTGCCGCTCGCGTTCCTGCTCGACCCCGGCAATCACCGCCGCGAGACCCGCGAGCTGCAGGGGCGCACCGCGGGCTACTACGTGATGCGCTACGGGACTTATACGATTTGGGGCGCTACCGCGGGAATGCTGATGAACCTGTACCGGCACCTGGCTGAATAGAATGCCGCCATGAGCGTGCTCGCCATCGTCGTCGCCCTGCTCGCCGAGCAATGGCGGCCGCTCGACAGCCGAAGGACCGTGCAGCCGGCGCTCGATGCCTGGGCGGGCTGGCTCGAGCACGCGTTCAACGGCGGCGAGAAGAGCCATGGCATGGTGGCCTGGCTGGTGGCGGTGCTGCCGCCGCTCGCGGCGGCGATCGTGATCCACCATCTTCTCGCCTCGGTCCACTTCCTGCTCGCGGCCGCGTTCAACGTCGCAGTGCTCTATCTCACGCTCGGCTTTCGGCAGTTCAGCCACCACTTCACCGAGCTGCAGCTCGCGGTGAAGTCGGGCGACATCGAGCGCGCGCGGGCGCTGCTCGAGGAGTGGCGCGGGGCCTCGGGCGTGGTGCGCACCCGCGAGGAGGTGATCCGGCTCGCGATCGAGGAGGCGCTGATCTCCTCGCAGCGGCACGTGTTCGGCGTGATCTTCTGGTACGTGCTGCTGCCGGGACCGAGCGGCGCCATCCTCTACCGCGTCGCGGCGTTCCTGCGCGAGCGCTGGAAACCGCTCGGCGGCTTCGGCCGCTTCGCCGAAAACGCCTTCGAGCTGATCGAATGGCCCGCGGTGCGCCTCACGGCGGCCTCGTTCGCCGTGGTGGGCGACTTCGAGGATTCGATCTATTGCTGGCGCACGCAGGCGCGCGCATGGTCCGAGCCCAACGAGGGCGTGGTGCTCGCCGCCGGCGCCGGCGCGATGGGCCTGCGCCTGGGAATGCCGGTGCAGGAGGTCGAGGGCATGCAGCCGCGTCCCGAGCTCGGCGTCGGCGAGCCCGCCGACGGGCCGTTCCTCGACAGCACCGTCGGCCTCGTCTGGAGGGCGCTCGTCCTGTGGGTGTTCGTCCTGCTGGTGGTGACGGTCGCGCGCCTGCTCTAGGCACGCTCGGTGCTTGGAACGTCCAGGTGAGACGCCGCAGACGCAGTCGATCCCTCGTGAAGCTCGCTGAGCTGTCCATTGCCGCGCCCCAGGTTGTCGCACTGCGCGCAGCGCGCATGCTCGCCGCCGGAGGCAACCCGAGCGCGCGCGACCGGCGCGAGCTCGAACTCATGGGGACGGAGAAGGTGCTTGCCTTCTGGGAATCGATGAACGCCATGGGACTGGAGATGGCGAAGGCGCAGCAGCAGTACGCGCTCCTGGCGATGCGCCAGTGGTGGTCG
>DATLUZ010000261.1:0-7564 GCA_035577785.1 Burkholderiales bacterium | reverse complement strand
GCGATCTTCTCGGAGGCGCGCGCCGAGTTCCGGCGCCTCGACCACGACTACGATACGCACACCGAGATCGTGGTCTCGTCGGAAGACGATATCGAGCTGCGGCGCGTGCGCATCACCAACCGCGCCGCGAGCGCGCGCACCATCGAGGTCACGAGCTATGCCGAAGTCGTGCTCGCGCCAGGCGCGGCGGACGCCCTGCATCCGGCCTTCAGCAATCTCTTCGTGCAGACCGAAATCGTGCCCGAGCGGCGGGCGATCGTGTGTACCCGCCGGCCGCGCTCGGCTTCGGAGCGGGTGCCGTGGATGGTTCATCTGATGGCCGTGCACGGGGCGGAGCAGGCCGAGAGCTCGTTCGAGACCGACCGTGCGCGCTTCATCGGCCGCGGCGGCAGCGTCGCCTCGCCCCGGGCGATGAGCGGGTTCGCGGCGCTCTCCGGGAGCCAGGGCTCGGTGCTCGATCCGATCGTGTCGATCCGCAGCCGCATCACGCTCGAGCCGCAGCAATCGGCGACCATCGACATGGTTTACGGCATCGGCGAGACGCGCGACGCCTGCCTCGCGCTCGCCGGCAAATACCAGGACCGGAACCTTGCGGATCGCGTCTTCGATCTCGCCTCGACGCACAGCTCGGTCACGCTGCGCCAGATCAACGCCACCGAGGCCGACGCCCAGCTCTATGCGCGCCTGGCGGGCTCGGTCCTGTACGCCAACGCGGCGCTGCGCGCCGATGCGGGCGTGCTCATGAAGAACCGGCGCGGGCAATCGGGGCTCTGGGGCTACGCCATCTCGGGCGACCTGCCGATCGTGCTGGCGCGGATCGGCGACGCCGCGAACATGGATCTGGTGCGCCAGCTCGTGCAGGCCCATGCGTACTGGCGGCTAAAGGGCCTGGCGGTGGACCTGGTGATCTGGAACGAGGATCACGCCGGCTACCGGCAACTGCTCCAGGATCAGATCATGGGATTGATCGCCGCGGGCATCGAGGCTCAGGTGCTCGAGCGTCCCGGCGGCATCTTCCTGCGCCGGGCCGAGCAGATCTCGGACGAGGACCGGATTCTGTTCGAGTCGGTGGCCCGCGCCGTGATCAGCGACCAGCGGGGAACCCTGGCCGAGCAGATCGGCCAGAAGAGCGTCACCGAGCGCCGGCTCGAAGGGCGCGGCGCGCGCTGGAACGCGCCGCGCCTGCGCGTAGTCCGTCCGCAGGCGAAGCTGGACGCGCAGGCGCAGCCGAGCGATCTCGAGTTTTTCAACGGCACCGGAGGATTCAGCCCCGACGGGCGCGAGTACGTCATCACGACTTCGGCCGCAAAGAGAACGCCGGCGCCGTGGGTGAACGTGCTGGCGAACCCGCACTTCGGCACCGTGGTCTCGGAAAGCGGCCCGGGCTACACCTGGGGCGAGAATGCCCACGAGTTCCGGCTCACCCCGTGGAGCAACGATGCGGTGAGCGAGGCGAGCGGCGAAGCCTTTTACCTGCGCGACGAGGAGAGCGGAGACTTCTGGTCGCCGACGCCGCAGCCCTGCGGCGGCACCGCGCCCTACGTCACGCGGCACGGCTTCGGCTACAGCGTCTTCGAGCACAGCGAGGGCGGCATCGGCTCAGCGCTTTGCGTGTACGTCGATCTCGAGGCGGCGGTCAAATACTCGGTGTTGAAGCTCGTCAACCGGTCGGGCCGGCCGCGCCGGCTTTGCGCCACCGGCTACGTCGAATGGGTGCTGGGCGACCTGAGGCCGAAAACCGCCATGCACGTGGTCACCGAGATCGACGCGGCGAGCGGCGCGCTGCACGCACGCAACGCGTACAACATCGAGTTCGCCGGCCGGGCCGCGTTCTTCCACGTCGACGATGCCAGCCGGCGAGTCAGTGGCAACCGCACCGAGTTTCTCGGACGCAACGGCACGCTGCGCAACCCGGCGGCGCTGCGCCGCGCGCAGCTCTCGAACCGGGTTGGCGCGGGGCTCGATCCCCGCGGCGCGCTGCAGGTCGCTTTCGATCTCGCCGTCGGGGAGGAGCGCGAGATCGTGTTCACGCTGGGGGTCGTCGGGAGCAGGCCCGCATCCGCGCCCCGCCTTGCGGCGAGGCCGGCGCTTGAAAACGTCAGGCGCTACTGGGAGCGCACGCTGGGCGCGGTGCAGGTGGAAACGCCCGAGCGCTCCTTCGACCTGCTGGCGAACGGCTGGCTCCTGTACCAGACGCTGGCATGCCGCCTGTGGGCGCGCAGCGGCCATTACCAATCCGGTGGCGCCTTCGGGTTCCGCGATCAGCTCCAGGACACGATGGCGCTGCTTCATGCCGAGCCGCGCCTTGCACGCGAGCACTTGCTGCGCTGCGCGGGACATCAATTCCAAGAAGGCGACGTGCAGCACTGGTGGCACCCGCCCTCGGGCCGGGGCGTGCGCACGCATTGCTCCGACGATTACCTGTGGCTGCCCTGGGCGGTGTCGCGCTACGTGATCGCCACCGGGGATGCCGCGGTGCTGGAGGAGCCGGTGCCCTTTCTCGAGGGCCGGCCGGTGAATCCCGAGGACGACTCGTACTACGACCTGCCTGCACGCTCGAGTGAAACGGCGACGCTGTACCAGCACTGCGTGCGCGCCATCGAGCGCGGCGCCGCCGTCGGCGCGCACGGACTGCCGCTGATCGGCTCGGGCGACTGGAACGACGGCATGGACCAGGTAGGCGCTCGAGGCCGGGGCGAAAGCGTCTGGCTCGCCTTCTTCCGCCACGACGTGCTCGGGCGCTTTGCCGGGCTCGCGCACGCCCGGGGCGAGCACGCCTTCGCGCAGTCCTGCCTGAGCGAAGCGGAGGGGCTGCGCGGCAATATCGAGCTGCATGGCTGGGATGGCGAATGGTATCGGCGCGCATACTTCGACGACGGCTCGCCGCTCGGTTCGGCCGGCAACGCGGAATGCCGCATCGATTCGATTGCGCAGAGCTGGTCGGTGCTCTCCGGCGCCGGCAACGCGGCACGTTCCCGCGCGGCGATGGAGGCCCTGGACCGCAACCTGGTCCGCCGGGAGGCCGCCCTGGTGAAGCTGCTCGATCCGCCGTTCGACAAGTCGGCGGCGAATCCCGGCTATATCAAGGGCTACGTCCCCGGAGTGAGGGAGAACGGCGGGCAGTACACCCACGCGGCGGTCTGGGCCGCGATGGCGTTCGCCGAGCTCGGCGACGAACGCCGCGCGTGGGAGCTCTTCACCATGATCAACCCGGTGAACCGCACCCGATCCGCCGCGGCGCTCGCCACCTACAAAGTGGAGCCGTACGTGATGGCGGCCGACGTCTACGCGGCTCCCCCGCACACCGGCCGCGGCGGCTGGACCTGGTACACCGGGTCGGCGGGCTGGATGTACCGGCTTGCGATCGAATCGCTCCTCGGCTTGACGCTCGAAGGCGACAAGCTGCGGCTCGCGCCTTGCCTGCCCGCCAACTGGCCGGGATTCAAGCTGCGTTACCGGTACCGCGATACGCCTTATCGCATCGTCGTGGTGCGCGACGAAAGCGGCAGCGCCGTGGAGCCGGTCCACGTCATTCGCCTGGTCGACGATCGCCGGGAACACCTCATCGAGCTGAGAATACCCGCACCGCGGTCGAGCGGGCAGCTAAGCGCGTGAGCGCACCGTATCCCCAAGGTCGACGGCGTATCGTGGGGCATGCCGAGTCCGTTCAGCAATGAAGTGGCGCGGCTCTACGAAGACACACGTGCCGAGCTCGAGGCTGGCGCGCGCATCAGGAATTTCCTGGGTATCTTCGCCCTCCGAAAGGTCCGCAAGACGCTGCTTGAACGCAGCCGCGGAAAGCCGCGCGCCGCGTAGGGCGCCGGCTCAGCGTGGCGGGAACGGCACCGCGGCAACGAGCTCCAGATCCTTACCGCTGCCGCTGAGCTCCTTCCCCGCGGGTAACGTCAGGTAAGGTGCGGAATCCTCGGCGCTCAGCCCGTAGGTGAAGCTGAGCGAGTTGCCGCTCGAGCCGGCGCCGTAGCCGCGCCTCAGGCTCAGGCGCTGGAAGCGGAACGCGGCGCTCGCTCCATCGCTGCATCTCAACTGCCCCGCGTCGCCCAGCGCCTCGGTATGACTGAATTCGCCGACGCAGGTCCGCGCTGCGTTCGCGCGGGAACGCAAGGCGATCGTGCCCCATCCGCCGAGATGGCCGGTGGCTTCGCCGACCAGCAGCTCGCCGTCGAGGATCGCGATCACCGGGCCGGTCGACGACAAAAGCTGTGCGCCGGCAACGCCGGTCCATGCGGCGAAGCCGATGGACGCGGCAAGACCGGCCAGCAGAAGCCTTTTCATCTCCTATTCGCCAACGCCCTGGACCGGGACCCTTGCGCCCGCAAGCCAGCTCAAGACGGCGAGGATGCTCACGCCCATCGCCGAGAGCACGATGGCTAGCCCGGTGTTGGGCGCCTCGCCGAGCCGCAGCCCGAGGCTCGCCGCGTAGAGGCTGACCACGATCACATGGACGGGCACCTGTGCGAGGCCGGTTTCCTTGATTTCCCTGAACCGCGGCACCGCCGCGGCGAGGGCGGCGACGAACCCGCCCACCATGGTGTAGAGCGCAAGCGGGGACCAGAGGTCAGCCTCGGCGCCCCCCAGGTAGAGGAGGTCGCAGAACAGCGAAACAATCCACAAACCGACCGCAATCGCGGCCGGCAGTGGATGAACCGGGTTTCTCAGGATGCTCACCTGAGCCGCATGTCGTTTTTCACCGAGCTCACGCCCTGCACCGAGCGCGCGATCGCGACCGCCTTGTCCATGCTGGCCGCGGAATCCACGAAACCGGTCAGCTGCACCACGCTCTTGTAGGTCTCGACGCTAATCTGGCCCGACTTGAGCGTTGGCTCATTGAAGAGCCCGGTCTTCACTTTCGTGGTGATGGCGGTGTCGTCGATGTATTGGCCGGTGCTTGACTGCTGCGGCGTCGAGCCGCAGCCGAGCGCCGAAAGCATCAATGCGATGATGAAGAATCCTGAAAAGCGTTTGAGCATGGTCATTGCTGTCTCCTGTAAGTCGAAAAAAATGGGGAGCCGCTACTTGGGCGGCTCGGGCTGCTGCTGCCGCGGCTGCTCGACGGCCGCCTGCTTCGCGCGCTCGCGCTTGCCCGACCACAGGTCGAGCTGCTTGTCGAGCATCCTGCCCAGGCGCTGCTTGACGTCGCCGGCGAATTGCTTCCAGTTGCCTTCGGTGCGGTTCGGGTTCATCGGGGGTCCGGGTCGATTTGGACAGCGACGACGCTACGCGTCGAGCGCACGCGGCGTCTGTACGTCAGCGCACTTGCGCAGGATGGGCCTGTGTTCCTTGACGCACAGACGCGCCGGGCTGTTCGCTCCAACCTTGCTCACCATGCGTATAAACGCGGCCGACCGAAAAGTTGCCAACAGCCTGCTTGCTGCGCTGCCCGGCAAGAACTACCGGCGCCTGCGGTCGGGTCTGGAGCCGGTCGAGCTGGAGTTCGGCGACGTGCTGTACGAGGCCGGGCAGAAGATCCGGCATGTCTACTTTCCCGGCAACTCGCTGGTTTCGCTGCTGACGGTGGTGGACCACCGCATGGCCCTGGAAGTGGGCATGGTCGGCCGCGAGGGCATGGTCGGCGTTCCGCTCGCGCTGGGCGCGCAAGTCTCGCCGGTCCGCGCGCTGGTGCAGGGAGCGGGAACGGCCATGCGGATGGAGTCCGAGCGCTTTCGCAGGGAAATCCGTCGCAGCCCGCAGTTGCAGCAAGGCATCCACCGCTACGCGAATGCATTGATGGCGCAGGTCTCCCAGACTGCCGCGTGCAACCGCTTCCACGTCATAGGCGCGCGCCTTGCCCGTTGGCTGCTGATGACGCGCGACCGGGTGGGTTCCGGCGAATTCCGCCTCACCCACGAATTTCTTGCGCACATGCTGGGGGTGAGGCGAGTCGGCGTCACCCAGGCCGCGCGCACGCTGCAGGCTCGAAAGCTGATCGATTACAACCGCGGCAGCATCCGGATCCTCGACCACCGCGGGCTCGAAGCTGCCGCCTGCGAGTGCTACGCGCTCGTCAACGGCAAGGGCAACGGGGCATGATTTTCTCCGGCATCTTGGATTTGCCGTGGTGGGCGCATCTGTTGATCGCTCTCGCGCTGACGCACGTGACGATCGCCACGGTCACGATATTTCTGCATCGGCACCAGACCCATCGTGCTTTGGATCTCCACCCGGTCGCCAGTCATTTTTTCCGCTTCTGGCTATGGCTGACGACGGGCATGGTCACCAGGGAGTGGGTGGCCGTCCATCGAAAGCACCACGCCAGAGTTGAAACGCCGGAAGACCCGCACAGCCCGCAGATCCACGGCATTGTCCGGGTGCTATCGGCCGGCGTGTTTCTCTACGTGAGGGAAGCGCACGACCGCGGCACGCTCGAGAAATTCGGCCATGGCACGCCGGACGACTGGATCGAGACCCACCTCTATGCGCGCTGGGCTTTGTTCGGTCCCGTCCTGATGGCCCTGGTGGATGTGGTGGCGTTCGGGATCGGTCCAGGGGGTTTGATCTTCGCAGTCCAGATGATCTGGATACCGTTCTGGGCCGCGGGCGTGATCAACGGCATTGGGCACTACTGGGGCTATCGCAACTATCCGGTCGAGGACGCCAGCACCAACATTGTCCCCTGGGGCATCCTGATCGGCGGCGAAGAGTTCCACAACAACCATCATGCCTACCCTTCGTCTGCGAAGCTTTCGAGCGCCTGGTACGAGTTCGACATCGGCTGGATGTACATCCGGCTGCTTGAAATGCTGGGCCTGGCCGCAGTGAGAAGGATCGCGCCCGTGCCCGGTTTCAGCCTGGGGAAGACCGAGTGCGACGCCGATACCGTCAAAGCCATCATCACGCATCGCTACTACGTGCTTGCGCAATACACCCGCTCAGTCAAGGACGCATGCCGACAGGAGATCAGGAGGCTCAAACAGACGGCCGCTGCCGCGAGTGGAGAGAGGATTGACGCGCGCTCGGCCCGAGCCCTGCTGCGCTGGCTGCGGCTGCACACATGGGATAGGAAAGCGCGCCGGCCGATCACTCTCGATCCGGCGGTGCGCCAAGTGAAGCTCCTCCACACCGCCTATGCGATGCGACAGGAATTGAGCGAGCTTTGGAGTCGATCCAGCGCGTCTACTGAGCAATTGTTGAGGCAGCTTCGCGACTGGCGGGAGCGCGCCGAAGCCAGCGGGATCGCCGCAATACGCGAGTTCGCGCACCGGTTACCCCATCTGGTTTGAGCGCCATTTGCGCTCTTGACGTGGACGTTTGGATCCGCGCGCGCGGGTGGGCCTCTGTTCCATTGCGCACAGACGCGCCGTTCGATTCGAGCTAATCTTTGCTGATCATCCGGCAGCAAGCCGCCCGGACTCCGCGCCGCTCGCCAAGCGCCCGGTCAACGAAGCCGGCGGCCAGTTGCAAGCTTTCGACATCGGGTCTTCCTTTTCGGTCTCCTTGTGTTGTCGGTCCGGCTTTCCCGGCTCAACGAGCAACCAGGAGCGACCATGAAAGAGCGGCGGCCCACGAAAGTTGCAAACCGAAAGGTTGCCAACAGCCTGCTTGCAGC
>DATLUZ010000260.1:0-22332 GCA_035577785.1 Burkholderiales bacterium | reverse complement strand
CGGCGTGGCGGTGCTGCCGGTGCTCGGACTAGCGGGCTACGTGGTGGCGTTCCTGAACAGCCTCTGGATCATCTACGGCATCTGGCGTTCAGGCCGGGAATAGAAACCGCAAAGAAAAAAACGGGGACGTACCCCGTTTTTCTTTTCCAGGATTTAAACCTTCGCGTCCTTTGGAATGAATTTGAGCGCCACGCCGTTGTTGCACCAGCGCTGGCCGGTGGGCTGGGGGCCGTCGTCGAAGACGTGGCCGTGGTGCCCGCCGCAGCGCTTGCAGTGGTACTCGGTGCGCGGGTAGACGAGGAAGAAATCCTTCTTCGTCTCGAACGCGCCGGGGATGGAGGTGAAGAAGCTCGGCCAGCCGGTGCCGGAGTCGAACTTCATCGCCGAGGTGAAGAGCGGCAGCCCGCAGCCGGCGCAGGCAAAAATACCCGGCCGCTTCTCGTTGTTCAGCGGGCTGGTGCCGGCGCGCTCGGTGCTTTCCTCGCGCAGCACCTTGTACGACTCGGGCGGGAGGCGCTTGCGCCACTCGTCCTTGGAGAGACTGAGCGGCTCCTCCGCCGAGGGCACGGTGGCGCCCGCCGGCAGGTAGCTCTTCCAGCCCTTTTGCAGCTCCTCGATGCCTTTCATGGTTGCCGGGGGTGCGGCGCGCGCCAGCAGCGGCGCGGCCGCGAGCCCGAACAGAAACGTGCGTCTTTGCATGGTTTCCTCATCCTTGCTGTCCCGTGGTCACGCATTGGTCGGACCAAGGTCGGAAACCTAACACTACCGCCTTACAGCGGGAAGTGCAGCGAGATCGACACGCTGCTTTGCGGTACTGGTACCGGCGCGGCATAGACCGGGGCCGGGCGGTAGACCACCGGCGGCGCGTAGAGCACCGGCGCGGGCGGCGCATAGAACACACGCGGCGGCGGCATCACCACAACCGGGCGAGGATGAACCACCACGGCGCGAGGATGAAAGTGGCGATCATGGCCCCAGCCGTGGCCGCGGCCACCGTCATGGGCGAACACCGGGGCGGCGAGCGCGAGGCCTGCGACGGCGAGAATCAGTTTCTTCAGCATTGCAGTCTCCTTTGAGCTGAATGATGTGGTGCCTATTACACGCGGCACCGCCGTTGCAGTGAACCGATAAAGTGCAAATGGTGTAACAGCGTGTTAACTTGCGCCGTCCGGAGGAGGTCCATGTCACGCATCGCAGTTGTTGTTTTCGCTTGGTTTTTTTCGCAGCTCGCGCTTGCTCAGGCGTACCCCGCCCACCCCATCACGATGGTCGTGCCGTTCCCGCCCGGCGGGGTCGCCGACATCGTCGGGCGGCCCCTCGCCGCGATGATGGAGAAGTCGCTGAAGCAGCCGGTGGTGATCGTGAACCGCACCGGCGCCGGCGGCGCGCTCGGCATGCGGGAAGTCGCCAGGGCGGCGCCCGACGGCTACACCGTCCTCATGGCCCTGTCGTCGATCTCGATCTTCCCGGTGTCCGAGCGCGTGAACGGCAAGCAGCCGGCCTACGAGCTGAAGGACTTCGCGCCGATCGCGCTCGTCACCGCGGACCCGACCGTGCTCGTGGTGCGTGCGGACAGCCCCTACAAGACGGTGAAGGATTTCGTCGAAGCGGCGAAGGCGAGACCGGGCAAGATCAACTACTCGTCCTCCGGCGTGTACGGCACGCTGCACGTCGCGATGGAGATGTTCGCCAACGCGGCGGGCGTGCAGCTTTTCCACGTGCCGTATGGCGGCGGCGGGCCGGCGATCACGGCGCTTCTCGGCGGGCAGGTCGAAGCCTCGGCGCAGGGTCCGGCGGCGGCGATCGGGCAGATTCGCGCCGGCAAGATGCGCGCGCTCGCGGGCTGGGGCACCGAGCGCCTGAAGCTGCTTCCCGATCTGCCGACCTTCAAGGAGCTCGGCTACGACGTCGAGTTCTACATCTGGTCGGGGGTGTTCGCGCCCGCGGCGACGCCCGCGCCGGTCGTCTCCCGCCTGCGGGAGGCGGTGAAGGCGGCCGCGACCTCGGAGGACTTCAGGAACGCGATGGAGAAGGTCTCCACTCCGGTCAGCTATCTCGACGCGCCCGAGTTCGCGAAATACTGGGAGCGCGACGCGCGCCGGCTCGCGGTCGCGGTCGAGAAGATCGGCAAGGTCGAAGAAGAGAAGAAGTAGCCCAAGTAGCGCGCCTCAGCGCCGCGCTTTGCGGCGCTTTCTCGCCGCCGCCGCACGCTTCGCCTTGAGGAGCCTTTCCTTCTCGATCAGCACGCGCGGCGTGCGGTACTGGGAAAGCGTGCTTGCCCGCCGCTCGAACGGGTCGCGCTGCGACACGAGGCTCAGGTGCCGGCCGGCGATGAGCCTGAAATGGCGGATGTCGTCGAGCGCCGTCGCCACCGGCCAGGCGCCGTTCTCGCCGCTTACCCAGACCCGCGGATCCATCCGCCGCAGGTCATAGGGCACCGAGTACTCGCGCAGCGTCTTGTGATTGCGCCGGTTGGCGTACTCGTGGAAATACGACATCGCGAGCTCGCGCAGGTCGCGGTAAACCGGATCGCGCGAGCGCAGGAAAACGCCGTTGGTCTTGGAGATCGCGCCCCACAGGCCGTGGCGACGATAGATCGCCACCACGTGGTCGAAGTCGTTCACCGCGCGCATGTCGAGAAGGAGCGGCGGCTCGCCGTTCACCCAGAAGGCGCAGGCCGCGAGCATCGCGCCTTCGATGCAGTGTGCCCTGCGAGTGCGAAGCACTTCGCGCACCGTAAGGCAGGTCTCGCCGCCGAGCTCGAAGTTTTGTTCCAGGCCGTAGACGAACTCCTGGATCCTGCGCGGCGCATCGAGGCGCCGCAGCAGGGCGAACTCGGCCTGCGTGAGGCCGAGGTCCTCGCGGCGGGCGAAGGGTTTTCCAACCATGGGCCGGGAAAAAATATAACGCCGCGCCCGCGCCGGCAATCGGTCCCGCAAGCCCCTGATTTTTGGGACCCGGTCGTTCGGCCGGTGGGCGCAGCCCGGTTCCGGCCGTATTCTGGGGTCTCTTCATACTGCATGAGGCACGCGTCATGACCGAGCTGCTGGAACAACTTTCTTCGGAACTTGCCGCGCGAACCGCGGCGCTGCAGGGGGCGGTTGCGGCGATCCGGCTGCCGCGCGAGCGCCACGTCAGCGCGATCGTCTGGCGCGGCGACGCGGTGCTCGCCTCCGAGCAGTCGCTCCCCCAGCGCGAGCAATTCGATCTCGTCCTGCCCGGCGGCGCCGAAGCCCAGGCGAGGCTCGCCGGTCGCGACGCCGGCACCAACGTCGCCGTGCTGCGCCTGTCACAGCCGCTCGCGCCGTTCGCGCTTGCATCGGGCGAAGCACGCTCTGGCGCGCTCGCCGTCGCGTTGGGCGCGGACGGCATCGGGGCGGCGAGCGTGCGCCTCGGCCTCGTCAATCACGCGGGCCCGCAGTGGCACAGCCTCGCCGGCGGGCTGATCGATCGGCGCATCGCGCTCGACCTGCGGCTCGCGCGCGCCGAAGAGGGCGGCCCGGTTTTCAGCGCGGCGGGAGCGTTTCTCGGCATGTCGACCCTTGGCGCACGCTCGCGCGTGCTCGTCATTCCGGCCGCTACGCTCGAGCGCGTCGTCCCGCTGCTCCTGAAGGAAGGCCGCGTCGCGCGCGGATGGCTCGGCGTGGCGCTGCATCCCGTCGCCGTGCCCGACGCGCTGCGCGGGGAGGCCGGTCAGCCGAGCGGGTTGATGGTGATGTCGCTCGTCGAAGGCGGCCCTGCGGCCAAGGCCGGAGTCGTGGCCGGCGACATCGTGCTGAGCGTCAACGACGCTGCGGCATCGGGATTCCGCCGGATTGCGGGACAATTCGGTCCGGACCGCATCGGCCGCAAGGCGGTGCTGCGCGTGATCCGGGGCGGAACGCTGCTCTCGCTCGACGCGCTGATCGAAGCGCGTCCCGCCGCATGAGCGCCCTCCCCCAGGTGGCGCTTGCCGCCGCCCTGCGGGTTCTGGTCCGGGCGACGGATCCGGCGCGCCGCGAGGCTCTGCGCCAGCTCGTCATCGACGCCGGCCATCTGCCGGTGGATTCGCCTTCCGGTGCCGACGCCGTATTGTCGGACCAGCTCCAGGTGGAAGGCTTCGCGCCGATGCCCGAACCCAGTCCGCGGACGCTCTTCACTCCGCGCGAGGTGGAAGTCCTGGCGGGAATCGGCGATGGCCTCACCAACAAGATGATCGCGCGCAGGCTGGCGATCTCTCCGCACACCGTGAAGTTCCATGTCGAATCCATGCTGAAAAAGCTCGGCGCGCGCACGCGGGCCGAAGCGGTGGCGAAGGCGCGGGAGCACACACTCGGCAACACGGTCGAGTTCTAGGCGGGGTTCCAGAAGTCCGGTTTACCCACCCGCGTGCGCGGGGGCAGATGGCCGCGCTACCCGATCGTGGGCGGGTCAAAAACCATTACAGGTGCAACATACGGATTCTCGAAGGTTAGAATCGAAACCCCCCTGTCACCACCGCGAATGCCCATGCGTTTCATACATCTCGCCGTGCTCTCGCTCGTCGTGTGGGTCGCGGCTTGTGGCGAAGCTGGAGGTGACAAGGGCGGCAAGGGGCACGGCGGTCCGATGGGCGGCATGCCGCCGCCGGAAGTCAACGTCGCTACGGTGCAACCGCAGACCTTGCAGGTGGCGCTCGAGTACACCGGGCAGACGGCCGGTTCGCGTGAGGTCGAAGTACGCGCGCGGGTCACTGGAATTCTGCTCAAGCGTAATTTCACAGAAGGCGCGCAGGTGAAGCAGGGCCAGTCGCTCTTCACCATCGACCCGGCACCGTTCCAGGCTGTCGTCGCGCGGTCCGAAGCGGACGTGGTGGCGGCACAGGCGCGCTATGACCAGGCGAAGCGCAACGCCGCGCGCCTGAAGCCCCTGTATGCCGAGAAGGCGGTCAGCCAGAAGGAATACGACGACGCCGTGTCGGCCGAGTCCATCGGCGCGGCCGACGTCAAGGCGGCGCAGGCGCGCCTGGTCGAGGCCAAGCTCAATCTGGAGTACACGCGGGTCGAGGCGCCGGTTTCCGGCGTCACCACGCGCGCGCTGCCCTCGGAGGGCACGCTCATCTCCGGGCCGAACGTGCTGCTGACCAGCGTGGTCCAGGTCGACCCGATCTGGGTGAACTTCGGCATTCCCGACAACGAGCAGTCGCGGCTGCAGAGGGAGGCCGACGCCGGCCGCCTCAAGCTGCCGAAGAATTTCGAAGTCGAGCTGCGCCTCGCCGACGGCAGCGTCTATCCGAGGAAGGGCCGGCTCTCGTTCTCCGATGTGCGCATCTCGCCCGCCACCGGCACGCGCGAGGCGCGCGCCGAGCTGCCCAATCCTGACGGCGCGCTGCGCCCGGGACAGTTCGTGCGCGTGATCCTGCACGGGGCGATGCGGCCGAACGCGCTCACCGTGCCGCAGCGCGCGGTGCTCGAGGGGCCGCAGGGCAAGTTCGTCTATGTGGTCGACGACAAGAGCACCGCGCAGCCGCGCCCGGTGCAGGCGGGCGAGTGGTCGGGTGACAGCTGGATCATCACGGAGGGCGTGAAGCCGGGTGAGCGCGTGATCGTTGACGGCCTGCTCAAACTCGGCCCCGGCGCGCCCGTGAAAATCGCCGAAAAACCGCCTGAAACGCCCTCTGAAAAATCTGTTGTAGGAAAGAAGTAGTGTTCTCCCGCTTCTTCATCGACCGGCCGATCTTTGCCGCGGTGCTCTCGGCGTTTGTCGTCCTCGCCGGGCTCGCCGCGATGCGCGTGCTGCCGGTCGCGCAGTACCCCGAGATCGCGCCGCCGGTGGTCACGGTGCAGGCGGTCTACCCGGGAGCCTCCGCCCAGGTGCTCGAGCAGACCGTCGCCGCGCCGCTCGAGAACCAGATCAACGGCGTCGAGCACATGATCTACATGAACTCGACCTCGACCTCGCAGGGCGTGGTGCAGATCCAGGTCACCTTCGACATCGGCACCGACCCCGACAAGGCGGCGCTCAACGTCAACAATCGCGTCAAGCAGGCCGAGCCGCGCCTGCCGCTCGAGGTGCGGCGGCAGGGCGTGACGGTGGAGAAGGGCTCCTCGGCCTTCCTGCAGGTGCTCGCGTTCTACTCGCCCGAAGGCCGCCACAGCGACGTGTTCATCTCGAACTACGTGACGCTCAACGTGCTCGACCTCCTGAAGCGCGTCCCCGGCACCACCAACGTCCAGATCTTCGGCGCCAAGGACTACGCGATGCGCATCTGGGTGCAGCCCGACAAGATGACGCAGCACAAGCTCACGCCCGCGGACCTCATCCGGGTGGTGAACGAGCAGAACGCCCAGTTCGCCGCCGGCAAGGTCGGGCAATCGCCCGCGCCTCCCGGGCAGGAGCTGGTGTACACGGTCACCACGCGCGGCCGCCTGTCCGATCCGAAGGAGTTCGAGGAAATCCTGGTGCGCACCAACCCCGACGGCTCCTCGCTCAGGCTGAAAGACGTGGCGCGCGTGGAGCTCGCCTCCAAGGACTACGACTTCATCGGCCGCATCAACGGCAGGGAAGCCACGCTGGTGGGTATCTTCCTGCAGCCCGGCGCCAACGCCCTGGGGGTCGCAGGCGAGGTGAAGCGCACGGTAGCCGACATCGCCAAGCGCTTTCCGCAGGGCCTCGCCTACTCGGTCCCCTACGACACCACGCGCTTCGTCGAGGTCTCGATCAAGGAGGTGGTCGAGACGCTGCTCATCGCCATGGCGCTCGTGTTCCTGGTGGTGTATCTCTTCCTGCAGAGCTGGCGCGCCACGCTGATCCCTTTTGCAGCGGTGCCGGTGTCGCTCATCGGCACCTTCGCCGGCTTGCTGCTGCTCGGCTACACCATCAACACGCTGACGCTCTTCGGCATGGTGCTCGCCATCGGCATCGTGGTGGACGACGCCATCGTCGTGCTCGAGAACGTCGAGCGCATCATGCACGAGGAAGGCCTCGCGCCGCGCGAAGCCGCGATCAAGGCGATGAAAGAGGTGACCAGCCCCATCGTCGCCATCGTGCTCGTGTTGTGCGCGGTGTTCGTGCCGATCGCCTTCCTCGGCGGCCTCACCGGGGAGCTCTACCGCCAGTTCGCGGTGACGATCTCGATGGCGGTGGTGATCTCGGGAATCGTGGCGCTGACGCTGACGCCGTCGTTGTGCGTCATCGTCCTGAAGCCGGAAAAAAGAAGGGAGCGCGGATTCTTCGCGTGGTTCAACCGGGCTTTTGGCCGCGCCACCGACCACTACGAGTCGGGCGTGGCGTGGATCATCCGGCGCGGCGGCATTGGTCTCGCGCTCTTCGCCTGCATGGTCGCGGCCGCGGCCTGGCTGTGGCACATCACGCCGGGGAGCCTGGTGCCCGACGAGGACCAGGGCTTCTACATCGCGGCGGTGATCCTGCCCGACGGGGCGACCCTGGAGCGCACCGACAAGGTGGTCGCCGAGGTGAACAAGGCGATCGCGTCAAACCCGAACAATCTCGACGTCGTCGCCTTCACCGGCTTCGACTTCCTCGGCGGCGGCTTCCGCAACAACGCCGCGACCATCTTCGTCACGCAGAAGCCCTGGAGCGAGCGCAAGGTCGCCACGCCCCAGCTGGTGGGCGACTTCTTCATGAAGACCGGCCACATCAAGGAAGGGCTCGCGCTTGCCTTCGGTCCGCCGCCGATCTTCGGCTTGGGGACCGCCGGCGGCTTCGAGTTCTATATCCAGAACCGCGGCACCGGAGGGTCGGGCGAGATGGCGAAGGCGCTCGGCCAGTTCATCGGCGCGGCGCATAAGGAGCCGCAACTCGGGATGGTGCAGACCCTTTGGCGCGCCACGGTGCCGCAGCTCTCGGTCGACGTCGACCGCGACCGGGCGAAGGCGCTCGGCGTGCCGCTCGAGGACCTCTACGGCGCGCTCGCGGCCACGCTCGGCAGCTACTACGTGAACGACTTCAACAAGTTCGGCCGCACCTGGCAGGTGCTGATGTCGGCCGCGCCGCAGTACCGCGACCGGCCCGAGGATATCGGAAAGGTGTGGGTGCGCTCCGAGAAAGGCGAGATGATTCCGCTCGACTCGCTCGCCAAGGTGCGCTACAGCTCCGGCCCCGACTCGCTCGATCGCTTCAACAACTTGCCGGCGGTGAAGATCTTCGGCCAGGCCGCGCCGGGGGTGTCTTCGGGGCAGGCGATCCAGGCGGTCGAAAATATCGCGACCAAGGTGCTGCCGCAGGACTTCAGCTACGACTGGGGCGGTGTCTCCTACCAGGAGAAGCGCTCGGCCGGGACCTCGGGCCTGGCGCTCGGCCTGGCGGTCGTCATGGTGTTCCTGATTCTGGCGGCGCAATACGAGAAGTGGTCGCTGCCGCTCTCGGTGCTTCTGGCGATGCCGTTCGGCACGTTCGGCGCGCTCGCGGCGGTCTGGTTGAGAGGCCTGACCAATGACGTGTACTTCCAGATCGGACTCGTTACGCTGCTCGGCCTCGCGGCGAAAAACGCCATCCTGATCGTCGAGTACGCAGTGATGAAGCACGAGCAGGGACTGTCGGCTTCGGCCGCTGCGGTCGAGGCGGCGAGGCTGCGCTTCCGGCCGATCCTCATGACCTCGCTCGCCTTCATCCTCGGCGTGATGCCGCTCGCCTTCTCCACCGGCGCCGGCGCCGGCGCGCGCGAATCGGCGGGCACCGGCGTGATGGGCGGGATGCTGGCGGCGACCTTCTTGGCCATCTTTTTCGTGCCGATGTTCTTCAAGCTGATGACCGACCGGCACCTGACCGAGAAGCGCTCGAGCGCCGACATCAAGCACGAGGCCGAGCAGGCCCGCGTGGTCACGCATAAGAGCATCCCGATACCGCACCACGCGCCGCATAGCCATGAGTAGGTTCGCCGTCGTCGCCTGCCTCGCGGTGGCCGGTTGCATTCAGCCGGTGAAATATGAGCGGCCTGCGGTCGAGCTGCCGGACGCCTGGAAGGAGACCGCGCCGCGCTTTGCCGAGGACGGGCGCTGGTGGCGCATCTACGACGACGCCGCGCTCGACGCGGTGGTCGACGAGGCGCTCTCGGGCAATGGCGACCTGCTGGTCGCGGCGGCGCGCGTGGACGAGGCGCGCGGGCTCCTCGGCGAGGCGAACTCCCTCTTCTGGCCGAGCATCGACGCCCAGGCCGCGGCCAGCCGCCAGCAGATCTCCACCCGCACCGCGACCGCGTTTCCCGGCATCCCGACCGAATACAGCAACCACCGCGCGACGCTCAACGTCTCCTACGAGCTCGATCTCTTCGGCCGCTTGCGCGCCAACGCCGCCGCGGCGCGCGCCGAGCTCGAGGGGAGCGAGGCCTCGCGCGAGGCGGTGCGCCTCGCGCTTGCGGCGCAAGTGGCGAAGTCGTACTTTTCCTTGCGCTCCTTCGACGAGCAGGTGAACCTCACCCGACGCAACGTGGCGCTGCGCGAGGAGGCGCTCGGCCTGCAAAGAAAGCGTTTCCAGGGCGGGGTCATCTCGGAGTACGAGCTGCGCCAGCTCGAGGCGGAAGCCGCCTCGGTGCGCGCGCTGCTTCCGCCGCTCGAGCGCGACCGCGAGCGCGAGGAGGTGGCGCTGTCCGTGCTGCTGGGGCGCAGCCCGAAGCAGGTGTTCGAGGGCGTGGTGAACGTGAGGCAGGCCGCCGATGAGATGCCGGGCCCGCCCGCCGTCCCTTCCGGCCTGCCCTCCGAGCTCCTCCTGCGCAGGCCCGATCTGGTCGAGGCCGAGCGCCAGCTCGCCGCCGTCAATGCCCGCGTGGCGGTTGCGCGCGCCGAGATGTTCCCCTCGATCAGCCTGAGCGCTTTCTACGGCAGCGAGAGCGCGGCGCTCGCCAACCTGTTCGCCGGCGGCTCGGCTGCCACCTGGCAGGTCGCCGCGGCGCTGACGCAGCCGATCTTCCAGGGCGGGCGGCTCCAGGCGCGCAGCGACGCGGCCCAGGCGCGCGAGCGCGCTGCGCTGGCGCAGTACCAGCAGGCCATCCGCTCGGCCTTCGGCGAGGTGCGCACCGCCCTCATTGCGCAGAGCCGCGCCCGCGAAAGCTACGAGGCCGAATCGGCGCGCGAAGCCGCGCTCACGCAGACGCTGCGCCTCGCGCGGCTGCGTTATCAGAACGGCGTCGCGAGCCAGCTCGACGTGCTCGATGCCGAACGCGGCCTGCTCTCGGCGCAGATCGCGCGCGTCGAGGCGCTGCGCGCCCATCGCGCTGCGGTCGCCGACCTCTTCAGAGCCCTCGGCGGCTGATCAGCTGAAAACGTACGCGTCCATCGCCAGCACGCCGCTGTCGATGGCGTCGTAGACGCGCTCGGGGCGGGCATGCTCGGGCGCGGCGCCGAGCGCGAAGAAGAACGGCAGGAAGTGCTCGTCGGTGGGATGCGCGCGCACCCCGTGCGGCGAGCGGGAGCGGTACTCCAGCAGCTCCTCCAGGCTGGCCTGGTTCACCTTGTCGAAAACCCAGGCCTGGAATTCGCGCGCATAGGGGGCGGGCGCACCCTGGCCGCGCGCCCAGTCGCGCAGGTTGTGAGTCAGGTGGCCCGAGCCGATGAGGAGCACCCCCTCGTCGGCGAGCGGCCGCAGGGCCTTGCCCAGCTGAAAATGGTGCCGCGCGCCGAGCGCGGGCTGCACCGAGATCTGGACCACCGGCACGTCGGCCTCGGGATAAGCGTAAAGGAGCGGCGCCCATGCGCCGTGATCGAGGCCGCGTGTGCCGTCGATCGAGGCGCCGAAGCCCGCTTCGCGCAGCAGCGCCTGCGCGCGCCGCGCCACCTCCGGTTCGCCTGGCGCGGGATAGCGCAGGCGATAGAGCGGCTCGGGGAAGTTGTAGAAATCGTGGATCGTCTGCGGCTTTGCCGAGCCGGTGAGCATCGGGAGGTCGGTCTCCCAGTGCGCCGACGAGATGAGGATCGCGCGCGGGCGCGCGAAGCGCCGGCCGAGCGCCTGCCACGCTTCGCCCGCCGGGCCGGGCTGCAGCGCGTGCATCGGCGAGCCGTGCGATAGGAAGACGCTCGGCAGTGCGCTCATGCGGCCTTCTTCAGCAGGCCTTCCTCCTGCATCGCTTCCTGTACCTTCGGCCGCGCGCCGACGCGCTTGTGAAACGCGGCGAGGTTCGGCCACCGGGCGAGGTCGATACCGGTCGGCTTGGTCCAGTTCAGCAGCACGAAAAGGTAGGCGTCGGCGACCGTGAAGGACTTGCCCATCAGGTAGTCCTTGCCCGCGAGCTGCTGCTCGATCCAGTCGAAGCGCGAGGCGAGGTTCTGCTTCACGATCGGCTTGTAGTCCTCGGGGGTGTTCGGCTTGAAGAGCGGCGAGAACTGCTTGTGCACTTCCGAGGTGAGGAAGTTGAGCCACTCCTGCAGGCGGTAGCGCTCCAGCGTGCCCGCCTTGGGCGCGAGGCCGGAGTCGGGCTTCCTGTCGGCGAGGTACTGCACGATCGCCGGGCCTTCGGTGAGGATCTGGCCGTCGTCCAGCTCGAGCGCCGGCACATAGCCGCGCGGATTCACTTTCCAGTAATCGCCGCCGCCTTCGAAGGTCTTTGCCTTGTTGTCGACCTTTTCCAGTTCGACGGGAATGCCGAGCTCGCGGGACACGATGTGGGGCGAAAGCGAGCAGGCGCCGGGTGCGTAGTAGAGCTTCATCGAACGATCTCCTTTGACTTTCAATTAGGACACGGCCTGGGCTGCAACCCGCAAATTGGGTGCCCGCTGCCGGTTCGCAAGGGCGAAACGGCCATCGCCGAGCAATGCCTGCGCGAGCGACGCGGCGATCAGGAATACCGGGTACTCCCAGCCGCCGTTAGGCGCGTTGAAAACCCAACCGTTGCCGGAATGGACCCAGGCAGCGCCGGCAAGAATTGGAATCAGCGCCAGCGCGACCCAGCGGCTCGCGACGCCGGCCACCAGCAGGACGCCGCCGACGAGCTCCGCCCAGAAGGTGGCATAGGCGAGCCCCGCCGGAAGGCCGAGCGACTGGAAAAACTGCGCCGTTCCGGGCAGCGTGAAGGCCAGGTATTTGAGGACCAGCGAATGGGCGATGAACATCGCGCCCAGCGAGACGCGCAGCAGCGTCGCCGCATAGGGGGCGGTACGGGAATCGATCATCGGTGCCTTCCTTTCGGGTAAATGGGGTTGAACGCTGCGGAGTATGAAAGCCCCGTGAATTGGGATAAAGAGGTCTTGATGGGATTGATTATTCCGAAAACCGTTGTAATGTGGGCCCCATGGACCGCTTCCAGGCGCTGCGGGTGTTCTCACAAGTCGTCGAAGCCGGCAGCTTTTCGGGCGCCGCGGAGAAGCTGGGGCTCTCGACGACGGCGGCGTCCCGGCACGTCGCCGAGCTGGAAGCGCATCTCCAGACGCGCCTGCTGAACCGGACCACCCGCCGCGTGAGCCTGACCGAGAGCGGGCGGACGTTCTACGAGCGAGCGGTCCAGCTCCTCGCCGACCTCGCCGAGGCCGAGCAGGAGGCGAGCCGTGCCTCGGTCGTGCCGCGCGGCACCGTCAGGCTCACGACCTCGATCAACTTCGGCGCGCGCCATGTGGCACCAGCGATCGCCGCATTTCTCGCCGCGCACCCCGGGGTACGGTTCGACGTGTCGCTTTCGGACCGCATCGTGGACCTCGTCGAGGAAGGCTTCGACCTGGCGGTGCGCATCGGCGCGGGTGGCTCGGACAATGTCGTCGCGCGCAAGCTCGGCGAAACGCGCCTGGTGCCGTGCGCCTCGCCGGCCTATCTCGAGGCGCACGGCGCGCCGCGCGTGCCCGAAGACCTCGCGCACCACAACTGCTTCACCTACGAATATGGGACGGGGCGCGGCGTCTGGTCCTTTCGCGACGCGGCCGGCGCCGAGCGCAGTGTGCGGGTCGGGGGCAGCCTCCATTCGAACAACGGCGACCTGCTCGCGGAGGTCGCCGCGCAGGGCGCGGGCATCGTGTTCGAGGCGGCGTTCATCGTCGGACCCGAAGTGCGCGCCGGCAGGCTGGTGCCGTTGCTGCAGGACTTCGTGTCTGCGCCGCTGCCGATCTACGCGGTGTACCCGAGCCGCAAGCACCTTTCGGCGAAAGTGCGCCTGTTCGTCGAGTTCCTGCTCGAGCGCTTCGCCGGCGCGCGGGACTGGAGCGCGGCCTGAGGCTCGTGCTCGCAAGCCTGCTGCTGCAGGCCGCCTTGTGCCAGGCCGCGGACCCCGAGTGGCTGCTCGCCACGGACCAGCCCTCAGTGGTCGCCGGCCAATCCTTCGAAATCATCGTGGCTGGCGAAGCGCCCCTTCCCGACGAGATCGAGGTGCGCCTGCGCACCGACATCGAGCAGCGCGTCGTCGTGCTCCGTGCAAGGGGCCCGGCCGAGCGCGGACGGCGCCGCTACGCCGCCGACATGCCGGCCACCATGGCAGGCAATGTCCAGATCGACCTCGTGGCGCGCGATTCGAGCGCGCTGCAGCTCGCGGTGGCGGCGCCCGGACAGGCGCCGCCGGGAACCGGGCGGCACGCCCCCGGCGAGTACGAGCCGCCGCTCTCCGAGAACGATCCGATGTATTTCATCGTCGGCGAGCACCACGGCTGGACGGCGCGCTTCCAGCTCTCGTTCAAGTATCGCCTGTTCGATCTCGGCACGGGCTTCGGCCGCGAGCAGCCCTGGCTCACCGGTTTCTACCTCGGCTACACGCAGAACTCGATCTGGGATCTCTCGTCCCAGTCCAAGCCGTTTCGCGACACGAGCTATCGGCCGCAGCTCTTCTGGAAATGGGATCGCGCGGACGAAAAGACCTTCATCGACAGCGTGCGCTTCGGCCTCGAGCACGAGTCGAACGGCGGCGACGCCGCGAACTCGCGCTCGATCAACACCGTTTTCATCCGGCCCGAGTGGCACCACAGCTTCGCCAATCGCCACGAGATGCAGTTCATGCCCAAGTTCTACAGCTACCTGGAAAAGGATGAAAACCCAGACATCGCGCAGTACCGCGGCTACGCCGACTGGCAACTGCGCTACGACGCGGCCGGCGAGTGGGTCACGACGCTGATCGGCCGCTACGGGACCTCGGGGAAGGGCAGCTTCCAGGTGGACGTGTCGAAGCGCTTGCGCGACCTGCGCTTCGGCCCGGTCGGCGGCTACTTCCACGTGCAGTATTTCACCGGCTACGGCGAATCGATCCTCGATTACAACGTGCGCAGTCCCTCCCAGCTGAGGATCGGGTTCGCCATCGTGCCGTGAAAATCGGTGCCGTGAAAAATCAGGTGTCTTCGGTGCGCGGCGGGCGCCACGTGTACGGAACCGGACCGGGCGCGCGCAGCACGCGCAGCATGCGCAGCGCGCCTTCCTTGCGGCCCTCGCCGCTGCGGTAGTACCCGGGAACGAGCACCGTCTCGTAGAAGCTCATCGCCCGGTAGAAGCGCCGGGCGGCGTCGTTGTTCGAGCGCAGCTCGAGGTGGATGCTCGCCATGCCCGCGACGCGCGCCGATTCCACCAGCCACTCGAGCAGGCGCTGGCCGATGCCCAGCCTGCGGTGCGAGGGACGCACCGCGAGCAGCACGAGGTGCGCGCGCTCGTCGCCGAACTCCATGATGGCGAATCCCGTGATCGCGCCGCGCCCGCCGGCGGCGGCGCCCTTGGCGCCTTCGCACGCCACCACGGCGAGGGTCTCGCGGTCGCGGATCGCCCGCAGGACGCGCGCCGCGTCGTATTTCCATCCCAGGCCCGCCTCGATGAAGTCGCGCGACATCATCGCGATGGCCTGGGCATCGCGCGGCTCGGCGAGACGGATGGTGATGGCGCGTGGCGTCATGCGATTCCATTGTGCCATACGTTCATTCGCTGAGGGCGAATGTCCTCTATGCCCTGATGAGACTATTGGTATCCTCGCCCGAGGCCCGAGAAAAACTGGGGGGCACGCATGACGACCGCCGTCGAACTATTCTCGCCGGCGCCGACAGCGCATCGCCGCGAGCGCAAAGCGCTCTACGAGCGCGACGCGATCGGCAGCCTGATGGAGCCGCTGATCGGCGCCTTCACGCCGGAGTGGACCGTGGAGGAGACGATCGAGGCGCTGCGCGAGAGCGTGAAGCGCAACCTCGTCACCTATATCTGGGTGGTCGACGGCGAGGGCAGGCTCGCCGGCATCGTCACCATGCGCGAGCTTCTCTTCGGCGCGAAGGACGCCACGCTGGCGCAGGTGATGACAAGAGATCCGTTCGTGCTGCAGGCGGCGATGCCGCTCAGGGAAGCGATGAAGCAGGTGCTCGACCGGCATTATCCCGTCTATCCGGTGGTGGACGCCGCCGGGCGGCTCACGGGGCTGGTGCGCGGCCAGGCGATGTTCGAGGCCCGGGCGATCGAGATCTCGCTGCAGGCGGGCAGCATGATGGGCGTGGAAAAAGAGGAGCGCATCGCGACGCCGTGGCACCACAGCCTGAAGCTGCGCCACCCGTGGCTTCAGTTGAACCTGCTCACCGCGTTTCTCGCCGCCGCGGTGGTGGGTCTGTTCCAGGACACGCTCGATCGCCTCGTGATCCTCGCGCTCTTCCTGCCGGTGCTCGCCGGCCAGTCGGGCAACACCGGCTGCCAGGCGCTCGCCGTGACCCTGCGCGGCATGACGCTCGGCGAGCTCAAGCCGGGCGCCGAGCGGCGCCTGGTCTCGAAGGAGGCATGGCTCGGCTGCCTGAACGGCGTCGGCGTCGGGCTCGCGGCCGGCATCGGCATGTTGGTGACCGCTGCCGGCCAGCACCAGGCGCGGCCGTTCATGCTCGGCTTGGTGGTGTTCCTCGCCATGATCGGCGCGTGCGTCGCGAGCGGCGTTTCCGGCGCGCTCGTGCCGCTCACGCTCAAGCGCCTGGGCTTCGACCCGGCGAGCGCCTCGAGCATCTTCCTCACCACCGCCACCGACGTGGTGAGCATGGGAATGCTGCTGGGCCTGGCTACGATTTTGGTGCGCTAGCGGTAAATCATCTTGCGCGTCATCCCGCCGTCGGCGACGAAGTTCTGCCCGGTGATGAAGCCCGCCTGCTCGGAAATCAGGAACGCAACGAGCTCGCCCACGTCTTCGGGGCGCCCGGCGCGGCCGACCGGATGCTGCGCGTGGTCTTTCCGCGAGAGCCTTGCTTTTGCGATCCAGCCCGGGCTGATGCAGTTCACCCGGATGCGCGGCCCGAGGCTCATGGCGAGCGCGTGGGTGAGCGCGACGACGCCGCCCTTCGTGGCGGCATAAGCCTCGGTATTCGGCTCCGACTGCAGCGCGCGCGTCGAGGCGATGTTGACGATCGCGCCCGCGCTCCTGCGAAGATGCGGCACGCAATGCTTGGTCATCAGGAAGACCCCGGTCAGATTGACGCCGATCCTGCGGTTCCACGCTGCGAGCGCGAGCTTCTCCACCGGCGGATCGGCCGGGTCGGCGAGCCCGGCGTTATTGATCAAAGCGTCCAGCCGGCCGAAGCGATGCAGCACGCCTCGCACGCAGGCTCTCACCGAGGTCTCGCTGGAGACGTCGCAGCGGAAGAACGCGGCCGCGCCGGCGCCGGGACGGTCTAGATCCGCCACCGCGACGCGGTAGCCGCGGCGCTCGAGCAGCGCGGCGACGCCGCGGCCGATGCCGCGGCTTCCGCCGGTCACCAGAACCGTCTTTTGTGTCATGGGCGAAAAGAGTATTCTGAAAGGCCGCGCGCGTGGAAGCCGCGTGGAAGCTGAGGAGGGCCACCATGCAGGTCCAGGAAATCCTTCGAGTCAAGGGCAACCGGCTGCTGTGCATCGAGCCATCGGGCCAGGCCACCGAAGCGGTGCGCACCATGGCGCGCGAGAACCTCGGCTCGCTCGTGGTCCTGGAGCGCGAGCGAATGGTGGGCATGCTCACGTTCCACGAGCTCTTGCGCGCGCTCGCGCTGCGCGGCGGCACGCTCGGCGACCTCGAGGTCGGCGAAATCATGGACCGCGACCCGGTGACGGCCACGCCCGACATGGAGGTCAACGATCTGCGCCGCACGATGCTCGAGAGCGGCGCGCGCTACCTGCCGGTGATGAAGGGCGAGAGGCTCCTCGGCGTGATCTCGTTCCGCGACGTCGCCAAGGCGGTGCTCGAAGAGCAGGACTTCGAGAACCGCATGCTCAAGGGCTACATCAAGAACTCGATCGCCTAGAGCCCGGTTGAAAAGAAGGAGCTTGCTGACGGGCGCCGCGGCCGCGCTCACGGGCGGCCTCGCGTTCGCCGCGTGGCGCTACTGGCCGCCGGAGGGTTTTTGGAATCCGTGCAGAGCGGCGCTGCCGGCGCGGCTTGCGGATCACGAGCTGGTCAGGCAGGCGTGGGAGGGCGTCGACGCCTCGCAGATGTGGGACGCGCACGCGCACCTCATCGGCACCGGCGACTCCGGAAGCGGCGTCTACGTCAATCCGCGCATGGAGAGCCTGCTCAATCCGGGCGAGTACGCCCGGCGTCTTTTCTTCCTCAACGCCGGCTGCGCGCACGACGCGCCCGGGAGCGTCGACCGCGCCTACGTCGAGCGCATGCGCAACCTCGTCGACGGCCTGCGCCCGGGCGCCAAGCTCCTGCTCTTCGCTTTCGAGCGCAGCTACGACGATAAGGGCGACCCCGATCCCGAGCACACGCCCTTCTACGTGCCCGACGGATACGCACGCGACGTGGCGCGCGCCTATCCGGCGTATTTCGAGTGGGTGGCCTCGGTGCACCCGTACCGGCGAGATGCGGTGGAGCAGGTGGCAAAGGCGAAGCGGGAAGGGGCGCGCGCGGTGAAATGGCTGCCCTCGGCGATGGGGATCGATCCGGCGTCGCCGCGCTGCGATGCTTTTTATCAGAAGCTCAGGGAATTGAATCTTCCGTTGATCTCGCACGCGGGCGAGGAGCGCGCGGTGCTTGGGCGCGAAGCGCACGACTTCGGCAACCCGCTGCGCCTGCGCCGCGCGCTCGACGCGGGGGTTCGAGTGGTGGCCGCGCATTGCGCCTCGCTCGGGCACGACCGCGACCTCGACCGCGGCGGCGCGACGGTGGAAAGCTTCGCGCTCTTCGAGCGCATGATGGGCGAGGGGCGCTACGAGCACACGCTTTTTGCCGACATCTCGGCGATGACGCAGGTGAACCGGGCGGGCCCGCATCTCGCCAGGGTGATCGAGCGCGCGGAGTGGCACCCGCGCCTCATCAACGGCTCGGACTACCCGCTGCCCGGCGTGATGCCGATCTTCTCGGTCGATTACCTCGTGTCGCTCGGCCTGGTGGCGGAGAAGGCTGCGCCGGTCCTGAAGGAGATCCGCCGCCACAACCCGCTGCTCTTCGACTTCGTCCTCAAGCGCGCACTGCGCTCGGGGGGGAAGGCGTTTCCGGCGAGCGTTTTCGAGACGCGCAAGTTCTTCGCATAGAATGGCCCGATGTCCGGCAACAGCTTCGGCACGCTCTATTGCGTGAGCTCGTTCGGCGAGTCGCACGGGCCGGCTTACGGCGGGGTGGTCGACGGGTGTCCGCCGGGTCTTGCCCTCGCCAATGAAGACATCCAGAAGGAGCTGGACCGCAGAAAGCCCGGCTCCTCGCGCCACGTCACGCAGCGGCGAGAGTCCGACACGGTCGAGCTGCTCTCGGGCGTGTTCGAGGGGCGCACCACCGGGACGGCGATCGGCTTCCTGGTGCGCAACGAGGACCAGCGCTCGAAAGACTACGCGGCGATCGCGCAGAAGTTCCGGCCCGGCCATGCCGACTACACCTATTTCCAGAAGTACGGCGTGCGCGATCCGCGCGGCGGCGGGCGCGCCTCGGCGCGCGAGACGGTGGTGCGCGTTGCCGCCGGCGCGATCGCGAAGAAATGGCTGAAAGAGCGCTACGGCGTTTCGATCAGGGGCTATCTCGCGTCCATCGGCAACGTGAACATTCCGTTCCAGTCCTGGGACGCGGTGAATGCGAACGCGTTCTTTGCGCCGAACGCGGAAATCGTTTCCAAGCTTGAATCATTCATGGACGAGCTGCGCGCGAGCGGCGATTCGTGCGGCGCGCGCGTGAACGTGGTGGCGCAGAGCGTGCCGGTGGGCTGGGGCGAGCCGGTTTACGGGCGGCTGGATGCCGACATCGCCTGGGCGATGATGTCGATCAACGCCGTGAAGGGCGTGGAGATCGGCGCGGGGTTCGCTTCCATCGGTCAGAAAGGCAGCGAACATGGCGACGAGATGTCGCCACAGGGCTTCCTGTCGAACAACAACGGCGGTGTGCTGGGCGGCATCTCGACCGGCCAGGACCTGACCGTGTCGATCGCGCTCAAGCCGACGTCCAGCATCCGGCTACCTCGGAAAACGATCGATATCCATGGCAAGGAAACGATGGTCGAAACCACCGGCCGTCATGATCCATGCGTGGGTATCCGCGCAACGCCCATCGCGGAAGCCATGCTTGCCTGCGTGCTGATGGATCACGCCTTGCGCCATCGCGCCCAGTGCGCGGACCTCGCGCCGCCCCTCACCCTCCGTTAGCGGTTCGCCCCGAAAGCTAGAAAAACCCAAGAAAATCAATTAAAGTAACGTTACAAAACCCCCAAGAGAGAAGAACGATGAGCAACAAGGGCCAGTTGCTACAAGACCCCTTTTTGAACACGCTGCGCAAGGAGCACGTCCCGGTCTCGATCTATCTCGTCAACGGCATCAAGCTGCAGGGCCAGATCGAGTCGTTCGACCAGTACGTCGTGCTGCTGCGCAATTCCGTGACGCAAATGGTCTACAAGCACGCCATCTCCACCGTGGTGCCGTCGCGTCCGATCAGCCTGGGAGCCGACAAGGACGCCGAGTAGCAGTTTGCAGGAACACCCTCAGGAAACCCCGCCTCAAGCTGCCGACCCGCAGGCAGCGATCATCGTATGCCTGGATTTCGGCGACGACACCTACGACGAGCGCGTCGAGGAAGTCGTGCGCCTGGTCGAGAGCGCAGGCGTGCGCCGCCACCGCGTGATCCGCGGCAAGCGCGCGCGACCCGATCCGAAGTTCTACGCCGGCAGCGGCAAGGTGGCCGAGATCGGCGCGGCGGCCGAGGCGCTGAACGCCGCCTTCGTGGTGTTCAACCACGCGCTGTCCCCGGCGCAGGAGCGCAACGTGGAGCGCGAGCTGGAGCGGCGCGTGCTCGACCGGACCGAGCTGATCCTCGAGATCTTTGCCCAGCGCGCGCAGACCAACGAAGGCAAGCTGCAGGTCGAGCTCGCCCGGCTCGAGCACCTGTCGACGCGCCTGGTGCGCGGCTGGTCCCACCTCGAGCGCCAGCGCGGGGGCCTGGGCAAGACCGGCGGCCCGGGCGAAACGCAGCTCGAGCTGGACCGCCGGTATATCGCCAACCGCGTGAAGGTGCTGAAGGGGAAACTGCGCGACCTGCAGAAAAGAAGAGCGGTGCAGCGCCGCGCGCGGGCGAGGGGCGACGTGCTGTCGGTATCGATCGCCGGCTACACCAACGCCGGCAAGTCGACGCTGTTCAACGCGCTGACGCGGGCGAAGGCCTACGAAGCCGACCAGCTCTTCGCCACGCTGGACACCACCACGCGACGTATCTGGGTCGAGGATGCCGGAAATGTCGTGATCTCCGACACCGTCGGCTTCATCCGCGACCTGCCGCACGGCCTGGTGGCCGCGTTCCGCGCCACGCTGGAGGAGACCGTGCACGCCGACCTGCTGCTCCACGTGGTGGACTCGGCCTCGGCAAGCCGCGACGAGCAGGCGCGGGAGGTGGACAAGGTGCTCGCCGAAATCCCGGCGGGCGACGCGCCGCGGCTCCTCGTCTGGAACAAGATCGACCTCGTGGGATCGGGAAAAGAGCTGTCGCCGGGAGTCGAGCGCGATCAATATGGTAGGATCTGCCGCGTTTTCGTGAGCGCGCGCACCGGCGCCGGGCTGCAGGATCTGCGTGCGGCCATCGCCGAGTTCGCGAAAGAGCGCTCGGCGGCGCGCCGCGCGGCCGCGGCGCCGACGCACCCACTGCTACCGACCTAATCCATGTCACTGAACGACCCCAATTGGGGGCGCGGCTCCCGCGGGCCCGATGGTTCCAGAGGCGGCCCCGGCGGGGGCAACCAGGGCCCGCCCGACCTGGACGAGCTGTGGCGCAATTTCAACCGGCGCCTGGGGGAGCTCTTCGGCCGCAGGCGACGCGGCGGCGGCGACGAGCCGCCGCGCACGCCCTCGTCCTGGCAGATCGGCGGCGGCGCGAGCCTGCTCGCCGTCCTGATCGTGCTGGTCTGGCTCGCGAGCGGCTTCTACATCGTGGTCGAGGGCCAGCGCGGGGTCGTGCTCACATTCGGCCGCTACTCGCAGGAAACCAACCCCGGCCTGCGCTGGCGCCTGCCCTGGCCGATCCAGTCCCACGAGATCGTGAATCTCGCACAGGTGCGCACGCTCGAAGTCGGCTACCGCAACAACGTGCGCACCAAGGTGCTGAAAGAGTCGCTGATGCTTACCGACGACGAGAACATCGTCGATCTGCAGTTCGCGGTGCAGTACCTGGTCAAGGACGCGCGCGACTTCACCTTCAACGTGCGCCGTCCCGACGAGTCGGCCATGCAGATCGCCGAGACCGCGATGCGCGAGGTGATCGGCAAGAGCTCGATGGACCAGATCCTGTACGAGACGCAGGTCGACGTGGCGAACCGGGCGCGCGACCTCATGCAGCAGATCCACGACCGCTACGGCACCGGCATCCAGGTGAGCACGGTCACGATCCAGAACGCGCAGCCGCCCGAGCAGGTGCAGGCCGCCTTCGACGACGCGGTGAAAGCCGGCCAGGACCGCGAGCGCCAGAAGAACGAGGGCCAGGCCTACGCCAACGACGTGATCCCGCGCGCGCGCGGCACGGCCTCGCGCCTGCAGCAGGAGGCCGACGGCTACCGCCAGCGCTCGATCGCGAGCGCCGAGGGCGACGCGTCGCGCTTCCGCCAGGTGCTCGTCGAATACGCCAAGTCGCCCGCGGTCACGCGCGAGCGCATCTACATCGAGACGATGCAGCAGGTGCTGAGCTCGACCAGCAAGGTGATGATGGACTACCGGGGCGGCGGCAATCTCCTCTACCTGCCGCTCGACCGGCTGCTGCAGAGCGCCGCCGCGCCTTCCGGCGGCGATGCCGCCGCGGCGCCGCGCCAGCCTCCGGCGGACGCCACGTCCGACAGCGGGCCGCGCTCGCGCGACACGCTGAGGAACCGGGAACGGGCCGACCGATGAGAGCACTCGGCCCGCTACTCGCGCTGGTGGTCGTCATCGTGCTGCTCGTCTCGAGCGCGCTCTTCACGGTCGACCAGCGCCAGAACGCGATCGTGTTCCAGCTCGGCGAGGTCAAGGAGGTCATCACGCGCGCCGGCCTGCACTTCAAGTGGCCGCTGATCCAGAACGTGCAGGTGTTCGACATGCGCA
>DATLUZ010000259.1:0-24339 GCA_035577785.1 Burkholderiales bacterium | reverse complement strand
GTGGTCCTGATCGCCACCGCGTTCCTCTTTGCCGGCATCGCGCTCCTCACGGGGACCATGCGGACCGAGGAGCTCGGAGCGATTTTCCACCGCATCTACGGCACGCTGTCGGACCGCGACGAAGTGGTGTACGCGGCCGTGCCGATGCTGCTCTTCATGGGTGCGATCCTTCACGAAACCGGGCTGGCCGCAAACCTGCTCTCGGCCTGCGCGCGGGCGTTCGGCCGCGTGCGCGGCGGCCCCGCCGTGGCTACCCTCGCGGTCGGCGCGATCCAGGCGCCGGCCGCCGGCATGATCGGCGCCTCGACCGGAGCGCTCGCGCTCTATGCGCTTCCCGCGTTGCGGCGCCACGGCTACCGCAGCGCCGACGCAGCCGGCCTGGTGGCGGCCGCCGGCTCGCTCGGCGCAGTGGCGCCGCCCGGCCTCATGCTCTTCTTCGTCGCCGACGCCATCGGCGTCCAGGTGCCCGCGCTGTTCCTCGCCATGCTGGCGCCGCTCGCCCTTCTGCTGGCGTTCTACCTGGCGTTTGCCGTTGCGCGGGGTTCACGCCCCCGACGCGAAGAAGGGATTCCCGAGAACCTCGGCGGGGCGCTCCTCACCGTGGCGCTGATGCTCGGGCTCGTCGCGCTGGTGGTTCTGGGCCTTGCCACGCTCTCCGAGGCCGCGGCGCTCGCCGCGGTCGGCGCCGTGCTCGCCGGCGCGCTGCACGGGCGGCTGAGCTGGCGCGTCCTGGACGCCGCCATCCGGCAGACCGCGCTCCTCAGCGCCATGGTGTTCTTCATCTTCGTCGGCGCCAATGTCTTCTCGCTAGTGTTCCGGCTGCTGGGCGGCACCGAGATGGTCGCCGCCGGAGCGAGCGCGGTGGGCGGCGGCGGCGGCTACGCGCCGCTCGCGGCCGCGCTCGCGCTCGTGTTCGTGCTGGGCATGTTCCTCGACTGGCTCGAGATCGTCGTGATCGCGCTGCCCGTCCTGGCGGCCACGCTGCTTGCGGCCGGCGTGGGACGCGAGCTGGGCAACGCGCAGCTCGCCGGCTGCTGGGTCGGCGCGCTGTTCGCGATCGCCCTGCAGACCTCGTTCCTCACGCCGCCCTTCGGCTACGCGTTGTTCCTGGTCCATGGCGCAGCGCGCGGCGAGGTGTCCCTCGCAGACGTATGGCGAGGCGCCATGCCCTATGTGGTGCTGCAGCTCATGGTCCTGCTCGCGGTCGCGGCGCTGCCGGATCTCGCGACCTGGCTCCCCGCGCAGATCCTCGACCTTTCGATCCCCAAGGCACCGAAGTTCAGCGATTGACCGATGCTGCTTGCTCTGGCTGCATGCAGTCAGACGAGACGAGCGCCGCCGTCAACGTGCAAGACTTCTCCGGTAAGGTAGTCGTTCTGCATCGCAAACACGATCGCATGAGCGGCGTGGTCGGGCTCGCCGACACGACCGGTGGGTAGCGCGTTTCCGAGTCGCCGATAATACGGTTCCTGATCGGCGCCCATGTGCCGGTGTCGAGTGCTGCGCACGACTCCGAAACTGACGGCGTTGATACGGATCGGTGCCAACTCGCGAGCCAGTCCGCGCACGAGGCCTTCCACCGCCGACAATGCGGTCACCAGCATCACCGAGCCCGCGGCCGGCGGCCGGCTGGCGAACAAACCCGAGGTCAGCGTGATGGAGCCGCCGCGCATCTTGGGCACCGCTGCGCGCACAGCGTAAATTGCGCCCCACACACGCTCTTCAAGCACGTAGCGCTGCCGGCTCGCGGGCGTTTCCATGAACGGCCCGCCGCCGGACGAGCCTGCGAGCACCACGACGTGATCGATGTCGTCGAAATGCGAGAACACCTCGCCTACGCTCGCTTCGCTCGTGACCTCGCAAAGGAAACTTTGCACGCCACTCGCCCCTTTCTCCGCCGATGCCAAGCTGTCGGAATCGCGCCCGGTCACGCGCACGCGAGCGCCTTGCGCAGAGAGCTGCCGTACGAGAGCGCTTCCGATGCTTCCGGTGCCGCCGACTATCACGACCTGCTTGTCTTTCATGCGATGCCCCCAGCTCTAGTCGGGCTTCATGCCGGATTCGGCAATCAGCTTCGCCTGCTTGGGCAAGCTCGTCCTGATCGCGGAGGCGAACTGCTCGGGCGAGGTGCCGGTGGGCTCCATCCCGAGGTCCACGAGCTTCGTGCGCACGTCACGGTCCTGCAGCGCAGCCGTGGTCTGAGCATGAAGTCGGCGAATGATCGCGCCAGGCGTGCCTGCCGGCGCGAACAGGCCATACCAGCCGGTGTACTCGTAACCCGGGTATCCCGACTCGGCGACCGTGGGCACCTCCGGCAGAACGGCGGAGCGTTTCGGCGACGTTACGGCAAGGGCCTTCAATTTGCCCGCCTTCACCGAAGGCAGGGCGATTCCGATCGGGCTGAACATCATGGTGACCCGCCCGCTCAGGACATCGGGTACCGCGAGCACCACGCCCTTGTACGGGATATGCCGGATGTCCAGCCCCGCCGTGGATTTAAAGAGCTCCGCTGCCATATGGGGCGAGCTGCCGCTGCCGCCGGACGCGAACGTCAGCTCCCCTGGCCTCGCCTTTGCCATGGCGACGATGTCCCGCAGATGGGTTGCGGGCATGCCCTGGCCGACCACCAGGAGGTTCGGGTACGCAGCCACCTCGGCGATTGGCGCGAATGCGCTCGCCGGGTCGAAAGCGAGCTTGTAGAGATAGGGGTTGACCACGACCTGCACTTCGCCGAGCACGCCGAGCGTGTAGCCGTCCGCCGGCGATTTCGCGAGGCGATCAGCCGCGATGTTGCCCGCGGCGCCGGTGGCATTGTCGACCGTGACCGGCTTGCCGATCGCTTCGCCGAGTTTCTGGCTCAACAGCCGAGCCACGGTATCGGCCTGGCTTCCCGGGGGAAAACCGACGATGAGGCGCACCGGCTTCTCCGGATAAGCGTCCTGCGCTTGCACCGCACAAGTGAAAACTGCAGCCAGCACGCAGATTGTCAGCTGGCGGATTCGATTCGCGGTCATGGCTCTCCTCCCCTGAAGTAGTGGCTTCTGTGGAGCAGTATGGCGCGCGGCCTCGCCGACGCAAGGCGGCGCCGCTTGATTCCGCGTAAACTTTTTCTTTATAAGGGAGGGCTAGCGTGGACAAGCTGCGCGCGATGCACTATGTGGCGAGGACCGCCGAGACGGGCAGCTTCGCCGCGGCCGCAAAATCGCTCGACGTGAGCACGCCGGCCGTTTCACAGCTGGTCAACGCGCTCGAGCGTTCGCTCGGCGTGCGGCTCTTTCACCGCACAAGCCAGGGCCTGTCCTTGACGCCGGACGGCGAGCGTTACTACGAAGCGTCGCGCCGCATCGCCGCCGACGTGGACGAGCTCGAACGCGGCCTCAGTCCGCCCGACGCCAGGCTGCGCGGCACACTGACCGTCGGCATCCGCCTGGCATTGGGGCAGTACTGCATCATGCCGCGCATAGCACGCTTCCTGGGCCGGTACCCCGACGTCGAGCTCGTCAACAAGCCCGCCAGAACGGTCAGGGACATCGACGAGCAGAAGCTCGACATCGCGGTGCTGCTCGGCTGGCCGTCGGAGCGAAACCTCGTGGTGCGCGCGCTCGCACAAACCCGCTATGTGATTTGTGCGTCGCCCGACTACTGGAACCGCACCGGCAGACCGCGCGAGCCCGAGGAGCTGAGCGCCCACCATTGCCTTCTTTTTCGCAGCTCGGGCGACATCCTCCTGGATCGGTGGATCTTCGAGAGAGCGGGAGAGCGGCGCACGGTCGACGTGAAAAGCAGGCTCCTTACCGACGACAGGCCCTGGCTGGACGAAGCCGCGTGCGGAGGTGCGGGCGTGATGCGCCTGGCGGATCTCACGCTCACCCGGCAGTTTGCTTCCGGTGCGCTTGAACCGGTCCTGACCGATTGGGAGGCGTTGGAAGCGCCAACGATCTTTGCGGCCTATCCGCCCGCGCAACGTCATTCGAAGCTGGTCCGCGCCTTTCTCGAGTTCCTCGTCGAGATCTTTGCGGAATTGGAAAACGAGCGCCTTCCCCTCGTGTCCGGCCGCGTGGCGCGTGTTCCCAAGCCCGAATGGTTCGGCCGGGCGCGGGGTCGCCAGTCGAAGTTCACGCCGGCCAATCGAGGCCGGCGCTCATGACCGCGTCTTCGGCTACTGCTTCGGCTTCAAGCCGAGGAACTTCGCCGAGTCGGCGAGCTGCTTCACCTGCTCGTCGATGGAGGCGGCGAATTCGGCGGCATCGCCGGGAGTGTTGAGCTGAGCGGTCGACGCGAGGCGCTCGGCGACGAACGGATCCTTCGACACCGTCTTGATGTCGGCGCCGATGCGGTCGCGCGCCGCGGGCGGCAGGTTGCTCGAGCGCGCGGCGATGATGCCTACCAGCCCCTCGAAGTTGAGCCCCGGGAAGCCGAGTTCCGCCACCGTAGGCAGGTCGAGGCCCGGCACGCGGTGGCGCGCCTGCACCGCCAGCAGCTTGACCTTGCCCGACTGCACCTGCGGCCGCACGATGGCGTACGCGGAGCTGTAGAGCTGGATGCGCTCGCTGACGAGGTCGTTGACCGCCTCGGCCGGCTGCTTGTAGCGGATTTGCGCCGCGTCGATGCCCTGGCTCTTGAGAAAACCCTCGAGGATGATGTCGGTCATCGTCACCGCGGTGGTCCAGTTGAGCCAGCCCTTCTTCTGCTTGGCGGTGGCGACGAGTTCCTTCAGCGAGCCGACGTTCATGCTCGCCGGCACGCCGAGCGTGACCACGGTGCCCGAGACGCGCGCCACGGGCACGAGCTCCTTCGGGTCGTAGGACATGGTCTCCAGGCTGTACGGGTGGCCGACGAAGTTCGCCGTCGGGCCCCATAGCAGTATGTGGTCGTCCTTCGCCTGGATCACCGCGTTGATGGCAATGACGCCGTCCCCGCCGGGACGGTTCTCGATCACGACGGGCTGTCCCCACAGCTTGGTGAGGCGGTCGGCGTAGAGGCGCGCACCGATGTCGGCGCCCGAGCCCGGGCCGAGCGAGAGGATGAACTTCACGGGCCGCTGCGGCCAGCTTTGCGCAAGAGCCGCGGTTGCGGAAAAAAGCGCTACTGTGAAAAAAGCAATGCGAGCGATGAATTTCATGGTGTTTACTATACTGCCGAGACAGCGCGATGACTGCAATCAGCAAAATCGGAATCCTCGGCCTCGGAAGCATGGGCGCGCCGATGGCGCGCCATCTCGTCTCCAAGGGCTATAGCGTCACCGGCTACGACCCGCTCGAGATGGCGCGGCGCAACGCGCGCGCTCTCGGCGTGTCGGTGCTCGACTCGCCGCGCGAGGTGGCGCGGGCGAGCGAGCTCGTGATCGTCGTTGTGGGTTTTGAGCACGAGGTCGAAACCGTTGTCTTTGGACCCAATGGCATTAACGAGGCGGCTAACCAGGGGTTGACCGTCGCGCTCGGCTCGACGGTCGCACCGCGCTATGCCCGCCGGCTGGCCGAACGCCTGCGCGAGCGCGGCCTCGTGCTTCTCGACATCCCGCTCGCGCGCGGCGAAGCCGCCGCCGTCGCCGGCAAGCTGCTCATCTACGGCGCCGGCGACGAAGCGGCGTTCGAAGCCTGCCGGCCGGCCTTCGGCGCGTTCGCCTCGGACATCTTCCATCTCGGCGCGGCCGGCGCCGGGCAGGTCGGCAAGATGGTGAACAACCTCATCCTGTGGACGTGCATCGTGGCGAACGACGAAGGCCTGGGCCTCGCCGAAGCGCTCGGCGTCGAGCGCGCGCGCCTGAAGGAAGCGCTGCACCACGGCAGCGCGCAGAACTGGGCGATGGACCACGGCGCCGAGCGCTCCGGCATGCCCTGGGCCGAGAAGGACATGAGCATCGTCCTGCACGAGGCCGACTTCGCGCGTGTGAGCCTGCCGCTTTCCGGCACGGTCAAGGAGACGATCAAGGGCCTCAAGATCCGCATGGGCCTGGGCATGCCACCGGGCACGGAATGAGCATGGTATTCGCTTCCCTTTTTTCGCTCCCCCTCCCGGTGCTGCTCCTCGCGGCGGGCGCGCACGCGCAGTCCCCGGCGCGGCAGATCACGCTCGTGGTGCCCTACACGACCGCGAGCGACGCGGATCTCGCCGCGCGCAACCTCGCGGAGTATGCGCCGCGCTATCTCGGCGGGCAGAAGATCGTGGTGCTGAATCAGCCCGGCGCCTCCGGCGCGATCGGCACGCAAGCGGTGCTCACCGCGGCGCCGGACGGAAACACCCTGCTCCTCGCGCGCACGGCTTCGTTCGTGATCCTCCCCGCCACCGACCGCAAGACCCCTTACCAGTGGGGCGACTTCACCCTGCTCTCGATGATGGAGATCAACCCGATCGTCTGCGCTGTCAGGGCCGACTCGCCGTACTTCACGATGCAGAGCCTGCTCGATGACATCCGCAAGCGTCCGGGCAAGCTCAACTTCGCCACCGTGGGCGAAGGCACGATCCAAAGCTTCGGGCCTCAGTACCTGTTCACGCTCGTCGGCCTGCCCAAGGACGCGGCGCTGGGCATTCCATACAAGGGCCCGGGCGAGCTAATCGCCGCCCTTCTCGCCGGCGACGTCCAGTTCGCGTGCAGCAATCTCGGGACGCTTCTCGGTCCCCTCAGGGCCGGCACGCTGCGGCCGCTCATGACCACCACGCGCGAGCCGCCGGATGAGCTGCCCGGCCTGCCCACCGCGCGCAGCCTCGGCTGGCGCGAGATGGAGAACCTCGTGGGTTGGTCGGCGCTCGCCGGGCCGCGCGACCTGCCGCGCGAGGTGGTCGAGCGCTGGGCGAGCGCCATGGCGCAGCTGGCGCACGACCCCGACTGGATCGCGGGCAACCGCAAGCTCGGCGGCGTGCCGGCGGTGCGCAGCCCCACGGAGACGCAGGCATTCGTGCGCGCGCAGTTCACGCTCTACTACAGGCTCGCGCAGCGCATCGGGATGAGGGAATAACCGAGGGAAGAGATGCGGTTCTTCGACATCGGCGCGAACCTCTCGCATTCGGCGTTCGCGCAGGACCTGCCCCAGACGCTCGAGCGGGCGCGGCAGGCGGAGGTGGAGCGGATCGTCGTCACCGGCACGACGGTCGACGAATCCATGGCCGCGGCCCGCATCGCCGAGGAGTTCGACCTTCACGCGACCGCGGGCGTGCACCCGCACCATGCGCGCGACTGCGGCCCGCAGACCATTCCAGCCCTGCGCAGCCTCGCCGCCCATCCGCGCATCGTCGCGATCGGCGAATGCGGCCTCGACTTCAACCGCAACTATTCGCCGCACCCGGACCAGGAAAGATGGTTCGTCGCGCAGCTCGAGCTCGGCTTGTCCCTGGACAAGCCCCTTTTCCTGCACTCGCGCGATGCGCACCCGAGGTTCTACGAGATCCTGAAGCATCACCGGGTGAAGCGCGCGGTGGCGCACTGCTTCACCGGCGAGCGCGACGAATTGCGCGCCTATCTCGAGCTCGATCTCTACATCGGAATCACCGGCTGGATCTGCGACGAACGCCGCGGGCGTCATCTCCTGGAGCTCGTCAAGCAGATCCCGAGGGAAAGGCTGCTGCTGGAGACCGACTCGCCCTATCTCACGCCCCGCGACCTCGAGCCCCAGCCCAAGTCGCGCCGCAACGAGCCCGCCTTTCTGCCGCATATCGCGCGCGCGGTGGCGCGCGCGCTCGGCCGCCCGGTCGAGGAGCTCGCCGCCGACACCACGCGCAACGCCTGCCGGTTTTTCGGCCTGCATGAACCTGGTCCAGCTCCTTCTGCGCAGCGCTCGCTGGCTGCCTGAGCGGCCGGCGCTCGCGCTCGGCCCCACGCCGGTGCGCTCGTACCGGCAAATGGCGGCGCGGGTTTCGCAACTTTCGTCAGGACTGAGCGGCAGGCTCGGCTTGAAGCGCGGAGACCGCGTCGCGCTCGCGATGAAGAACTGCCCCGAGTTCTACGAGGTGCTGTTCGCCTGCTGGCACGCCGGCATGACCGCGGTGCCGATGAACGCCAAGCTGCACCCGAGGGAGTTCGCCTACATCCTCGAGAACTCCGGCGCGAGGGTGTGCTTCGTGAGCCGCGAGCTCGCCGCTTCGATCCCAAGCGGTGTTCCAGTCGATGAAAGCCTGCTGCTGGACGAGGGAGCTCCCGCGGAAACGAGACCGGAAGACCCGGCGTGGCTCTTCTACACCAGCGGCACCACCGGCGTTCCCAAGGGCGCGGTGCTCACCCACCGCAACATGCTGTTCCAGACCCAGGCCTACTTCGCCGACATCGACCGCCTCGCCCCGACCGACGCCGCCCTGCACCCGGCGCCGCTCTCGCATGGCTCGGGCCTTTACGGCCTGCCGCACTTCGCCGCCGGGGCGGTCAACGTCATCCCGGAGAGCGGCCAGTTCGATCCGGCGGAGATCTTCGATCTGCTCGAGCGCTGGCCGAACGGATCCTTCTTCGCCGCGCCCACGATGATCGTGCGCCTGATGGCGAGCCCCGCGGCGCGCCCGCCGCGCGGGCTCAAGACGATCACCTACGGCGGCGCGCCGATGTACGTCGCCGACTGCCTGCGCGCCATCGAGCTTTTCGGGCCGCGGCTGTACCAGCTCTTCGGCCAGGGCGAGGCGCCGATGACCATCGCCGGACTTTCCCAGGCGTTACATAAAGAACAATTCGTCGAAAAGCTCTCGACCTGCGGCATAGCGCGCACCGGAGTGGAGGTGAAGGTCTTCGACGAGGAAGACCGCGAGCTTCCCGCCGGCGAGGTGGGCGAGATCGTGACACGTTCCGATTGCGTGATGGCCGGTTATTGGGGAAATCCGCAGGCCACCGCAAGCACTCTGCGCGGCGGCTGGCTGCACACCGGCGACCTCGGCAGCCTCGACGCCGAAGGCTTCCTCACCATCCGCGACCGCTCGAAGGACATGATCATCTCCGGCGGCTCCAACATCTACCCGCGGGAGATCGAGGAAGTGCTGCTGCGCCACCCGGCGGTGGCCGAGTGCTCGGTGGTGGGCCGCCGGCACCCCGAATGGGGCGAGGAAGTGGTCGCCTTCATCGTCGCGCTTGGCGCGGTCGAGCCGGCCGAGCTCGACGCGCTGTGCCTCGACAACATCGCGCGCTTCAAGCGGCCGCGCGACTACCGCTTCGTCGACGCGCTGCCCAAGAACAACTACGGCAAGGTGCTGAAGACCGAGCTGCGCAAGCTCGCCTGACTATTTCTTCTTTCCGTCCCGGGTGTCGTTGTCGTCCAGGACGTAGACCTCGCGCACCACGCCGTCGGGCGACATCTGCACGTTCAGGGTCGCCTTCAGGATGCCGTACTGGCGCATGTACCAGGTCCACATGTCGCGCTCCATGCGCGGAACGTTGAGGCGCTCGTAGGGCCGGCCGAAAAGCGCGAGCACGTCGTCCTGGCTGCTCTGGTTCGGGATCAGCTTGGCGATGTACTCCTCGCTCAGGCGCTGCTCCACCGCGATCAGCTTGCCGTCGGGCGCGACGCGCGCGACCCGCACTTTGCGGCCGAAGGGCTGCTGCGGGTAGTAGAGCCAGGTCTCGGCGCCAACCTGGCGTCGCTCCGCCGGAGCGCCGAGCGCGGCTTCGACCTCCGCGAGCGTCGATTGCGCGGGCGCGAGATTGCCCTGCGAGGCGCAGCCCGCCGCGCCGACGAGGAGCGCCACCAGAACGGGCCACAGCCGTCGGTTCATGGCTAGCCGCTCTTCTGGTTGCCGCGACCCTGCTGCAGCATGTAGACCTCGCGCACCACGCCGTCGGGCGACATCTGCACCACCAGCTCGACTGGAATGCCGGGGTCGCCGTAGCGGCGCATCCACCAGGTCCAGGTATCGCGCTCGAGGCGCGGGAACTCGACCGCCGTGTAGGGCGGCCCGAGCAGATCCCGCACCTCCTGGGCGCGGGTGGTATTGGGGATGATCTTCGCGACGGTCGCGTCGGTGAGCCGCTGCTCCAACGCCACCAGCCGCCCGTCGGCGGCGACGCGCGCGACGTACATGACCCGGCCGTAGGGCTGGCGCGGATAGAAATACCAGGTTTCGCCGCCGACCTGGCGCTTGTCGGCCGGCGCGCCCATGACGCGCTCGACGTCCGCCGCGCTCGACTGGCCCGCGACGAGGCCGCGCCCGTCGAAGCTCGCGCAGCCCGCCGCAGCCGCAACGGCGACGAGCACAAATGCGATGCAGGTCCTAGAAACCGATCCCAACGCCGACCCCTCCACCACCACCAAAGACGCCAAAGCCGCTGCCCGGATGCGATTCATCGATGATATACACCTCGCGCACCACGCCGTCCATGGACATCTGGACGGAGAGCGCGACCGGGATCCCGGGATCGCCGAAGCGGCGCATGTGCCAGCTCCAGACATCGCGCTCCATTTTCTCGAAGTGCTGCACCTGGTACGGCGGCCCGAAGAGGTCGCGCACCTGCTCGGCGCGGGTCGTGTTCGGGATGATCTTGGCGACGTTCTCGTCGTTCAGGCGCTGCTCGAGCGCGACCAGCCGCCCGTCTTGCGCGACGCGCGCCACGAAGGTCTTGCGGCCGTAGGGCTGGCGCGGGTAGTAGAACCAGGTCTCGCCGCCCGGTCCGGCGCGCTTCTCGGCCGGGGCGCCCATGACCTTCTCGACGTCCTCGGCGCTCGACTGACCCGGCGTGAGGTTATAGCCGTCGAACGAGGCGCAAGCCGCGACGAGCAGCACAGCGACTGGAACGATCGGGAGCAGGGCGCGCACGCGCGAATCATATTCCTGCCCACGGCCGAACCGTAGACCCACTAACACTTGGATACACTTTCGATACCCAGCTGCAACAAGCCGCCTCAGCGCAACACAGGCCTCCGTGGCGGCCTATTCGCCCTTCCCTGGCTCCGGCGAGAACGACTTCTGAAACTTGTCGGGGACGCCCTTCCAAGCGTCGGCGTCCTCCGGCGGCGTGCCCTTGCGGGTGATGTTGGGCCACTTGCCCGAAAAGTCGGCGTTCATCTTGAGCCACTTCTCCGCCTTGCCGTCGGAGTCGGGCAGGATCGCCGCCGGCGGGCATTCGGGCTCGCACACCCCGCAGTCGATGCACTCGTCGGGGTGGATCACCAGCATGTTCTCGCCCTCGTAGAAGCAGTCGACGGGACAGACTTCGACGCAGTCCATGTATTTGCACTTGATGCAGTCTTCGGTCACGACGTAGGTCATGGGCTAATTATAGGACTGCCTGCGACACCCCCCGTCAACGCGCGGCGACACGCGGTCGCAACCGGCTTCAATCCGCGGGTCGTACTGGGCGATAAACGATGCGGACACGGGCGTAAAGAATCGGCTACATCGCTCGCGCAGTTCGGCGACAGCATAGCCCGAGCTATGTGGAATATTTCCGTTGCGGCGCCAAACACGCACGCTCAAGATACTCTTCGAGCCTCCTGATTCGCCGATGATTCGCCGACTACTCGTTCCGCTCGCGTCCGCGCTCGTCGTCCTCGGAGCGCTGGTGCTGATCGCCGCCTCGAGCGCGGAAATCGCGCTCGGCCTGCGAGGCGCGCTCGCGGGCATGCCCTGGCCTCCGGGCGTGCTGCTCGACGCGCTGGTCGCCGGCTCGGCGCTGCTCCTCTGTGTCGCGGTGCTGATCACGCGCCGCTCGATGCTGCGCACCGCGAACGTCGAGCGGGCGCTGCGCGAGAGCGAGGAGCGGCTGCGCCTCGTCGCGAACAACGTGCCGGCGCTCATCTCGTACCTCGACCGCGAGAGCCGCTTCCGCTTCAGCAACCGCACCTACGATGACTGGTTCGGCATCGCGCAGGAGCGCATGCTCGGGCGCACCGTCGCCGAGGTGTTCGGCGAGGAAATCCATGCGCGCATGAAGCCGCACATCGCGCGCGTGCTCGCGGGCGACGAGGTCGAGTTCGAATTCGGCCTGGGGGAAAATCCGGCCTCCGGCGCCCGCCAGCGCACGCTGCAGGTGGCGTGCGTGCCGCACCTCGCGCCCGACGGCGCGGTGCTCGGCTTCTACATGCTCGGAAACGACGTCACCGCGCTCAAGCGCGCGCAGGAGGACCTGCGCTTCGCCGCGATCCAGCTGCAGCACGACGCGCGCCGCCTGGAGTTCCTCGCGCACCACGACACGCTCACCGGGCTGCCCAACCGCGCGATGTTCCACGAGCGCGCGCGCGAGGCCGTGGCCCACGCCCGGCGCCACGACAAGACCGCGGCGGTGCTGTTCATCGACCTCGACAACTTCAAGCAGGTGAACGACGGCCTGGGCCACGACGTGGGCGACGGCCTCCTGAAGGTGATCGCCTCGCGCCTGCGCGCCTGCGTGCGCGGCGACGACTTCATCGCCCGCATCGGCGGCGACGAGTTCTGCGTGCTGCTGCAGGAGATCGCCGAGCCGCGCGAGGCCGCTGCCGTGGCGCAGAAGCTGGTCTACGAGCTCGGCAAGCCCTACCGGATCGGCGAGCACGCCATTTCGTGCGGCGCGAGCGTCGGCATCGCCTGCGTGCCGCAGGACGGCCACGACGTGGCGACGCTGCTGCGCCTCGCCGACGCGGCGATGTACCGCGCCAAGGAAGCCGGCCGCAACGGCTACCAGTTCTTCTCGGTGGTGCTCAACCAGGACGCCGCGGCCGCGGCGGCGCTCGCGGACGAGCTGAAGGCCGGCATCGGGCGCGGCGAGCTGTTCCTCGTGTACCAGCCGCGCATCGACATCGCCACGCGCCAGGTGGTCGGCGCCGAGGCGCTGCTTCGCTGGCGCCACCCCCGCTACGGCGTGCTCGCCCCGGAGGCGTTCCTGCCGCTCGCCGATGACACCGGCCTGCTCGTGCCGATCGGCGCCTGGGTGCTGCGCGAAGCGTGCATGCAGGGCCGGCGCTGGCTCGACGCCGGCATCAAGCCGCTCAGCGTGGTCGTGAACATCACCGCGCGGCAGCTGCGCCACGGCTCGCTCGCCGAAGAAGTGCGCGCGGCGCTCGAGGCGAGCGCGCTGCCGGCGGAGTCGCTCCTGATCGAGGTGCCCGAGACGCTGCTGCGCCAGATGCCCGAGCAGCTCGAGGAGAACTTCGCCGGCGTCGCGGCGACCGGGGCGCGCCTCGGGGTCGACGACTTCGGCACCGGCTATGCCTCGCTTCCCATGCTGCAGCACGTGCGCGCGAGCGCCGTGTGCATCGATCGCAAGCTCATTGCCGGGCTGCCGGTCGACACGGAGCGCGCCGGCCTCGCCAAGGCGCTCATCACCCTCGCCCGCGGCCTCAACTTCGACGTCGTCGCCAAGGGCGTCGAGACGAATGCCCAGCGCGAGTTCCTGGCCGACGCGGGCTGCCGCGTGTTCCAGGGCGACCTCTTTGCCTCGCCCGCCCCGGCAAGCGAGATCGAGCCGCTGCTGCGCGCCCGCCGCGCGGCCGCATAGTCCCCGGTTTTTGCGGTAACGTTGCCCGATGCTGACGCATCGGGGAGGCTGCCATTGCGGTACCTTCACCTCATCGCGCCGCAGGAGCGGTTCGAGCTCCTCTCGGGCGCCGAGGCGCTCAGCACGTACACGTTCAACACCGGCACCGCGCGGCACCTCTTCTGCTCGGTGTGCGGCGTGAAGTCCTTCTACGCCCCGCGCTCGCACCCCGACGGCTACAGCGTGAACGCGCGCTGCCTCGACGAGGGGACGATCGAGGACATGGCGATCGTGCGCAAGGACGGGAAGAACTGGGAAAAGACCTACGGCCGCGATTGAGCAAGCCCGCCTGCCTCGTGGTGCCCATCGGCGAAGAGCACATCGACAGCTTTCGCGCCGCCGTGGACAGCGTGGCGCGCGAGCGGAGATATCTCGCGCTGCTCGAGGCGCCGCCCGAAGCCGATACCCGGGCGTACGTGAAGGACAACATCAAGGAGCGCGCGCCCCATTTCGTCGCGCTGGCCGACGGCAAGGTCGTCGGCTGGTGCGACATCGCCGTGCGGCCGCGGGCCACCCAGCGCCACAGCGGCATCCTCGGCATGGGCGTGATCCGCGACTATCGCGGCAGAGGCATCGGGCGCGCCCTCGTCCAGGCGACGCTCGCCGCGGCGAAGACGCGCGGCATCCGGCGCGTCGAGCTCACGGTGCGCGCGGACAACGAGCCCGCGAAGCGGCTCTACGAGAGCTTCGGCTTCGCGACCGAAGGCCTGTGCAAGCGCCACATGTGGGTCGACGGCGAATACATCGACAGCTGGCTCATGGCGCTTCTGCCGTGATCAAGGAAATTTACCTTTCGGAGGGCTGCTACGTCGCCGAGTGGTCCAACACGCCGGAGGATCCCGCCGCGTCGATCGCGCGCGCCCGCGTGCCGCCAGGCGTGACCACGCGATGGCACCGCCTTTCCGGAACCACCGAGCGCTACGTGATCCTGGAAGGCGCGGGCCGCGCCTATGTCGGCGACGCCGCGCCGCGCGACGTGGCGCCCGGCGACGTAGTGCTCATCCCTCCCGCCTGCCGGCAGCGAATCACGAATACCGGCCAGGACGATCTTGTGTTTCTCGCGATCTGCACGCCGCGGTTCACCTGCGAAGCCTACGAGGAGCTCGAATGCTGACCGGAGCGCACGCCATCATCTACAGCGCCGACGCGGAGGCGGACCGGGCGTTTTTCCGCGACGTCCTCGAGCTTGAGAACGTCGACGTCGGCGGCGGATGGCTGATCTTCGCCCTTCCGCCGGCAGAAATGGCCGTGCACCCGGCGCCAGCGAATGGGCGGCACGAGCTTTACCTCATGTGCGACGATGTCGCGGCATTTGTCAGCGAGATGAAGAAGCGCGGCGTTTCATGCAGTGCGGTGACGGATCGGGGCTGGGGGCTCCTGACCGAGGCGACGCTGCCCGGCGGCGGCAAGCTCGGGGTTTACCAACCGCGCCACGCTCGTCCCCCGTTAAGATAATCGTTCCTGTTTCGAAACGGATGGATACCTGGATGAGCCAGCCAGCCACGCCAGCAGCACGCGCCGAGCTTGCCCCGAGCGGCAAGCTGCGGGTCGGCATCAACCACAGCAACTTCCTGCTCGTGAACCCGGGCTCGCCGCACGGCGCGCCCAAGGGCATCGCGCCCGACCTCGCCGCGGAGCTCGCCAAGCGCCTGGGCGTGCCGGTCGAGTACGTGAGCTTCGACAGCGCCGGCAAGACCGCCGACGCCATCCGCGACGCCGCGGTCGACGCGGGCTTCATCGCCAACGAGGCCGAGCGCGCCAACGTGATCGCGTTCAGCAGCGCCTACCTGGAGCTCCCTGCGACCTACCTCGTGCCGGCCGGCTCGCCGCTGCGCTCGCTCGCCGACGTCGACCGCAAGGGCGTGCGCATCGCCGTGAGCGGGCGCAGCGCCTACGACCTCTATCTCTCGCGCACGCTGAAGAACGCGCAGCTCGTGCGCGCCGAGGGCATTCCGGCCTCGGTGAAGCTGTTCAACGAGCAGAAGCTCGACGCGCTCGCCGGCCTGAAGCCGGGGCTCCTCGCCGAAGCGCAGAAGCTGCCGGGCTCGAAGGTGCTCGACGGCCATTTCACCGCCGTGCAGCAGTCGATCGGGGTGCCGAAGAAAAGCGCCGGCGCGGCGAAATACCTGCGCGCGTTCATCGAAGACACGAAGCGCTCGGGCGTGGTCGCGCAACTCGTCGAGAAGCACGGCGTCAAGGGAGTGATCGTCGCGCCGCCGGCGGATTAGACACGGTCCCCAAATCGGGGTCAGAGCCCGATTTCAGCGCCGCCCGTCGTACCAGATCCCGCAGGCTTCGCGGCGCCTCAGGTTGCGCCCGCCGCTCAGGACCCAGCGCAGCAGGAACGCCGCGTGCTCGCGCCAGCTGTAGAGCTCGGCCTTGCGGCCGCTCGTCACGAGCGGATGACGATGCAGGATGACGAAGCGGCCCTGGCGCTTCAGCCGGCGCGACAGGTCGATTTCCTCGGACGCGAAGAGTTCCTCGTTGAAGCCGCCTGCGGCGCGAAACGCCGCCGCCTCGCAGAAGAGAAACGCGCCTGCAGCCCACCGTGCCATCCGGCTGAGAGCATTCCAGGCGGCGACCCAGAACCGCAGCAGGGGCGTCGCGGCCGCCATCGCGATCGTGCAGCCACCTCCGACATATCGGCCCGACTCGATCGCGGCAAGCACGTCCTCGAAAAGCTCGGGACCCGGCGAGCAGTCCGCATCGACGAAGAGCAGCCAATCGCCGGAAGCGGCGCGCGCGCCGGCGTTACGGGCTCTCGCGATCTGGTTTATCGGCTCGAACACGACGCAGGCGCCGGCCGCACGAGCGAGCTCGGCCGTACGGTCATTCGAGTTGTTGTCGCAGACGATAAGCTCGCTCGACCAGCCACGGCGCTCGAATAGCTCGATTCCAGTCCCGAGACGCTGCAAGGTTGCGGCGATCAGGCGCTCTTCGTTGAACGCCGGAACCACGATCGAGAGTTTCAAATCACGACCAGACGGAATCGGGCTCTGACCCCGAGTTCCCGTTCTAGACCCCGATTTTCCGTTCTACGACGGCCGGCGCTAGGCCGCGACGACGAAGTCGAAGGCCCCCTCCCCCGATCTCGTCGTCTTGAGCTCGAGGTCGCGGCGGTAGAGACCGTCGCGGCTGTTGCTCGGGTCGCCGGGAAAATAAAGCTGCGTGGTCAGGATCCGGCCGCCTTTCGGCTGGATCTTCAGGTGGTAGTGGCGTGCGCGCCCTGGATACAGGGCGGGCACGATGCTTTCGAAGTGGTACCGCCCCTCGCTGTCGGTGAACTGGTGCCCGCGGTAGCGATAGCCGCGATTGTCGTACTCGCCCTCCTCGTCGGCATGCCACACATCGACCAGCGCGTTCGCGAGCGGCTGGCATTGCGGCGAAAGCACGCGTCCGCTGACCACGAAGCGCTGCGCCTTGCTGCCCGCTTCCACGAGCGAGGTGCGGAGCGGGGAATTCGGGGTGAAGAACGGTCCCTCGGTCTGGCTCGCCGTGACCACGCCGCAGGTCTGGGCGAGGCCTTCGAGCGGCACGAGCAGCGCGGCACCGAGGATGCGACGGCGAGTGATGATCATGGCTTCTCCTAGTGCCCTTTTGACCGGGTTGTACCTCACGAGTTTCGCCAATCTACCTGGAACGCACATAGCGGCGGGCGACAACGCTCACCGCGCGTGCCATCGCCGCAGCCACCCGCGTGAGCGGCGGATCGCTGCGGGTGATGATCCCCACGGTGAGCGAGGGCAGCGCTTCGGCGACCGGGATTTCCTCCAGCCAATCGCGCACCAGAGGCGTGGCGAGCAGCCGGCGGGAGATCGAGCCCAGCATGTCGGTCTTGGCGAGCAGTGCGATCATCGAGGTATGGGAGTCGCATTCGATCAGCGCGCGTGGGCCGGGAAGGCCTGCCGCCGAGAAAATGAGATCGAGCGGCGAGCCCGAAGTCGGCGGCGGCAGGAGCGTGAGCCAGTCGGCGTCGGCTAGCCGCGCGAGCGAGCGCGCGCTGCGCAACGGGTGTCCTTTGCGCGCCACCACGGCGAATTCCATGCGGAAGAGCGGCCGGAAGTCGAGGGCGGGCTCGCGCTTCGGATCCGGCCCGATGCTTACCGCCAGGTCGAGGGTCTGGTCGCGTACCAGCGGCCACAGCGCGTGCCCCAAGGCCTCGACAACGCGGATGCGGCTGCGCGGGAACTGCTCGCGAAACTGGCTCACCGACTCCGCGAGAAGCAGCGTTCCGGTTACCGGTCCCATGCCGAGCGTGACCGAGCTTTCGCCCGCACCTGCGACCTGGGCCACCTCCTCCTCGGCCTTGCGCAGCTCGCCTTGGATTAGGCGCGCACGCGCAAAGAAGGCACGGCCGGCGGCCGTCAGCACGACGCCGTGAGCCGTCCGCTGCAGGAGCTGCGCATGCAGCTCCGCTTCGAGGCTGCGGATGCTCTTGGTGATCGTCGGCTGCGCGACCTCGAGGCTGCGCGCCCCGGCCCGGATGCTCCCGGAGTCGACCACGGCGAGAAAATCGCGCAGCTGGCTCAGTCTCACTAGGACAGTGACTACTTTTTGGCTATAGGGGTCAAGCTTTCGCCATCTTACGCGCCAGCCTCGCGAGGTGCTCAACTACGCACACCAGGTTTTTGAGAACGAGACCATGAAACCACTAAGCTCAGCGGCCCTCTTGGGGTTGGCGCTGATAGCCGCCCGCGCGGACGCCGACACGGCTCGGCCGCAAGACTATCCCGTTAGGCCCCTTCGGCTGATCGTGCCCGGGCCGCCCGGCGTTCCGCCCGATCTCGCAGCCCGCATCTTCAGCGAGCGGCTGGCGCCGGCGCTCGGCAAGCCGATCGTCGTCGAGAACCGCCCCGGAGCCACCGGGACGATCGGGCTTGCCGAGATCGCGAAAGCCGCGCCCGACGGCTACACGATCGGCGTGCTGGGGATGCCGTACACCGTTGCGCCGAACCTCTACCCGAAGCTCAGGTACGACACGGTGCGGGATTTCGCTCCCGTAGGGCAGCTCGTGTGGTCATCGCAGCTCCTCGTAGTGCGCGCGGACGCGGCATGGCGATCGCTCGACGATGTTCTCGCCGCTGCCAGAGCAAATCCGGGCCGCTTGACGTTCTCATCCGGGCAACCCGGAGTGACGTCGCATTTGATAGGCGAGATGCTCAAGCTGCGCTCTGGTATCGATATCCGCGCGATCCCGTTCAAGGGCTCGATGGAGGGCCTTGCGGCGGTGATGGGCGGCCAGACAGACTTTATGTTCACGCCGGCGGGAAATGCCATGGGTCTGGTGAAGGCGGGAAAGCTGCGCCCGCTCGCGACCGCGACCGCCGCGCGCCTGCCGGCCTACCCCGACGTACCGACGATGGCGGAGCTCGGGCACCCGGGCTTCGACGTGCGCGACTGGCACGGGATCGTGGCGCCCGCCGCAACGCCGAAGCCGATCATTGCGCGGCTCGCGGGCGAGCTGCGCACCGCCACCGCCGATCCAGCAGTAATGGAAAAGCTGGCGGCGGTCTCGATGGATGCCGCGGTCGACCCGGGCCCCGAGCAATTCGGCGCGCTCATCCGCGCTGAGCTGGAGCGCTGGGCGAAGTTCGCGCGCGAAAGCGGCATTCGGGCCGACTGAGCTGCGATGCGATCGGATTTGTTGCATCTGGCAGGCGGCTTCCACGTCGCGCGAGCGCTCTACGTCGCGGCGAAGCTCGGCGTCGCCGATCTGCTGGCCGACGGTCCGAAGAGCAGCGCCGAGCTGGCTACGGCGACCGGAACTCATAGGGCGTCCCTCGAGCGGGTCCTGCGACTCCTTACTTGCGCGGGCGTGTTCTCGCAGGACGATGAACGGCGCTTTGGCTTGACGCCGACCTCGATGCCGCTGCAAAGCAACGCGGCGGACTCGCTTCGTGACGTGATCTTGTTCCAGCTCGGAGAGGAAGCTCATCGGGCCTGGGGCGAGCTCATGCAAAGCGTGCGAACCGGCGCGACCGGCTTCGAGCAAGCCTTCGGCGCGGGCGTATGGGAATATCGGGCGCATCATGCGCACTATGGCGAGCTCTTCGACCGCGCCATGTCGGCCGTCGCAGCGACGCACATCGAAGCAGTGCTCGCCGCCTATCCTTTCGCGGCCTTCCGGCGCGTGGTGGATCTCGGCGGCGGCATAGGGACGTTCTTGATCGCCCTGCTGTCGGCGCATCACGCCATGCACGGCGTGCTGTTCGATCTGCCTCACGTCGCGGCATCCGCGAGGCAGCAGATCGCGAACGCCGGCCTGGCGCGGCGCTGCGAAGTCCAGACCGGAGACCTGTTCGCGGGCGTGCCGCCGGGTGCGGACGCGTACCTCCTGTCGCGCGTGATCCACGACTGGGACGATACCCGCGCGCGGGCCATTCTCCAGAACTGCCGCCGCGCCATGCCGCAGGGCGGCAAGCTCCTTCTGCTCGAGCGGGTCCTCCCGGGCGCGCCAGCGCGCTCCCCAGCCGCGCGCGCGCACCTCGTTTCGGACCTGAACATGATGGTGATGAACGGAGGTCGCGAACGCAGCGAGGAGGAGTACCGCACGCTCCTCGCCGCGAGTGGCCTCGGGCTCGTGCGCGTCACGCCGACGACGACCGAAGTGAGCGTGCTCGAGGCAGAGCCGCTCCAAGGCTGACAAAGCGCTACACTGCCGGTGGGATGGAGGGGAGGGGGTCGCCGGCATGAGCGAGATCAGGGACTGCCTGCCGCCGGATCGTTATCCGCGCCGGCCGCGGGTGGCGTTGCCCAAGGGGTCGGTCGACACGCACGTGCACGTGTTTGCACCCGGGTACCGGCTTTCGCCGGCGCGCGGCTACACCCCGCCCTACTCGACGCTTTCGGAGCTGCAGCACCTGCACGCCACGCTCGGCGTCGAGCGCGTGGTGTTCACCCAGCCGTCGGTCTACGGCACCGACAACTCGGCGATCCTCGACGCCATGGCGGCGCTCAACCGCGAGACGCCGGACCGCGCTCGCTGCGTGGTCGCCCTGGACATGAACGTGAGCGAGGATGAGCTCGCCGCGCTCGACGCAGCCGGCGTGCGCGGCGTGCGGCTCAACACCGACAACAAGGGCGGCATGCCGATCCGGCTCGCAGAGATTCCGGAGCTCGCCGCGCGCATCTGCGCCTTCGGCTGGCACATCGAATTCCTGTTCCCGGGAAACGACATCCTCGAGCTCATGCCGGTCTTCACGGCGCTCGCGGTGCCGATGTCGATCGCGCACTTCGCGTATCAGCCCGCCACGGCCGGCATCGACGCGCCGGGATTCAAGGCGCTGCTCGAGCTCGCGCGGCGCGGCAACACCTGGATCAAGATCTCGGGCGCCAACCGGGTCAGCGCGACCGACCTGCCGCCCTACGACGACGTGAAGCCGATGGCGCGCGCGCTGATCGAGGCGGCGCCGGCGCGCATCCTCTGGGGCACCGACTGGCCGCACCCGAACAAGTATCTCGCCAACCCGAACGACGGCGACCTGGTCGACGCCTTCGGCGACTGGGTCGCCGACGAGGCGACGCGGCGCAGGATCATGGTGCAGACGCCGGCGGCGTTCTATCGCTTTTGACGAGGGCGAGGTAGGCGACGAGCGAAACCGCGGCGCACACCGCGACCACGCACGCCATGGGAATCGCGCCCTCGGCGTCGATCCAGCCCACCGCCGCGCTCGCCGCGACGCCGGTGAGCGCCTGGCTGAAGCCGAGGAGCGATGCCGCGCCGCCGGCGCGGTCGCCGAAAGGCGCCATCGCCACTGCCGAAACATTCGACGCAATGAGGCCGAGGCTCGCCACGACGAAGAAGAGCGAACCGAACACCGCGGCGAAGCCGCCAAGGCCGGTGAGCGCGCAGGTGATGAGCCCCGCTGCCGCGGCGGCGAGAATCCCCACGCCCCAGCCGAGCACCTTGCGCGGGCCGCGCCCGTGCACCAGCCTGCGGTTCAGCTGCGACACCATGATGAAGCCGAACGCGTTCACGCCGAAATAGATGCCGAAGCGCTCGGCCGGGATGCCGAAGTACTGGATGAACACGAACGGCGCCGCCGCGAGGTACGAGAAGAACGCGCCGAACGAGAACATGAAGACGAGCGCCGGCCCGACGAACAGGCGGTTGCGCGCGAGCGGCAGCATATTGGCGAGCGCGCTGCCGATGGAGCCGATGCGGGCGTGGACCGGGTGCGACTCGTCGAGGAACAGCGAAGCCGTGACGATGCAGAACACCGCGTAGGCCGCGAGCAGCCAGAAGATCCAGTGCCACGACGCGGCCACCAGCAGCCAGCCGCCGGCGAGCGGCGCCAGGATCGGCGCCGCGCCCATCACCAGCATCATGAGCGAGAGCACCTGCGCCGACTGGATGGCGTCGAAGCGGTCGCGGATCACCGCGCGCACGACCACCATGATCGATGAGCCGCCGAGCGCCTGCGCGAAGCGCAGCAGCACGAAGCTGCCGATGTTCTGCGCGAGCGCGCAGCCGAGCGACGCAGCCACGAAGACCGAAAGGCCGCCCAGAAGCGGCGGCTTGCGCCCGAAGCGGTCGCTGAGCGGCCCCATCGCGAGCTGGCCCATCGCCATGCCGAAGAGGTACGCGGAGACCGTGTGCTGCACGCGCGCGGGATCGGCGGCGAACTCGGCCTCGAGCATCGGCAGCGCCGGCAGGTACATGTCGAGCGCGAGCGGGCCGAGCGCCATGATGGCGCCGAGCACGAGCGTGAGCCGGCCTATGCCGCCGAGCTTCCCGCCCGCTATCCCTTCACGCACAGGACCTGCTTGAGCGTGTGCACCACTTCGACCAGGTCGGACTGGTTCGCCATCACCTCGTCGATGTTCTTGTAGGCGCCCGGGATCTCGTCCAGGACCCCTTTGTCCTTTCTGCACACAACGCCTTCGGTCTGTGTTCTCAGGTCCTGCAGGGAAAACGCCTTCTGGGCGGCGTTGCGGCTCATCTTCCGCCCCGCGCCATGGGCGCACGAGTGAAAGCTCTCCGCCGCGCCCTTGCCCCGCACGATGTAGCTGCGGGCGCCCATGCTGCCGGGAATGATGCCGAGGTCGCCGGCGCGCGCCCGGATCGCGCCCTTGCGCGTGAGCCAGACCTCTTCGCCGAAATGCCGCTCGCGCTCGACGTAGTTGTGGTGGCAGTTCACCGCCGCGCCCCTCACCTCGAACGCGGGCACATGCCGCCGCATCGCCTCGAGCACGAGATCCATCATCTCCTCGCGATTCGCCCGCGCGTAGTCCTGGGCCCAGCCCACCGCCTCGACATAGTCGTCGAAGTGCCGCGCGCCTTCCGGAAAGTAGGCGAGATCCGCGTCGGGCAAATGAACATTGTTTTTTTGAGAATCCTTCTTTGCCAGCTCGATGAAGTAGGTCCCGATGGCGTTGCCGATGCCGCGGCTCCCCGAATGCAGCATGACCCAAACCTGTCCTGATTCGTCGAGGCAGACCTCGATGAAGTGATTGCCGCCGCCCAGCGTGCCGAGCTGGTGCGTCCAGCTCGTGCTCTTGCCTTTGCGCTTTTCGATTCCGGGATGCTTCTCCAGGATTCTCCTCAAAACCTTTTGGAAGCGCTTCGCGGCGTGATCGCGCACGTCGCGGTCATCGTGCTGCGCGAAGCCCACCGGCACGTCGCGGCTGATCTGGTCGAAAGTCTTTCTTAACGACTTCTCGTCCAACTGATCTGAGGCGAGCGAGAGACGCGCGGCCATCATGCCGCAGCCGATGTCGACACCCACCGCCGCCGGGATGATGGCGTGCAGCGTCGGGATCACCGAGCCCACGGTGGCGCCGATGCCGAGGTGCACGTCGGGCATCGCCGCGACGTGGTGATGCACGATCGGCAGCTTCGAGACGTTGACGAGCTGCGCGCGCGCCGAGGGCTCGATCTCGCCGGTATAGATCTTCACCGGCACCCGGCCTTCGTCGATTTCGTGGCGAACCGGCATCACTCGCCCTTGATTCCGGCTTCCCGGATCACGCGGGTCCACATGACGGTATCGGCGCGGATCACCGCGGCGTAGTCCTCGGGCGTGCCGCCGCCGGGCTCGGCGCCCGCCGCGGCGAGCTTGTCGCGCATCTCGGGCGCGTGCACGATCCGCGTCACTTCGGCGGCAAGGCGCGTGAGGATCGGCGCCGGGGTCCCGGCGGGCGCGAGCAGGCCGTACCACAGGTTCACCACGTAGCCCGGCACGCCAGCCTCGTCGACCGTCGGGACATCGGGCAGCTCGGGCGAGCGCGTCTTGCCGGTCACGCCGAGGGCGCGCAGCCTCCCCTGCTTGATGTGCGGGAGCACCGGCGGAATGCCGAAGACCGCGAGCTGCACCTGCCCTGCGACGAGGTCGTTCACGCCGGGACCGGTGCCTCGGTAAGGTACGTGCGTGATGTCGATGTGCGCCATCGACGCGAACAGGGCAACCGCAACGTGGGCGCTGCTGCCCGGACCGCTCGAGGCGTAGTTGAGCCGGCCGGGCTGGGCACGCGCAAGGTCGATCAGCTCCTTGACGCTCTTCGCAGGCACCGACGGATGCACCACCAGCACGTTCGGCGCGTGCGCCATCAGGCTGACCGGGGCGAAATCCCGCGCGGTGTCGTAGGGCACCTTCATCAGCACCGGATTCATGATCAGGCTGCCCGGGCCGGCGGAAAGCAGCGTATAGCCGTCGGGCGGCGCCTTCGCCACGGCGTCGGTACCGATGTTGCCGCCGCCGCCCGGGCGGTTGTCGATCACCACCTGCTGGCCGAGCGCCTCGGCGAGCCTGAACCCGATGAGCCGCGCGATGATGTCGTTCGGGCCGCCGGGCGAGAACGGCACCACCATCTTGACCGGCCGGACGGGATACGGCTGCGCTTGTGCAACAAGGAAGAAACACGTGAGCGCAAGGCTGACAGCGGTTCGAATTGGTCTCATACTGCGCGGATTCTAAGGGGTC
>DATLUZ010000258.1:0-4198 GCA_035577785.1 Burkholderiales bacterium | reverse complement strand
CTCACCGAGGACACCCATGCCGCCAACCGCCACCCCCGCCAAAGTCCAGCATCTCGAAGCAACCGACTTTCAGAAAAGCCGCGGCTTCTCCCCCGCCGTCATCACCGAAGGCGGCAAGACCGTCTGGCTCGCCGGCCAGACCACCGTGACCGACCTGGAAGGCAAAGACATCAGCGGCAAATTCGACGAGCAGGCGCGCACCATCTTCGCGCTCATCAACCGGACGCTGGAACGCGCCGGCGGCTCGCTCGCCAACATGGTGACCATGACCGTCTTCATCAACGACGCCCGCTACGGCGACCGGTTCGTTGCGATCCGGCGCGAGCACTTCCCCGATGGCCGCTACCCTTGCAGCGCCCTCTTGACCATCTCCAGCTTCGCCCGCCCGGGCATCTTGATAGAAATACAGGGCGTGGCAGTCATCTAGTTTCTACGCGGGATTTTTTTACTTTTATCCCTTTTTCCGCTCATCACAAAAGCGGGCATTAGTCCTACGTCCACTGCGCTCGGCATGCAAAGATGCGCCGAAACGGAGCCATAAAAACATGCCGTCCCGCGCCCTGCGCATCGCCCTCGCCGCCGTCGCCTCTTTCCTCTGCCTCGCAGCCGCGTTCGCCGCCGGCACGCCCGACGCGGTCACGCCCGACGGCGGCCGCTACTACGGCCCGCTCGCGGGCGGCAAGCTGCACGGCCGCGGCCGCATCGAGTGGGGCAACGGCGCAGTCTACGAAGGCGAGCTCGCGAACGGCCTGGTGTCCGGCAAGGGCCGCATGCGCTTCGGCAACGGCAATACGTACGAGGGTGAGTTCCGCGACGGCCTGATGTCCGGCCGCGGCCGCTTCCAGGACCAGAACGGCGATCTCTACGAAGGCGAGTTCAAGCAGGACTATTACTGGGGCGAGGGCGAGTTCCGTGCGCACGACGGCCGCGTCTACCGCGGCGGATTCATGCGCGGCGAATTCCACGGCAAGGGCCGCAGCGAGAGCGTGAACGGCGACGTGTACGAAGGCGATTTCGTCAAAGGCGAATTCACCGGAACCGGGCGCTACACGCGCAAAAGCGGCGGGTATTACGAAGGCGAATTCCGCAATTGGATGTTCCACGGGCGCGGTCGCCTCATCGACGACAGCGGCAACACCTGGGAAGGCACCTTCGCCGACGGCAGGCTCAAGGGCATCGCCAAGTCCACGGGCCAGCTCGGCAGCTACGAGGGCGAGTTCAAGGACTGGCTCTTCCACGGCAAAGGAAAGCTGCGCCTCGCGAACGGCGATCTCTACGAGGGCGGCTTCGCCAACGGCGTCTACGAAGGCCAGGGCACTCTCAAATACGCCACCCCGAAGCCCGACGGTCGCAAGGAGGACAGCGGCGTCTGGCGCTACGGCTACCTGCCCAACGAGACCGAGCGCAAGCAGGTCAAGACCAACGTCGAAGCCGCGCTCTACGCGCAGCGCGAGCTCCTCGACAAGGCCCTGAGCGCCGTGAAGCCGCGAGAGCCCGGCCGCATCAACCTCTACCTCCTCACCGTCGCCGGCGACGGCTCGCAGGAGGTCTTCCGCCGCGAGGTCGAATTCGTGCAGACCGAATTCGCCCGCCGCTTCGGCACCGCCGGCCGCACCGTCTCGCTCGTCAACAGCCGCAACACCGTCACCTCGGCGCCGATGGCCACCGCCACCAGCATCCGCCAGGCGCTCAAGGCGCTCGCCTCGCGCATGGACCGCGAGCAGGACATCCTGTTCCTCTTCCTCACCAGCCACGGCTCGCACGACCACGAGCTCAGCCTGAACCAGAACGGCATGGAGCTGGCGAACCTGCGCGCCACCGAGCTCGCCGCGCTCCTCAAGGAAAGCGGCATCCGCTGGAAAGTAATCGTGGTCTCCGCCTGCTACAGCGGCGGCTTCATCCCCCCGCTGCAGGACGAGCGCACCCTCGTCATCACCGCCGCCCGCCGCGACCGCCGCTCCTTCGGCTGCGCCGACGAGAACGACTTCACCTACTTCGGCCGCGCCTTTTTCAAGGAAGCCCTGCCGAAGTCCCAGTCCTTCCAGGACGCCTTCCGCACCGCCGAGGCTCTCGTCGGCGAATGGGAAGCCAAGCAGACCGGTGGCGCGGCCGAGGCCGGCGCCTCGGGCGCCAAGCTCATCGAAGAAAACCGCTCCTTCCCCCAGATCTCCAGCGCCAGCGCGATCGACGCGCACCTCAAGCGCTGGTGGTCGCAGTCGCCGCGCTAATTAGGGTCATAAGAATCGGGGTCAGACCCCGATTGTTCGCCGGTCTTAAGGACTCGGCGTTGCGAGTCTCTGCTCAGGCCGGGACCGCGGCAACCGGGCGCTGAAAACCGTGCCTGCGTCATCCGATTCCGCTCCGATCGTGCCTCCGTGCATCAGCACGATTTCCCGCGCGATGTAGAGACCGAGGCCCAGATGGGAGGAGGCTTGGTCATCTTTCGTCTCGATCTGCACGAGCGGGTTGAAGATCACCTGCAGCTGATCGACCGGAATTGCCCGTCCGCGATTCGTGACCTGCACGGTGATCCGGTCCGATTCGCCATGCGCCGCAAGCGTGATCGGCTCGCGATTTGCTCCGTGCTGCGCCGCATTTTCGAGGAGGTTCGTGAATACCTGGTGAAGGCGCGCCGCGTCGAACGTCCCCTCCAGGTCCCCAGAGGTTTCAAGATGGAAAACGCGCTCCGGATACGCAGCGCGAATATCGTCGAATACGACCCCGCAGATCTCTTCCATGCTCGACGGTTCGGGCGATATCGGGATCGAGCGGCCGAGGCGGGTTCGCGTGTATTCGAGCAGCTCCGTGATCATGACGGTCATCCTCGCCGCGCAGCGGTTGATTCGCACCGCAGCCTCGAGGGGCTTGCCGTTTGGAAGCAGCCCCGGACTGGCAAGGTAGAGGCCCGAGTTCGAGATCGTGCTCAGCGGGCTGCGCAGGTCATGGCCGAGGATCGCGAGAAACGTATCCCGGGAATGCGATACCGAATCCGAATAGTTGGCGATGGACTCGGCGAGCGCCTGGTCGATGGACTCGTTGAAGCGCGTCATTTCATAAAACGCGCTCTCGCCGTCGCCGCCGCGCTTGAGCCACAGGCGCAGCACGCTCGCTCTCAACGCCCTGAATTCGGCGGCAAGCTGGCGCAAATCGAAGCCTGCCAGATGACGCAAGGCGCCATGGGTCATGGCCGCCGTCTGGATGCCGGGCGCGATCGGCACGAAGCCCTTCGATTTATACGCCTGCTCGAGCTGCGTCTGGTTCGACGCGATGTCCACGGCAATCGCGCGCAGAATCTGCGTTGCGTGATCGCGCAGCGCGAGCGAGGTCATGACTTCGCCGGATGGAAGAAGCGATTTGGCAAACTCCTCCCACTCGGCGGTGATCTCCTCGATGTTTTCCACGATGAAATCGGAGAGTTTCATGAGAGATTGTGGACGCGCACGCACGAGGGCGTCCGTGCGCCACCGTACCATTCCACTTGGCCCGGCGGCAGCGACCAGAACTTCGCAAGCTCGATACGCTCCAACGGGGATGAAGCTGGGCATGATCGGGCTGGGGCGCATGGGCGGCGACATGGTGCGGCGCCTGACGCGAGGCGGCCACGAATGCGTGGTCTACGACATGCGCCCGGAGGCCGTCAGGAATCTCGTGCATCAAGGCGCCTCCGGGGCGTCTTCACCCGAAGAGCTGGTCGCCCGGGTCGGCCGCCCGCGGATCCTCTGGCTGATGGTGCCCGCCGCCGCGGTCGATCAGACTCTGGCGAAGTTCGCGCCGATCCTCGAAGAGGGCGACATCGTGGTCGACGGCGGCAACTCCTACTACCGCGACGATATCCGGCGCGGCGCCGAGCTGAAGCGGCGCGGGATTCACTACGTGGACGTCGGGACGAGCGGCGGCGTCGCGGGCCTCGAGCGCGGCTACTGCCTGATGATCGGCGGCGAAAAAGAGGTGGTGCAGCATCTTGCTCCGGTCTTCGCCACGCTCGCCCCCGGTGCCGGTGCGGCCGCCCCCACGCCCGGCCGCGGCGAGAGGGCGGGCAGCGCCGAGCAGGGTTATCTGCACTGCGGACCGCACGGGGCCGGACACTTCGTCAAGATGGTCCACAACGGCATCGAATACGGCCTGATGCAGGCCTATGCCGAAGGCTTCGACATCATGAGGAACGCCGCGGGCCAGGAGCTGCCGGAGGCGCAGCGCT
>DATLUZ010000257.1:0-15882 GCA_035577785.1 Burkholderiales bacterium | reverse complement strand
ATTCCCCTGCGGAGATCCGGCGTATCGCGGCCACGCTGAAATAACCCTGAACGCCGCGTCAGGCGGCGTTCACATTCCGGTCATCGCTCCACCGTAGTCTCTCGCGCGCAGGCGCCCGCCTGCCTAATTCGAATCAAGCTCAATCAGGGAGACGCGATGAAAAGAAGCGTGCTGTGGGCCGCGGCCGGGCTCGTCCTCGCCGGCGCGATCGCTGCGAATACCCGGGCCGACCGCGACGACGAAGACCGCGACGACGACGGCGGAACCTACGCGATCGGGTTATGGGGCGACCTGCCCTACTCGGACCTGCAGGCGACGACGGGCGTGCCCAACCTGATCGCCGACATGAACAGCCAGAAGCTCGCGTTCACCGTCCACGACGGCGACCTCAAGGCGGGCAACGGGACGCCGGGCGCCACCACGCCGACGATTTGCAGCGACGCGCTCTATGTCCAGGCGCTCGGCTACTTCAACGCGCTGCGCGCTCCGGCGATGCTCACCCCCGGCGACAACGACTGGACCGATTGCGACCGGCCGTCGAACGGCGGGTTCAACTCGCTCGAGCGCCTCGACCATGAGCGCGCGCTGTTCTTCTCCACGCCGTTCTCGCTCGGCAAGAAGCGCATGCGGCAGGAGGTGCAGGCGACGCCGCTCTGCCTCGGCGTCAATGGCCCGACACCGTGCGTGGAGAACCGGCGCTGGACCCATCGCGGCGTCACGTACGTCACGCTGAACATCCAGGGCTCGTGCAACAACCTCTGCGACACGGCACCCGACCCGAAGGAATTCGCCGCCCGCAACGCCGCCAACATCGCGTGGATGCAGGACGCCTTCCGCGATGCGCGCTCGCGCGGATCCGCCGCGATCATGATCGTCGCCCAGGCCGACCCGGGCTGGAACCTCGCCGACATCGTCGGGGGCGGGCCGCTGCGCGACCCGAAGACGCTCGCCGAAACCGACGGCCAGCCCGACGGGTTCCAGGCGTTCCTCGTGGCACTGCGCGACGAGGTGATCGCCTTCCGCAAGCCGGTCGCCTACGTGCACGGCGATTCGCACTACTTCCGCATCGACAAGCCGTTCCAGGACTCCGCCGGGCGCCGGCTGGAGAACTTCACGCGCGTCGAGACCTTCGGCGACAACCAGCAGAATGGAAACAACGACGTGAACTGGCTCCGAGTCGAAGTGGATCCACGCAGCCGCGAGGTCTTCAGCTACCAGCCGCAGATCGTGCCCGCCAACCGTACCGCCGTCCCGGCGCCGTAGCGGCTCAGTCGCGCTCGAGGCCTTTCGCCTTGAACACCGGGATCACGGCCGGCGAGGTCAGGAACCGCTGCAATGCCCTCGCCGCCGCGCCGAGCGCCTTGGCCGCGAGCAGCGCGCGCTTGAGGCTCTCCGGCGGGCCAGGGATGACGACGTCGAACGCCTCGCCGGCGGCAATCCTGCGCTTCAGCACCGCGATGACGGCGAAGTCCATCGCGACCTTGTAGCCGGTCGCCTTCTCGAACTGCGGCGCGAGCTCGAGCAGCGCGGCGCGCGCGCCGGGACTCGCGATCAGCTTGAGCATCTACTCGAGCGGCTCGACCTTCACGATCGAGGCGCCGTGGTTGCTGCCGATCCACAGCGTGCCGGGGCGCTTCGAGTCGTCCATGTAGACGCGGCGGATGTTGGTCGGGCGCGGCAGCATGTACTCGGTGTACTGGCCGCTCTCGATGTCGAGCCGCGACACGCGGTCGGTCAGCATCGAGCCGGTCCAGGCCTCGCCGTTGCGCCCGGCCACGGCGTCATAAGGCGCGCTCCACGGCGTCGGCACCTTCCACTCCGTGATGCGCTCGGTCTTCGGATCGAACATGCCGATGGCGTTGCCCTGGTACTCGGCGAACCACAAGCGGCCCTCCTGGTCGACGCGCCCGCGCCGCGGGCGCGAGTTCGGCGTCGGCGTCGGGTACACCGTCGCCTGCGTGGTCTTGGCGTCGATCCTGACGATGTTGCCGGCGGCGAAGTCGAGCAGGTACGCGTTGTTCTGCGCGTCCGAGTGGATGCCGTAGGTGCCGATGCGCTTGCCGGTGCTCGGGTCCTTGAAGGCGCCCAGGTTTTCCATCTTGTTGGAGCCGAGATCGAGGCGATAGATGTGGCCGCCGGCGGAGTTCTTGATCCACACCTTGTTGTCCGTGGGCGTGCCCTGGATCGCGAGGTGGCCGAGCTGGCCCGCGTCGCTGTCCCACTCCTTGGGCGTCGACCACATCTGGAACTTGCCGGTCTTGCGGTCGAGCTTCGCGATGGCGCTCTGGTACATCACGCCGATCCAGGGATTGCCGTCGCGGTCGATCTCGAGATCGAGGGTGCCTTCCGACCAGCCCGGCTTGACCACCGGGATCGGATATTGCGTCACGGCGCCGCTCTTCGGATCCATCTTGCCGAGGAACATCTGGCCGAAGTCCGAGTACCAGACGTTGCCTTCGCGATCGAGGACCACGTCGTGGGGCTGGATGAGCGGGTTCGGCAGGTCGTACTCGGTGAAGATCACGCGGGTGGACTTGCCCTTGAGCCGCGGCTCGGTCTTCAGCGGAAACGACCAGGTCTGCTGCTGGCTCAGGTTGACGCTGGCGAGCCATTCGGCGGTCTTCCTGCCGTTGCCGCCGCGCTCGACGTCGCGTGTCGCGGTGCCGGCCAGCCGTTGCGGCTTGAGCGGCGTGCTGCCGGGATAGTAGCCCGCCATGCGCTGGAAGATCTGCATGAAGCCGTCCGCGTCGTACGACGACTTCATGATGCGCTCGACGGTGTGGCAGCCGTTGCAGTTGAGCAGGAACTGCTTCTGCTCGTCGCTGCCCGGCATGCTGGACATCCACTCGGCGTTGGTAAGCTGCCCGGCGAGGTTGCGCGCCTTCCTGAGCTTGATGTCGGCCTTGGCCTGCCCGTCCGGAGGAACGTCCGCGGCGCGGGCTCCGTCGAGCTCGTAACCCGCGGCGCGCGCCTTCAGCGTATAGCGTCCAGGCTCGAGCCTCGCGGCCGGAAACGCAAAGCGTCCCTGCGCGTCGCTGACCACGCTGACCGTGATCGTCGAGCCGTCTTTTTTCGCGCTGACGACGACGCCTTCCATCAGGCCTTCGTCGGGAGAGCTGACCTGGCCAGTGAGCGCCGCGTCGGCCGGGGCACGGCCGCCCTGAGCGCTGGCGTGCACGGCGAAAAGAGCGCAACACACTGTGCCTGCGGCAAGGCGAACGACGGCATTCATCTGGCTCTCCTCTCCCGGGTCCGGGTCCGGCGGCTATTCTCCGCCCTTGACGGGCCGCCGGCTTCCGGTACGATATGTAAACCAATGGTTCAACAGATGAACCGTGCAAGCATCGGTACCGAGACCGTAGACCTCTCCCTGCGCTTGCTGGAGTTCCTGGCGCGCTCGGCCGAGCCCATGGGTCTGTCCGAGCTGGCGCGGCAGTTCCAAGCGTCGAAGGCCACCCTCCACCGGCACTTGCAGACCCTCGCGCACCATGACTTCGTGCGCCAGGAGCCGGCCACCCAGCGCTACGCGGCGGGGATCAAGCTGTTCGTTCTCGGCGAGCGGCTCAGGGAGCGCTTCGACGTCCTCGCCGTGGCGCGCCCGGAAATGGTCCGACTGCGCGACGAAACCGGCCATGCGGTCGCGCTGTCGGCGCTCGTCGAGGAGGAGGTGGTGATTCTCGAGCTGATGCAGGGATCTTCGGTCGTCAACCTCGCCACCCAGCCCGGCACGGTGCTGCCCCTGCATGCGAGCGCGCACGGAAAAGTCGCCCTCGCCTTCGGGCCCGAGGACTTGCTGCGGCGCTGCCTTTCGAAACCCCTGAAAGCCTGGACCCCGCAAACCGTCTGCACGCGCACGGGCCTCGAGCGCGCGGTGGCACAGGTCCGAGCGCGCGGCTGGGCGACGTCGCCGAATCAGGTGCTGCCAGGAATCAACGGCCTCGCCGTACCGCTGCGCAACCACGCCGGCGGCTATGCCGGCGCGCTTGCAGTGGCGGGAACGGTTCAAAGCGTGCCGGCCTCGCCTCCTCCCGACCTCATCAAGGCCGTGGCGCGCGCGGCTGCGCAGATCTCGCGCAGCCTCGGCCACGGCGCGAAATGAAGATCAACGAGCCATTCAAAATCACGCTCGAGGCCGCCCATCTGTACGAGCGCGTCGTGGCGCGGCACATCCTTGGGCCGTGGGCGCCGCCGCTCGTCGACGCTGCTCGCGTCGCCGAAGGCGAGCGCGTTCTCGATCTCGCCTGCGGCACCGGCGTGGTGACGCGCATTGCCGCGCAGCGTGCGGGGGCTCGGGGTCATGTCACCGGCGTCGACCTCAACTCCGGGATGATCGCCGTCGCGCGCTCGCTTCCCCGCCCCGAGGGCGCGCCGATCGAATGGCTCGAGGGAAGCGCGCTCGCCATTCCGCTGCGGGACGCAGCCGTGAGCGTCGTTCTGTGCCAGCAGGGATTCCAGTTCTTTCCCGACAAGCCCCTTGCGATGCGCGAAATGCGCCGCGTGCTCGAGCCCGGCGGCCGCCTGGCGCTAAGCGTGTGGAGCGGCATCGGGATCTATAACAGCGCCGTCGCAGAAGCGCTCGCACGATTCGCGGGCGAAACCACCGCCGCGCGCTTCTGCGCTTCGCGCAACGTGCCCGCACCGGAGGAGCTGGAGCGTCTCGCCATCGCGACCGGCCTGACTGAAGTCAACGTGCAGGTCAGCCGCATGAACATTCATTTGCCGAGGCTCGACCGCTTCGTCCTCGAGCACCTTGCGGGGACGCCGGTCGCTGAAGCCGTCGCCGCCGCGCACGACGCGTCGCGCCGGCAGATAGGCGAAAGCGTGACGCACGCGCTGCGAAGCTTTAATGACCGGGACGGCGTGACCTACCCCGAGGAAATCCACGTCCTGACGGCTCGAGCCTGACTAGAATCACCGGAGACTAGCCATGGTGCGAAACATCGTCTTCCTTTTTCTCCTGCAACTCCTGGCCTGGCCGGTCTTCGCCCAGCCCTATCCGGCCAAGCCGATCAGGCTGGTGATCCCCTGGCCCGCCGGAGGACCGACCGACGTGCTCGGCCGTGTGTTCGCCGAACGCCTCTCCAAAGTGCTCGGGCAACCGCTCGTCATCGACAACCGCGGTGGCGCGAGCGGCGCGATCGGCGCCGACCTGGTCGCGCGCGCGACACCCGACGGCTACACGCTGATGGTCCAGAGCATGACCAACCAGGCGATGTTCCCGGCCACGATCAAGAATCTGAGGTTCGACCCGATCGCGGACTTTGAGCCGATTACGCAGATCGTCGCCTCGCCGATGGTCATCGTCTCGCACCCTTCCTTCCCCGCGACCAGCATGACGCAGCTCGTCGCTTACGCGCGGGCCAAGCCCGGCGCCATCACGTTTGCATCGTTCGGCCAGGGAAGCAGCAGCCATCTCGGCATCGAGCTCTTGATGAAGCTCGCTTCCATCAAGGTCAATCACATCCCGTACAAGGGCGGCGCTCCGGCAGTGGCGGATGCGCTTGCCGGGCATGTGCAGGTCGCCCTCGTCGGCGTGCCGGTCGCCCTGCCCCATATCAAGCAGAGCCGCCTGCGCGCGCTCGCTGTCACGACCGAGGCGCGTATTCCGCAGCTTCCCGAGACGCCTTCGGTGAACGAAACCAGCGGGCTCGAGGCCTATGCCCTGAGCATCACGTACGGATTTCTCGCGCCGCCCAGAACGCCGCCGGCCATCATCGAGCGCCTGAACGCCTCGGCGCTCGAGGTAATCCGCAGCAGCGAGTTCGCGCAGAAGATGCTCGAGATCGGAATGGGCGCGCCGATCGGCAACAGCCCGGCAGCGATGGCCGCGTCCACCCGCAAGGAAATCGCGATGCTCGCGGATCTCGCCAGGGCCGCGGGAATCGAGCCTGAATGACCCGCTGCGGCTCTACGTAAGCCAGTCGCCGTCCCTGATTTCGACGTCCCTGAACGTCGCCCGCCTGAAGCGCGCCTTCTCTTCGAAGGGCACGGTGGCGTCGATGCCGAGCTTGGAGACGACGCCGTTGTTCCCGGCGCGCACGTACTCGTGGCCGCGTGCGTCGGGAATCACGAACAGGTCGCGGGAAGCTTCCATGCGCGTGGCGAGGGCGTATTCCACGTCGACCGGATCGCGGATGTCGATGTCGTCGTCCACCGCGATGACGAGGTCCAGGTCCTTCAGCGTGGCGAAGGCGGCGAGGATCGCGTTGCGCTGCAGCCCTTCCTGCTGCGGACTCGACTTCTTGACGCTCAGGATCGCGATGAAGCGGTGCAGGCCGCCCGCGGTCATCTCGGCGTCTTCGATGATGGGCACCGAAGCCTGCAGCGCCTTGAGCAGGCTCGCTTCCATCACGTACTTGCGCAGCATCACGGTCTCGCGGCCGTAGCCGTTGATCGCCGGGTAGATCGGGGCGGTGCGGTGCGTGAGCGCCTCGACGTCGAACACCGGCGCGTCGCCTTCGGGCGAAAGGTAGCCGATGAACTCCGCGAACGGCCCTTCGCGGACGGCACCCTCCCATCGCATCCGGCCTTCGAGCACGATCTCGGTCTCGGCGGGAATCCAGAGGTCGTTGCTGAGGCACTTCACCACCGGAAGCGGCGAGCCGCGCAGGCCCCCCGCTACCGCGAGCTCGTCCGCGCTCTCCGGCATCTGGGCGCCCATCGTGGCCGCGGTGTAGTGCACCGCCAGATCGGTGCCCAGGCACACCGCGATCGGGAGATCCTTCTTCAGCTTCTGCGCGCGCTCGTAGGCGAGGCGCAGGTGGCGGCCGAAGTCGAGCTTGACCGCGGTCCGCCTCGGCCCGAGGAGCTGCAGCCGGTGGTATGAAGCGTTGTACACCCCGGTTTCCGGATCCTGGACCACCACGATTCCAGCGGTGATGAAGCGTCCGCTGTCGGCTTCGGTGTGCCGCAGCACCGGCAGCAGGCGGCCGACGTCGAGCTGTTCCTTGTAGACGTGCTCCTGGCACGGCGCGCTTGTCAGCCTCTGCGGCGCAATCGGGTTGCCGAGCGCCCGCGCCACGAACTGGCGGATCTCGCGATAGCCGACGCCGAATGCCGCCTCGCAGTTCGCCTGGCTGCACAGCAGGTTGCCAAGCACGGGCATGCCGTGCCCCTTCACCTTCGGGAAGAACAGCGCCTCGGCGCCGTCGAGCCGCTTCATGATCGACGCGATCTCGTAATCCGGATCGGCCTCGCGGTTGAGGGTGCGGACGCGGCCCGCCGCGCGCAACCGCGCCACGGCCTCCCTGAAGCCGGTGGAGAGCACCGGCGGCGTCTCGGGCTTCACTGCTCCACCTTGATGCCCGACTGTCGGACGAAGCCGCCCCACTTGGCCACTTCCGCCTGCAGGAAGCTCTGGAACTGCGCCGGCGTGTCGCCGACCGGCTCGGTGCCCATCTCTTCCAGGCGCTTTCTCGTCGCGGGGTCCTTGAAAGCCTTTTGCACCGCCGCGGCGATGCGGTTCACCGCCTCGGGCGGCGTGCCCGCGGGCGCCAGGAGGCCGTTCCACGAATCGACCTGGTACCCGGGAATGCCGCCTTCGGCGATCGTCGGCACCTCGGGCGATTGCGGAAAGCGCCGGGCCGAAGTCATGCCGAGCGCGCGCAGCCTGCCCGATTTCATGTGCACCAGCGCGTCCGAGTAATTCGCGAAGGTGACCTGCGCGTCGCCGGCTGCCGCCGCGGCTGCGGCCGGCGCACCGCCCTTGTACGGTATGTAGACCATGTCGACGCCGGCCATGTATTTGAAGATCTCGCCCGCGAACTGCGTGAGCCCGCCGGCGCCCGCGAAATTCAGCTTCCCCGGCTGCGCCTTGGCCAGCGCGATGAGCTCGCGCACGTTGTCCGCCGGCACCGACGGATGCACCATCAGCACGATCGGGAACGTGTTCACCAGCGTGACCGGCGCGAAATCCTTGAGACCGTCGTAGCCTGTCTTCTGCAGGAACTGGAGCAGCGTCTGCGGCGCCGCAGAGGCCATGAGGATCGTGTAGCCGTCCGGCGCCGATCTCGCGACGTGCTCGGTGGCGATCACCCCGCCCGCGCCGGTGCGATTGTCGACCACTACCGGCTGCCCGATCGCTTGCTGGATCTTGACCGAGACGACGCGCGCGGTCGAGTCGGTGACGCCCCCGGGCGCGAACGGCACCACCATGCGCACGGGCTTCGACGGCCAGCCTTGCGCGAACGCGCTGCTCCAGACCCATAGGAACAGCAAAAGCATCCCGATCGCGCGTTCGGTTCTCATCTTCCCAGGTTCCCTCGCCTCATTATTGTTCAACCGACGCTTCCATCCAAGCGCCGGCGCAAGACAACACCCGGGGTGCTGCCGGTATGGGTTGCGTTTTCGACCACGAACGTCCCGTTGACGATGACGGTCGTGCGCTCCCCGCTCGGGTACTGGTGCGGATGGTCGTAGGTCGCGCGGTCGGTGAAGTCGGCCGGATCGAACAGCACGACATCGGCGCGGTAGCCCTCGCGCAGGAGGCCGCGGTCGCGGAGCCTGAGAGCCTTGGCGGTTGCGCCGGTCATCTTGGACACGGCGGTCTCGAGGGAAAGGACCTTCTGCTCCCCGACGTAGCGGCCGATCACGCGGGGAAAGGTGCCGTAGAAGCGCGGGTGCGGCATGCCCTGGCTGACGATGCCGTAGGTGGCGACGCAGTTGCCGTCCGAGCCGACGAGCACTTCGGGCGAGCGCACCAGCGCGCGCACGTCGTCCTCGGAAATCGAAGTCACGAGCACGCGGGTCGCGCCGCGATCCTCGACGAGGAAGTCGCACAGGGCATCGACCGGATGGTTCCGTCGCGCGGCGGCGATCTCGCCGATGGTGCGGCCGCAGTCGCGTGGGCGGTGAGGTGAAATCGAGATTCGCACGCAGTCCCAGTCCTGAATCCGGCCCCAGTTGTTCAGGCCGCCCGCCGCGATGTCGCGGCGGATGCGCTCGCGCGTCTCCTGGCTGGTGAGGCGCTCGAGCATCGCCTCGATACCTCCCGCCTGGACCCATTGCGGCAGGATGTTCTTGAGCGGATTGCTGCCCGCCGTGTAGGGATAGGCGTCGAGGTCGATCTCCACGCCGCGCTCGCGCGCGGCATGGACGATTGCCAGCACCTGCGCGACCTTGCCCCAGCTGTCCGTGCCCGAGCACTTGAAGTGCACGATCTGGACGTGCACGCCGCAGCGCTCGCCGAGCTCGATCGCTTCCTCGACCGCGTCGATCACCCGGTTCGACTCGTCCCGCAGATGCGTGAAGTAGCCGGCGTTGTAGCGCTTCAACACCGCGCCGAGCGCGAGCATTTCCACCCGGTCGGCATAGGCGCCCGGCGAAGTGAACAGCCCCGAGGACAGGCCGAGCGCGCCCGCGTCGAGCCCTTCCTCGAGCAGCTCCATCATTTGCCCGAGCTCCGGCGCGGTCGGCGCGCGTCGCTCCATGCCCATCACCATGAGGCGCAGCGTGTTGTGCCCCACCAGCATGCCGGCGTTGACGGAGGCAGGAGGAAATGTATCGAGGTACTCGGCGAAGCGCATTTGCCGGAAAGGCAGCCACGGCGCGCTCGGGCTCAGATAGTCGCGCAGCAGATCGACTTTTCCCGGCAGGCATGGCGCGACCGAAAAGCCGCAGTGCCCGATGATCTCGCTCGTCACGCCTTGGCGCACCTTGCTTTCGGCCTTGGGATTGATCGGCAGCGTGAAGTCCGAGTGCGTCTTGATGTCGATGAAGCCGGGCGCGACCGCGAGCCCGGCGGCGTCGATCACCTTCCGCGCCTGAGCGCCGGCGAGATCGCCCATCGCCGCGATTTTCCCGTCCCGGACGGCGAGGTCCGTCCGCTTGCCCGCGCCGCCACTCCCGTCGAAGACCGATCCGCCCCGGATCACGATGTCGTATTGCATCCGCTGGCCGCCTATTGCGGCGGATGGTTCACTTTCACTCCAGCATCGATGATGTCGAAGCTCATCAGGTCCTGCCCGACCTGCAATGGCCCGGAATAGGTCTTGCGGGTCTCCGCGACGATCTCCTCCACGGTAGGCGGTGAGACGGTGGCCGTGCGCTGCTGGACGATGTGCGTGTATACCGCCAGCTTGGGCTTGGTCCTGTTGAACACGGTCGCGGCCTGCGGCGGCAGCGTATGGTGATCGAGGATCAGCCGGATCACGGGGTCTTGCAGCAGCTCGGGCTTGGCCCCAGCGATCGCATGCACCAGCAGGTCCACGCCCATACCGTTGCGGATCAGATTTTCGCTGAAACGCGTATCCCCAGAGAGCAGGGCCGACCTGCCCTTATAGTCGATCCGATAACCGAACGCGGGCTTGATCTCATCGCCGTGATCGACTTCGAAAGCGGTTACACGCACGCCGCCGCGCTCGTAGACGACGCCATCCGATGCGAACTCCTCCACTACGATCCTGGCGCCCGCAGGGTCGAGCTTCTGGTCGGCGATACGGATGCGCACGTCCGCAGCGTAGGCTTTCTCCAGGTTGCTCATCAGCTCCCTGGCGCCGGTCGGGCCGATCACGCGGAACGGCCGGGCCCGCGCGCCGGCTCCAGGCAGCCAGCCCGTGAGCCAAACGTCCGGGATGCCGCTCACATGATCGGAGTGGTAGTGCGTGATGAAGACCGCATCGAGTCGCGCCACCGGGATCTGTGTCTGCGCGAGCCGGATCGGTATGCCGCGCCCCGCGTCGAACAGGAGCTTTTCGTTGCCGGCCTCTACCAGGGTCGCCGGTCCGAGTCTATCCAGCCTCGCCGTTGGCGTACCCGTTCCGAGCAGGGTAACCCGGAAAAGGTCTTGTGCGTTCGCGTACCCAGGAAGCATCGCCGCGCCGGCCAGCAGCGTGGCCACCACGATCGTTGGACTCATCGCGCACCTCCCCTCCACTCCATCGTAGAAAGATCGATGCGCAGACGCAACTGCTCAGCGGGGAATATCGTAACTGGACATCAGCCCATCGACGATGCCGTGATACTCGCCCCACGGGGTCTCGCGGTAGGCATGGTTTCGCACGATGAACGAGGCGCCGGCGTAGAACTTCTCGTACTGCAGGTGGCGGCCGGCGAACTCCGAGCCGACGAGGTCCCAGGCGAGCTTGAAGAGCTTCATCCGGTCGACGGCGCCACCCTGCGGAGTCTGGAAGTAGGCGTCGAACTGGCGCGCGAGGTGCTTGTCCCCGGTGACGGAGATGTCGGCGGGCATCTGGAACACGCCGCCGCCGCAGAGCTCGCGGAGCCGGTCGATGAAGGTCGAGTAGTTCTGCGTGCACCACTCGAGGGCGGCGTACATCATGCGCCGGTTGAAGCAGACGTAACCTTCGGGCCAGCGCTCGAGCGCCTCGATCTGGCCGTGGACCATGCCGGCGATGCAGCCCTCGACCGCGGACATGTGGCCCAGCACTTCTTTCACCGCGGGGACTTCGATCGCGCCGGTCGAATGCGCGATCTTGCTGCACAGGCCGAGAATCAGGCGCATCTTGGCCCAGAAGCGCACGTTCGACTGGTGGTTGCCGAAGCAGTGGCTCGGCGTCTTGACGTAGACGTCGCGCGAGAGGAGCGCGTCGTCGTGCACGAACACGCGCTCCCAGGGCACCTTGACCTGGTCGCACATCACCATGCTGTCGGTCTCGTCGTAGCGCCAGGCGAGCGGCGCGTCGAACTCGCTCTTCGCCTCGCGCTCGAAGGGCTTGCGCGACCAGAGCGACAGCCCCTTCGCGTTCATCGGCAGCGAGCAGGTGATCGCCTGCTTCTTCTGGTCGGGCGCGAGCGGGATCACGTTGCCGAGCCACACTTCGTTCGCGAGCACCGCGCCGGTGGCGAGCAGCTTCATTCCCGAGATGACCAGGCCGTCGTCCTCCTCGCGCACTACCTGGAGCGCCGGGACGGGAATGTTCTGGCGGCTGTAGAACTCCGGGTTGCGCGCCGCCTGCGGCGGGACGACGGCGTAGACGACGTACGTGTCGGCTTTTCTTATTTCGTCGTAAAAAGAAAGAAGATGGGCCGCGTGGGCATGCGGTGGTCTTAGTTCATCCGGCTTCATCGCCATGCCGGTGACGAAGCTCGCGACGTGGTCGGGCGAGCGCCCGAACATGCCGTAGGTCAGCTCCGCGATCAGGCGATGGCCGCGGCTGCGGCGCGCCAGGTCCTCGCGCGTCTTCGGCTTCAGGAAGTAGATCGAATAGCGCTCCCCGTCCTCCTCGAAGCTCATCGCCTCTTTCTGCGCGAGCTTCATGTCGTAGATGCCGGCGACCGTGCGGGCGGCGTTGCGAAACGCCGGATGCGCGGTGACGTCCCCGACTCGCTCCGAGCCGATGTAGACGACCCGCCCGTCGCGCAGCGATTCGAGGTGTTCTGAGCCGCTCTTCAGCACCTACTTTTTCCCCGACGTCTCATAGTAGTGGATCTCGTGGAGGACGCAGCCGTTGCGCGAAGTGAACGGCCCGTGGTGCACGCCGGGCGGGCGGCAGGCGTACGTCGGGGCGAAGGATTGCTCCCCTCCCTTGCCCTGCTTGTCGTTCCCCACCACGAGATCACCCTGCACCACGTAGACCTCCTCCCAGTGGTCGTGGACGAAGGGCTCGGTGGAGAAGGCGCCGGCCTCGATCTTGAGAAGCCGCGTGCGGCTGCCGCGCTTTTGCACCTCGTCGAGGTCCGAGGCGAGGATCTTCTGCCAGAACCCCGGCGGATAGCCCGGCGGCCGCTCCCAGCCGGAATCGAGGTCGACGTTCACGAATTCCAGGTGTTGCTTGGGCTTCATAAAAATGGCCTTCCGGAGGAAAGATGACGCCGCGCTGATATTAGCGCGTTGCGCCAGCCTGCGATTGCCAAGCGTCGGACGCTCGACCAACATGCGCTTGATGAGCCCGTTCATGAAACGGCTGCTGCTGTTCGGGGCGCTCCTCGGCTGGTGCGGATTCCTGCTTGCCGACATCGTCGAGCGGCTGCTCGACCCCCTGTCGCATCCCCAGAGGTTCGGCGTAACGATCGTCTACGGCGTCGCACTGCTGCTCGGCTATGCCGCTTTTCGGGGCCTGGCCCTGGAATCGCCCTTCACTGAACGGGATCATGGTTCATGGTCCTGATCGCGGGTGCCGGGCCGGTGGGCCTTTGCGCGGCAAACGTGCTCGCCGATGCCGGCGTGCCGGTAAGGGTGCTCGAGGCCGAGCCGAGCCTGCCGGAGAACCTGCGCGCTTCCACCTTCCAGCCGCCGACGCTCGACATGCTGGCGCGGCTGGGCGCGACGCAACGTCTGATCGAGATGGGCCGCGTCGCGCCGCTGCTGCAGTACCGCGACCGCGCCGGATGGGTGGCGGAGCTCGACTTCGGCGTGATCGGCGAGGAGACCGGCCATCCCTACCGGGTGCAGTGCGAGCAGTACAGGCTGAACCAGGTGCTCGCGGAGCGCCTCGCGACCAAGGCGCGCATCGAATTCGGCTGCCAGGTGACCGACGTGCGCCAGGACGCAGCTTCGGTCACTGTGCTCGTGAATGGGACAAGGGAAATCAAGGCAGATTGGGTGATCGGCGCGGACGGTGGCCGCAGCCGCGTGCGCGAGGCGCTCGGCATCGCGCTCGAGGGCTTTACCTGGCCCGAGCGCTTCCTCGTCGCGAGCACGCCGTTCGACTTCGCCGCCGCCACGCCGGGGCTGTGCGACGTCGCCTATTTCGCCGACCCGGAGGAATGGTTCTTCCTCCTGCGAGTGCCGGGCGTGTGGCGCGCGATGTTTCCCGTGCCCGAGGAAGAAAAAGACGAGGCGGCGCTGTCGGACGAATCCGTCCAGCGGCGGCTGCGACGGGTTCATCCCTCACCCTCACAATACGAGGTGAGGCATCGCACGCTGTATTCGGTACACCAGCGCGTGGCGCAGAGCTACCGCAAGGGACGCTGCTTTCTCGCCGGCGACGCCGCGCACCTCAACAATCCGCTCGGCGGCATGGGCATGAACGGCGGCATCCACGACGCCTTCAACCTCGCGGAAAAGCTCGCGGCGGTGATCGCGGGGCGCGCCGCCGAGGACGAGCTCGACCGCTACGAGCGCCAGCGCCGGCCGGTGGCGCTCGAGTACGTCAACACGATTACAATCGCCAACAAGCGGAACCTGGAGGCGAAGGACCCCGAAGAGCACCAGCGCTGGAAAGCGCTGATGACGCGCACCGCGGCCGACCCGCGGCTCGCGCGCGAGTACATGCTGCGGACCTCGATGATCGCGAGCCTGCAAAAGTACGCATGCGCCTAGCGCTTGTCTTGTTTCTTTATCCGTTGTTGGTGTTTGCGCAGCCATTTCCAACTCGCGCAATCACGATCGTCGTGCCCTTCCCGCCCGGAAGCACCTCGGACCTCATTCCGCGCGCGCTCGCGCCGGCGCTTTCGCAGTCCATGGGCGTCCCTGTGGTCGTGGATAACCGGCCAGGCGCCAGCGGCAACCTCGGCGCGGCGCTCGTCGCGCACGGCGATGCGAGCGGCCACCAGGTGCTGACGGCGCCCTCGGCGATCCTCGCCACCAACCGCTGGCTCTACAAGCAGCTCACCTACGACCCGCAGAAGGACCTGACGCCGGTCATCAACGCCGCGGCCACGCCGAACATGTGGGTCGCGCATCCCGACACGCCGGTGAAGACGATCGGCGATGTGCTCGCGCTCGCGAAGGCGAAGCCCGGTGCGCTCGCGTTCGCTTCCGGCGGCAACGGCACGACCGGACATCTGTGCGGCGAGCTGCTCAAGACCAGCGCCAAGGTGGACATGCTGCACGTACCGTACAAGGGTCCCGCGCCCGCGCTGCAGGACGTGCTCGCGGGGCGCGTGCCGCTGATGTGCGACAACTTTTCCAATGTCATCACGCACGTACGCTCGGGCCGCCTCAAGGCCGTGGCGGTGACGGCGCTGAAGCGGCATCCGCAGGCGCCGGAGGTGCCAACCGCGGACGAGTCCGGCGTGCCTGGCTTCGACATCGGCGTGTGGTACGGCTTCGCCGTGCCGGCGGCGACCGCCAGGCCGGTGGTAAGCAAGCTGAACGCCGAATTCGCCCGGGCGCTGCACGATCCTCGGCTCGCCGAGCGATTCGGCGAGCTCGGCCTCACCGTGGTGGCCGATTCGCCCGAGGAGTTCGCGCGCTTCGTCGTGACGGAATCCGAGCGCATGCGCAAACTGGTCGAGATCTCGGGAGCACGCTTAGATTGAGCCAGGAAAAACCAAAGGGCGATCTGAGGCGGGCGCTGACCCATCTGGAGAACGGCGACTGGCAGGCGGCGCACGCGATCGTCCAGGAGGACGAGGAGTCGCGCCTCTTCTGCTGGGCGCACGGGATCGTGCACATCATGGAAGGCGACCGCTCGAACGCGCGCTACTGGTACCGCAAGGCCGGGCGGCCGTTTGACGAGGACACTGCGGCCCCGGCAGAGATCAAGGCACTCAAGTCCGAAATCAGCGCGCGCTGACGAACTTTTTCCGCGGCGGGGCGACGTTGTCCGAGCAGATGAGCTGGATGAAGTCGCCGATCGCCATCGGCGGGGCGAAGAAGAAGCCCTGCGCCTGGTGGCAGCCGAAGCGGCGCAGGAAGCCGACCTGCGCCTGGGTCTCGACGCCCTCGGCGATCACCGTCGAGCCGAGGCTGCGCGCCATCTCGATGATGGTGCGCACGATGGCGGCGTCGCTCGCCTCGCGCCCAATGCCGGCGACGAACGAGCGGTCGATCTTGAGCGCGGCCACCGGGAAGCGCGTGAGGTAGGCGAGGCTCGAGTAGCCGGTGCCGAAGTCGTCGATCGCGATGCGCACGCCTTCGTCGCGCAGCGTGCGCATGGCGTGGATTGCCTGCGCCGGGTCGTGCATCAGGTGGCTCTCGGTGATCTCGAGCTCCATCAGCTCGGGCGGCACGCCGGCCTCCGCGATCAGCGCACGGAT
>DATLUZ010000256.1:0-16396 GCA_035577785.1 Burkholderiales bacterium | reverse complement strand
CTCGTCGGGCTGCCACAGGCCGCGCAGGTTCTCGGCATTGGTCCGGCCGTGGCCCACGACCTCGTCGCCGCGCTTTCGGATCGCGTCCATGATCTGCGGCGCGTACTCGTAGAGGAGCGAGTTGGCGTTGTGGGCCGCGGGCAGCTTGAGCTCGTCGAACAGGTCGAACAGCCGCCACACGCCGATGCGGTTGCCGTAGTCGCGCCATGAGTAGTTGCGGTGCGTCTGCGGCTCGCCGGTCTTCGCCGGGTCGTGGCCGAGCCCCGCGCCGAAGGCGAACCACTCGATGTTGGGAGTGAGCGCAAAGGCGAGGCGCTTGCCGTCCGGCCAGCTGTAGTCCTTGCGCTCGATGAGCGGAACGTAGTCGTATCGGCTGTGCTGCGGAAGAAGCGGCTTTTCCTTCATGGTTTCGGCGCGTAGCCCCAGAGATCGACGGTTAACCCGGCCCGCACCTCGACGGCGGTGAAGCGAAACGGCAGTCTTGCGCCGGCGAGGCCGCCGTGTCCGGGGTGAAATACGAGCGCCCTCACCACGTTCGAGACATCGCTTCCGGCCTCGGCGAAGACCGGCCTCGCCTTGTGCACCACCTCGTCCAGATCGGCCCCGTCCACGCCCCCGACCAAGAGCAGGCCATCCAGCATACGCGCGCGGACGTCGCCACGCTCGATATGGCGAACGCGGCTGCGGGCGGAGCGGCGCGCCGCGATCAGGTTGACCTCGACAGTCGCCTCGGTAGTGAGAAACGCGGGATAGCGCACCGCCACCACGGTGGTCGGCGGGGCCAGGCCTTGAAACAGGTTCTGCCAGACCGTGTGGAAGCGGTCCAGGTCTTCGTTCCCGCTCAGATAGACCTGCGCCTTGAGGACCAGCTCCGGGCCGCTGTCCGCAGCTTCCAGTGCCGGCAACAGCCGCCGGTGGAAGATGTAGGCGGTCTCGTCCGCAGTGCCGTACGCGACGACCGCGCCGGTGCCGTCGCGCGCGAGCTGTCCGGCCACGAAAACCAGGTCGCCTACCCGCAGGCACGGCGCGTAGCCCGATGTTTCGGGCCGGCTGAGGCCGGCGCCGATCTCCTCGAGCACGAGACCGCTCGCGGAGGTCGCCGCCATGACCTGAACGTCGAACCCGGCCTGCGGGTCCTGCAGGCCGCTCACGATGACCGAGGTGCTCGGCGCGACCTGGCGGCGGTCGAACACCTGCTTGCGCGCCGCATGGTAAGGCGCGACGGCGCGTGCGTCCGGGTAGTACTGGTCCAGCCTCGCCACGAGGGACATCGAGCTTCCCAACCGGTGAAGCTCGCTGTTGATATGACGAAACAAGCTTTCGGGATCGGTGTCGCGCAGCCCGGTCCCGAAGACCCAGTTCCCCGCGCGGACAAACTCAGTCGATGCGGGCACCGGTTTCCCTGATGATCTTCGCCCAGCGCGCTTTCTCCTCCCGGAAGAATGCGCCGAACTCGGCGGGCGTGGAGCCCACCGCCTCGATCGCGGCGCCGTCCATGAACGTCTTCACCGCGGGCGCGCGCAGCGCCGTGGTGAACTCGCGGTGCAGGCGATCGATCACCGCGGCCGGGGTTCCCTTCGGCGCGAGGATGCCCATCCACACGTAGAGCTCGTACCCCTTCAGGCCCGATTCGATCATGGTGGGAATCTCCGGAGCGGCGCCGGCGCGCTTCGCGCCCGTGACGGCGAGCGCGCGCGCCCTGCCCTCGCGGATGTGCCCGCGCATCGCGGCGAGGCCCGGCATCGCAGCGGCCACCTGGCCCCCGAGGAGGTCGGTCACCGCCTGCGCGCTGCCCTTGTAAGGGATGTGGTTCATCTGCAGTCCGGTCATCGAGAGGAACATCGCCATGAAGAGATGCTGGGCGCTGCCGTTGCCGGAGGAGGAGTAATCGAGCTTTCCCGGACGCTGCTTCACGTAGGCGATGAACTCCTGCAGGTTCTTCGCGGGAATCGACGGATTCACGAGCAGCACCGCCTGCTCGCTCGCGAGGAGCGAGATAGGCGCGAAATCCTCGACCGGGTCGTGCGTCAGCCTGGAGTACAGCGAAGCGCTGATCGCGTTCGGATTGGAGGCGAGGAGCAGCGTGTAGCCGTCGGGCGGCGCCTTCACCACCTCGGCGCTGCCAAGCATCGCGCCCTGCCCGGGCTTGTTCTCGACCACCATCTGCTGGCCGAGCTGCTTCGACATCTCCTGCGCGATCACGCGCATCGGTCCGTCGGAGGAACCTCCGGCTGAGTACGGCACCACGACGCGAATCGGCCGCGAGGGATAGTCTTGCCCCCATCCCAAAATCGGCACCAAGGCGATCAACGCCAGGGTTTTCTTGAACCGACGCTTCATGTAACGCGTTCTCCGAGTGAGTAACAGTGCTCTGCGATTTCTCCGGGCCTACAGTACCAGACGCCCGGGCGCTTCTGGCAGTGGGCGAGCGCGCTGCGCAGGCGCCGCAGGCGAAACGGCTGGCCGAAGACATACGGATGGAGCGAGACGTTCATGACGAGCGCATGGCGCTCGGATTGCGCCAGCATCTCGTCGAACTGGTCGACCACGGCGTCGGCGAACGTCGCCGCCGACCACTTGCGATGGATGATGGCTTGCGCGTCGTCGGTTTCGATCGGGTAAGGAACCGAGAGGAGCGGGCCCGAGCGCGTGGCCAGCCACACCGGCTGGTCGTCCATCGGCCAGTCCATGAGGTAGCGGTAACCGAGCTCCTTGAGAAGATCGGGCGTGTGCGCGCTCTCGTAGGCCCCGGCGCCGAACCAGCCCGCGGGCGCTCGGCCCTCGCGACGCCGGATGGTCTCGGTGACTTCGCGCAGCATCCGCTCTTCGTCGGGTTGCCAGAGGCCGAGCAGGTTCTCGGCGTTGCTGCGGCCGTGGGCGATCAGCTCGTCGCCGCGCCCGCGGATTGCATCGGTGATTTGCGGCGCATAGTCGTAGACCAGGCTGTTGGTGCAATGCCCCGCCGGCAGGCCAAGCTCGTCGAGCAGCTCGAACAGGCGCCACACGCCGATCCGGTTGCCGTAGTCGCGCCAGGCGTAGTTGCGATGAGTCTGCGGCTCGCCGGTCTTCGCCGGGTCGTGGCCGAGCCCCGTGCCGAAAGCGAACCACTCGATGTTGGTCGTGACCGTGAACGCGAGCCGCCTGCCGAGCGGCCAGGCGTAAGGCTTGCGTTCGGGAAGCGGTCGAAAGTCGTAGCGCGAGTGCTGCGGCAGCAGCCTCACTCGAGCTTTGCCCCCGACGCCTTGACCACGGGAGCCAGCTTCGCGATCTCGCGCGCCGTCGCGGCCTCGAACGCCTCGGGCGTCATCACGATCGGGTCGGCGCCGAGGTTCTGCCATACCTGCTTCATCTCGGGCGACTCGACCGCTTTCGCGAACTCGGCGTTCAGCCTGCGCACGAGCGCGCGGTCCATTCCCCTGGGGCCGAGAATGCCCGAATAGAGCACGATCTCGAAGTTCGGCAGCCCGGCCTCGATCATCGTCGGCACCTCGGGGGCCGCGGCCACGCGCTTGGGCGTGGTCACGGCCAGTGCGCGCAGCTTGCCGGCCTTCGAATTCGAGATCGCCGGCGGCATGGTCGAGAACACGAACGTCACCTCGCCGCCGAGGATCGCCTGCGTCGCCGGGTTGCTGCCTTTGTAGGGGACATGGAGCACGTCGACGCCGGCGGCGGCTTTCAGCATCTCGCCCGAGAGATGCACGATGGTCCCGTTGCCGGACGAGCCGTACGAAAGCTTGCCGGGATTCGCCTTCAGGAGCCCGATCAGCTCCCGCACGCTCGCCGCCTGCGTGCTCGGGTGCACGACCAGCATGAGCGGCGTGGAGGCGACCATCGCCACGAAGCTGAAGTCCTTCGTCGAGTCGTAGGGCAGCTTCGGGTAGAGCGTGTTGTTGATGGCGTGCGTGGTGATGTCCTGCAGCCAGATGTTGTAGCCGTCCGGGGCCGACTTTGCGACGAAGTCGCCCGCGATCGTCGTGCCTGCGCCGGGCTTGTTCTCGACGATGACCTGCTGGCCGAGCTGCTTCGAGAGCGGGATCGCGATGGCCCGGCCGAGCACGTCGGAGATCCCTCCGGCGGCGAAGCCGACCACCATGCGCACGGGCTTGTTGGGGTAATCGCTTTGCCCCCAAACGGAGGAAAAACAAAGTGCCGAACACAACGTCGCTGACAGCAGAAAGAGGCGATTCATGCACTTCCCTCCAAGGAGGACATCGCTTGCCAGAGCGCCACTACGTCGTGCTTGGCCATGTTCTGGGTGATGAAGACCAGGCCGCTCGCCGGCCGATTGGCGATCGGCCGCAGCCGGTCGAATACGTGGCGCACGCCTTGCACCGCAACATGTTCGCCGTCGGCGAGCGCGACGATGCCCTTCACCCGGAGAAGGTCGGCGCCGCGCAGCTCGACCAGGAGCGCGAGAAAGCGCTCGAGCAGATCCTTCCGCGGCGGGCGGTCGAACTCGAGAACGAAGCTGTGGAAGCCGTGGTCGTGATGCGCGACCGAAGAGAAAACCGGGTCCGTCCCTGATTTTTCGAGAAGGGCGGGATCGACGTCGCCGAAGCGCGCACGGACGCGACGGGCATGAGCATTCAGTTCGCGTATTTCGTCTTCTATGCCTGAAGCATCGTGGGAAAGATCTGTTTTGGAGAGCACCACGACATCGGCCGCGGCGATCTGGGACTTGGCGATGCTCAGGCCGAGATTGCGATTGCCGGCCTCCGAGGCGTCGACCACGGTGACGATCGGGCCGAGCTTGAAATCGCGCTCGAGCGCGCGGTCGGCGTAGAGCGTCTGCGCCACCGGCCCCGGGTCGGCGAGGCCGCTCGTCTCGACGATGACGCGGTCGAAGCCGGCGATCTCGCCGCGGCGGCGGCGCATCGCCGCGCCGATCAGGGTCTCCTCGAGGTCGCCGCGCAGGTGGCAGCACAGGCAGCCGTTGGGCAGCGCCACGGCCCTTTCCTCGGCGACCTGCAGGAGGTGATGGTCCACCGGCACCTCGCCGAACTCGTTGACGATCACCAGGGTTTCTCCCAGCTTTTTCACCAGCTCGTTGACCAGAGTGGTCTTGCCGCTGCCGAGGAACCCGGTGACGACGAAGACGGGCGTGCGTCCGTCCGGAATCACACCTTCATTTCGAGGGCGTAGAGCCCGCCGTTGTGCCGGTCCACGGTGAAGACGATGCCGCGGTCGTCGACGAAAACGTCGTTGATCTGCACCGCGCCGATCTTCGAGCCCTCGGGCGCCTCCGGCACGAAGTAGGCGATCTCCCGCGGCGAATACGGGTCGGAGATGTCGTAGGCGCGCACCCCGCCGTTGAAGAAGGTGCCCAGGACGACGTTCTCGGATTTCCAGGCGCCCGGCACCGGCGGATTCTCGTGCAGGTTGTGAGCGCCATAGCGCCCGCCGCGTGCCTTGAAAGCGTCGACCGGCGGCATCGGCAGCGTGCCGATGCTCACCAGGTGACGCTCGTCGCGCCCGTCGAGAATCCAGACGAGCTTCGGCCAGTCGCCCGCGTTGTCCTTCACCGACTCGTCGCTCACCACGATGAGCCCGCGCTCGAAGAGCGGCAGGACGGTGTGGTTGAAGCCGTTGTAGGGCGGAGAGTTGGTCCAGCGCGAAACGAGCTTCGGCCGGCTCTGGTCCGAGATGTCGATCACCATGATGCCGCCGTCGATGTAGCCGAGGTAGCAGCGGTCGGGGCGCTGGGGATAGACGTTGGTGTTGTGGGCGCGGAAGCCGGCGTCGAATTTCCCCGGCAGGCGCTCCGGCGGCGGTGCGTCGTCGCCTTCCATCGTGCCGGGAAGGTGCCAGCGGCCCACGGCGCGAGGCTTGGTCGGCGTGCTGACGTCGACGATGCGGTAGACCTGGTCGTCCTTGGGATTGCGCGGCTTCTGCTCGGGGTCGGCGCAGGCCATGTGGACGGTCTTGCCGTCCACGAACCAGAGCTGGTGGCAGCCGCGCGAATGCGGACCGGAGGCGTCGAAGAACGAGATCGAGCGCGGCGCCTCGGGCTTGCTCACGTCGAACAGCTCGAACCCGGCGGGCTTCAGGCCGAACTTGGTCACCTGGTAGGCGACCGCCATCAGGTCGCCCGCGACCTCGAGCGAATTGGAGCGCATCTGCGCGTGCGGCAGGTCGGTCTGCACCACCACCTTGGGCGCGCGTGGATCGCTGACGTCGACCGCCGTGAAATTCTTGGGCGCGCTTTCGTGCGCGAGCCAGAGGATCCGGCGGCCGTCCCGGGCGAGTTGCATCGACATGCCCTCGCCCATCCCGCCGAAGCCGTTCAGGCCGTGGTGGGACAGGAGCTTCATGTTCAGGAACATGGGGCCCAAAGATACGCGAAATCGCCCCGCGCGCTGAAGTGCTAGAACGAAACGGTCTTCCACGGCCGACGTGAAATCCTGCACATGAGGGGCCGGCGCAACGAAATCGCGCCGACCGTCCGGAAATTCTCTGTTTTCGGTTGTTTACGGAGCGCGCGGCGCTCCGCGCGATTAAACTACGGGGGTCGTCTCATAACGAGAACAAGGGTGCGCATGGGAGCCCCTGGGATAGAGGTACACAACGAGGCCGGCGCGATGTCCGCCGCGCCCGAGCGAGGTAGCTTGTTGCACCGATCCTCTGGGAAAGCCGGGCGGGCGTGATGCGGCTTGGGCTGAGCGGGAAGTTCACCATCACTGTCCTGGTGATCCTTCTTTGCACCATGGCGGCGAACACGCTTTACTTCCTCGGCACGTCGACGCGCCTGCACGAGCAGCAGTTGCTCGAGCGCGGCCGCGCCCTGGGAAGGCTGGTCTCGCTCATCAGCCCCGAGGCGATTCTCGGCTTCGACTTCCTGCTGCTGAACGACTACACGCGCGAAGTGTCCTCGCAGCCCGATGTCGCCTACGGCGCGATCCTGACCCCGCAGGGCGTGCCGATCAGCTACCACGTCGACAGCGCCGACCCCTACATCAAGAAGCGCGCGCGCCAGGGCGCCTCGGTCGAGATCACCGAGCTGATCAAGAAGCGCGAGGGGGTCGAGGACCTGATCCGGCTCGAATATCCGATCACCCACAACAACGTGCTGCTAGGCCACTTCCTGGTCGGCATCAGCCGCGAATCGCTGCAGAGCCAGCTGCAGCGCCAGGTGGTGATCCAGGCGGTGGTGATGAGCGCGATCGTGCTCTTTCTCAGCGCGGCGATCTACGGCGCGTTCCGCTTCAACGTGCTCTTCCCCATCCGCCGCCTGATCTCCGCCTCGCGCGAGGTCGGCCGCGGTCGTTACACGGCGGTGGAAGTCAAGACCGCCGACGAGCTCGGCCAGCTCGCGCAGGCCTTCAACGCCATGGCCCAGGAAGTGAAGGAGGAGCAGGCGAAGCTGCACCGCCAAGCGAACTTCGACTCGCTCACCGGCCTGCCCAACCGGATGATGGCGTTCGACCGGATCAATCTCGAGATCAATCGCGCGCGGCGCAGCGGGCGGCGCTTCGCGGTGCTGTTCATCGACCTCGACAACTTCAAGAGCGTGAACGACACCCTCGGCCACGCGGTCGGCGACGAGCTCCTCGTCGCCATCGGCGCGCGGCTCCAGGTGAGCATGCGCGAGGCCGACACCGTGGCGCGCCTGGGCGGGGACGAGTTCCTGATCCTGGTCCCCGACGTGGGGAACGAGGTCGAGGTCGAGAAGATCGCCGAGCGGCTGCTGCATTCGGTGTCCGAGCCGCGCGAGCTGAACGGGCGCAAGGTGGTGATCCACTGCAGCGTCGGCATCGCGATCTACCCGGACAACGGCGACAGCGTGGAGATACTGATGGCGAACGCGGACAACGCCATGTACCAGGCGAAAGCCGCGCAGGAGGGCTCGGCCATCTTCTTCACCGAGGAGATGAACATCCGCCTGCGCGAGCGCATGCAGATGGAGCAGGACCTGAACGTCGCCATCGAGCTCGGGCAGCTGGCGCTGCACTTCCAGCCGATCGTCGACACCGCGGGCCCGCGCCACCGCGGCGCGGAAGCGTTGCTGCGCTGGCACCGCTCCGAGAAGGGCCTGGTCAGCCCGGCCGACTTCATCCCGCTCGCCGAGGCGACCGGCCAGATCGTCGGCATCGGTGACTGGGTGCTGAAGCAGGCGTGCCGCTGCTGGCGCGCCTGGCACGACGCGGGGCTCAACCCCGGCTTCGTGGCGATCAACGTGTCGCGCATCCAGTTCCGCAAGCGCTTCTCCAGGCGCCTCGCCGAGCTGATGACGGCCTACCGCATTCCGGCGCACGCGCTCGAGTTCGAGATCACGGAGAGCGTGCTGCTCGACGACCATCACCAGGTCGCCGAGGAGCTCGCCGCCTTGCGCGCGCTCGGCGTGAAGCTCGCCCTCGACGACTTCGGCACCGGCTACTCGTCGCTCAGCTACCTCAAGCGCTTCCGCTTCGATGTCCTGAAGATCGACCGCAGCTTCGTCGCCGGGCTGCCGGGCAACCCCGACGACGTGTCGCTGGTCAAGGCGATCCTCGCGATGGCGAAGGGCCTCGACCTGCGCGTGCTCGCCGAAGGCGTCGAGCATCATTCCCAGCTCGACTTCCTCACTGCGCAGGGCTGCGACTTCGCGCAGGGCTACCTCGTCGCCAAGCCGATGAACGAGGACTCGTACCGCGGCTACCTGAAAGAGCGCCAAGCGAAGGGTGACGCCGGCAGCCTGTCCTTCATTCACCGGCCGGGGGGCAACTTGAGAACCAGCCGACAGTGAAAATCCTCCGCCTGCTGTACCTGATCGCCGCCACCGCGGCGCTGGCGCCGCTCGCTCATGCGACCGACGATGCGACCGACGATGCTTTAGTCCTGGGCGTTTTCCCGCGCCGCAACGCCGCCGAGACCACCCGGATGTTCACCCCCATGGCGGAGCATTTGAGCGCGCAGCTCGGCCGTCCGGTCAGGCTGGTCACGTCCAGAGATTTCGAGTCGTTCTGGCGCGGCGTGACCGCGCGCCGCTACGATATCGTCCACTACAACCAGTACCACTACATCCGTTCGGCGCAGAGCTATCAGGTGATCGCGCATATCGAAGAGTCCGGCAAGAGCACCATCTCCGGCGCGGTGTATGTCCGAAAGGACAGCGGCATCACCGAGCTTGCCCAGCTGAGGGGCCGCATGGTCCTGTTCGGCGGCGGCGAGGATGCCATGATCAGCTACATTGCGAACGTCTACCTCATGCTCCAGGCGGGGCTGAAGAAGGACGATTTCAAATCGGCGTTTGCGCTGAATCCCCCCAATTGCGTGCTCGCGCTACACTTTCGCCAGGCCGATGCGGCGGGCGCGGGCGACGGTGTCCTGGATTTGCCCGTCGTGAAAAACTCCATCCGCACGGACGAGCTCACCACGCTCGCGATTTCGCCGCCCTTGCTCCAGCTGCCCATCGCCGTGAAACGCGACATGCCGGCGAAGCTGCGCGCATCGATCCAGTCTATCCTGGTGAACCTGAAGAGCAGCGAGGCGGGCCAGAAAGCGCTCAAGGAGGCCGCTCTGACCGGGATTGGGAAGGCCGAAGATAAGGACTATGATCCGCATCGAAAGATCGTGCGGGCGGTGATGGGCCCGGGAGACGTGGCGCGGCGCTGAACAAGGGCAACAGTCGAAATGGATCGGGCAAAGGGGGAGGATGGCAAGGACATCGCGGCAGGACCAGGCCGCTGGCCGACGCGCTTCGTGCCGCTGATCAAGCCCCTTGGCGCGGTGATTCTCGTCGTCGGCTTCGTGCTCTGGGCCCATGTCGGCTCGGGCATCGCCAGGTTTCATTCGCAGGTGAAATCCGCGCCCGGCTGGGACCGGTTTCGCGACGCCTACGGGCTCGACAGCTTCGGCGAGGACAGCTATTTCGTCCGCGCTGCCCAGAACGGCTACAACCTCTTCTACTTCACGCATCGGTACGGCTGGCGCTTCACGCGCAAGACCGCGGGCGACGCGGTGAACTCGTGCGCCGCCTGCCATACCCCGGAGGACATGGCCTATGCCTTCGTCAACTCGGACAGGTTCGACTCGAAGCTGGGACGACGGCTGTCGTTCGAAGAGAGCGTGATGCGCTGCTACGCCGAACACATGGACGGGTTCGTGCCCACGCTCTACGATCCGGCGGTCCGCGACCTGCGCATTCTTGCGCGAAGCGTCGCGCATCATCTGCAGCTCGGCGAAGGCGCACGCCGAGGGGGAAGCTAACCCGATGGCGACCCTGCCAGCAAAGCTCCTGAGGCTCGGCGTCATTGTGTCGGTCCTGGGCGGCCTCTATCTGGTCGCGCTGAAGAAGCACGCGGAGCGCGATGAGATCCGGGCAGCGGCCGTGGAGCTCACGCCGGGCTGCAAGGCCAAGCTCGAAAGCTATGCGCTTGAGCCCGGTGCGGACTACCGCTCGCCCTATGTGCTTCGGACGATGGGCGCCGCAAAGGGAATTCGCGGCTACTCAGCGGACGACGTGCGCGCGATCCAGCGCGGCTGCAACATCGTCGACGACACGCAGGGCCAGCTTGCCAAGGATGCCGCGCGCGAGCGCTGGAACTCGGGCCGGTTCATGCGCGGCAAGTACGCGAGCTGCGATCACTGCCACCAGGGCGTGGGCGACAAGCAGGATGCGGCGGGCAACCGCCTCGTCGGCTCCAACGGCCTCGCAGCGTCCTGGGTCATGGCCGACATGTACGACCGCTTCACCGGCCTGCTTCTGCCGTACGAGCTGCGCCAGATGCAGTGCTACATCAATTCGTCGAACGGCTTCAAGCCGAATGCGGCCGACGACCTGCTGCGCGACGTGACCGCGTATAGCCGCTTCCTGAGCGCGGCCCTGGATCTGAAGATCGGCAAGCATTACGCCGAGCAGGGCGTCGACGAGATCCCGGCCTCCGCGACGCTGCGGCGCGGCGACGACTACGTTCGCGGCGCGCATCTCTACCGGCAGAAATGCGCGCGCTGCCATGGTCCGCAGGGGTTCGGCACCGAGGTAAACGGCAAGGTGATCTACCCGGCGCTGGCCGGACCCAATTCCTTCACCCTGGACGCGCGCATGAATTTCCACCGCGTCAACACGGTGATGCCCGGCTTCATCTGCCGCAACATGCCGCTCGGCGAAGAGGGCAGCCTCGACAACCAGTCCTGCCGCGATATCGGCTACTACATCAGCACGCTGCCGCGCCCGGCCGGGGACAAGCAGGGCCCGCTGGTAGCCGCGTGGCAGCGGCTGATGATGACCGTGATGCCGCCCTTGACGCAGTACGCCGAGTCTCTCGGCGGCGCAAATCGCCCTGCACTGCAGCCTGCGCTTCAAACGGAGGACTAGGGCGCCGATGAGCACCGTCGCCGCCGCGTTGCCTCGAATTCTGCCTGCCCTGCGCCGCAATGCCCTCGTCGGGCTGACGCTCGCCGTGGTCACCCTGCCGCAGGCGATCGCGTTCTCCACCACGCTGGCCGGGCTGCCGCCGCACTTCGGCCTCTACGCCGCCATCTGGGGGGTGCTGTCCACGGCGCTGCTCAACCCCGCCCGCGTGTTCTCCGGCGGTCCCAATACCACGATGTCCGCCGCTATCGGAGTGACGCTGCTCCCCATCGCGCCGCCGTTCGGTTCGGACTACATCGGGTATGCGCTGACCCTGATTCTCATCGCGGGCGTCATCCAGCTCCTGTTCTACCTGATCCGCCCGCTCGGCCGGATGCTCGACCTGGTGAACGAGCCGATCATCAACGGCCTCATCTGCGGCATCGGCCTGTTCCTGATCTTCAAGTCGCTGACGAGCTTCGCCGGCCTGCCGATCAACACCGAAGTGGAATGGCCGCTGTGGATCGCGTGGCAATCGCTCCAGGCAGTGCTCGAGATCGGCAACCTGTACGCCGTCCAGATCGGACTGATCACCCTGGTCGCGAGCCTCGCCGCGCGCCAGTTCGACGCGGTGCGCAACTGGGCCATCCTGATCGGCGTCGCGGCCGGCACCGCGTACTCCACTTACCTGAACCGCGTGCACGGCCTGTCCAACACGATGATCGAGCAGATCGGCAACCTCTCTTCCATCGGCCTGGTCTTCCCGTCGCTGCCGCTGTTCAATCAGGAGGCGATGTCGGACATCATCTTGCTCCTGCCCGGCGCCCTGACCCTGGCGCTGCTCGGTCTTTTCCAGACCGTGGCCGCGATGCGCAGGATGAACCGCAAGATCGGCGGCTTTACCGACGCCCGCAAGGGCATCCTCTCGGATGCGATCTCCAACTGCCTGCTGCCTTTCCTCTCCTCGTTGCCCACGTGCGCGTCCTTCAACCGCATGTGGCTGGTGTACAAGATGGGCGGTCAGAGCCGTCTCACCAGCATCGCCTCGGCGCTTTTCCTGCTCTTGATGGTGCTGTTTCTCGCCGACTTCATCGCGGTCATTCCCATGCCCGCGATGGCCGCGACGATCATGCTTCTCGGCGCCAACATGATCAACTGGGAGGACATCAAGCCGCACCTGCAGAACCGCCGTGAAGCAGTCGTGTTCACCGCCTCCTTTCTCTCGGTGCTGTTCCTCGATCTGTTCGGCGCCGTCATGGTCGGCTCGATCCTGGCGATCGCGTACTCGAAGTGGGAGCAGGCGCATCCGAACATCAGCCTGCGCGGCAACGTGCTCAAGATCCGCGGCAACATCTACTACGGCTCGCTGCCGATCATCGAGGCGGCCTACCACCGCGCGATCGATCGGCTGGACGAGCTGGTGATCGATTTCTCCGAGTGCTACTACATCGATCCGGAAGGCATCCGCTGGCTGGCGACGGCCAAGGCCGGCCGCAAGGTCGGGCTCGTCGACCGCCGCAGCGGCGAAGACCGCCGGATTCCGGACCGGCGCGAGGGCGAAGAGCGCCGCAACGCGGCTGACACCACCTCCACGGAGAGACGCGAGCTCGAAGACCGCCGCGCCGGCATGCGCCGCCGCACCCGCGATCGGCGCCAGCACACGGAGTTTTGAGCATCGCCATGGCGCTCCGCCTCGCATCCCGGCTCCTTTGCGCTGGCGCGATCGCCTTCGCCGCCCCCCAGGCGAGTGCCGCGGAAAAGCCTTACGACCTCGGCATCCTGCCTTACCTGCCGTTGACGCGGATCCACGAGCTCTACGGCCCGATCGCAGCGGACCTTTCGGCAAAGCTGGGACGGCAAGTTCGGCTCAGCTCGAAAGCGGACTATCCGAGCTTCCGCGACGAGCTGCGCCAGCAAACTTACGACATCAGCTTCGTACAGCCCTTCGACTATGTCGATGCCCATGACAAGTACGGATATTTGCCGCTGGCGCGACGCGCTGAGCGTCTCGATGCAGTGATCGTGGTCCGCCAGGACAGCGCCCTCAAGGCTTTCAAGGACCTGGAGGGCAGGACCATTGCCAACCCGCCGATGGATGCCGCTGTATCCCACCTCACCAGCATGGCGCTGCGCGAGGCCGGGATCGATCCGGAAACCGGTGTCAAACGCTACTACGGGAAAAATCACTTCGCCTGCCTTCAGAGCGTGGCCATCGGCGCTGCGGATGCCTGCGGCATGGCGGAGGGGGCGCTGCGCACCATCGAGAAGGAAAGGCAGACAACCGAGCGCTTTCGCATCCTGCACAAGACCGCAAGCATCCCTCCCGCGTTGTTCGCCGTGCACAATCGGGTGCCGGCGAAAGACCGTGCGGTGATGCTCACGACCATTCTCGACTGGCCGAATACCGAGGAGGGAAGAAAAATCATCGAGCGAGGGCACTTCATCCCGTTCGTTGTCGCGAACGACGCGGAGTACGAGGTGGTGCGCCGCTACATCCGCAGCCGCGATTAGTCCCCCAGTCGATCCACTATCATTCGGGTCCTGATGCCATCCGGACCGGGCACACGCTTCCTCCGAGCCCTCGCCCTCGTCTGCGCCCTGCTGCCGGGCGCGGCGCCCGCGCAGCCGTGGCCGGCGAAGCCGGTGCGCATCGTCGTCGCCTATCCCGCCGGAGGCGGCATCGACGTGATGGCGCGGCAGCTCGCCGAGCGGCTCGGCCGCGTCTGGGGCCAGCCGGTCGTCGTCGAAAACAAGCCCGGAGCAAACACCATCGTGGCGGCCGACGCGGTGGCGAAGAGCGCGCCGGACGGCTACACCGTTCTCATGACGACGGACGCGACGTTCTCGATCAACCCTCACCTCTACGCCAGCCTGCCGTTCGACACGCAGCGCGACTTCGCTCCGGTGACCATGCTCGTGCTCCTGCAGCAGCTCCTGGTTGCTCATCCCGCTACGCCCTTCAACGACTTGAAGGGGCTGATCGCAGCGGCCAAGGCCAAGCCCGGCAGCATCAACTACGCATCCTACGGCAGCGGCAGCCAGCCGCACCTCGCCGGCGAGATGCTCAAGCACGCCGCGGGCATCGATTTGGTTCACGTCCCTTACAAGGGCATTTCCCTCGCGGTCCCCGCCGTGATCGCCGGCGAGGTCCAGCTCACCTTCGCCGGCATCGCCACCTCGAGCGGCCCGCTCAAGGCGGGGCGCATCAAGGCGCTGGCGATCGGCGGCGCGCAGCGCTCGCCGCTCTTTCCTCAGGTGCCGACGTTCGCCGAGCTGGGCTATCCCGAGGTCGAGACCCACGCCTGGTTCGGCCTCTTCCTGCCGGCGGGCGCGCCGCGGGAGGCCATCGCGCGCCTTTACCAGGACAGCTCCAAGCTGCTGCAGGACCCGGAGTTCCGGCAGAAGCAGCTGATCGACCGCGGCTACGAGGTCGTCGGAAGCAGCCCCGAGGCCTTCGCGGCGTACATCCGCAAAGACAGCGCAAGCCGCGCTCGCGCGGTGAAGATCTCCGGCGCGAAGGCCGAATGACGCCCTGGACCACGCTCGTCCCGGGCAAGCCGCGCATCGCGGTGGCGAGCGCGGGGCGCGGACCGCTCGTGCTCTTCCTGCACGGCATCGGCGGCAACCGCAACCACTGGCAGCACCAGCTCGCGTTCTTCTCGCAAAACGGCTTCACCGCCGCGGCCTGGGACGCGCGCGGCTACGGCGATTCCGACGACTACGAAGGCGCGCTGCAGTTCGAGGATTTCACTTCCGACCTCGTCCGAGTCCTGGACCATCTCGGCAGTGACAAAGCAGATCTGGTCGGCCTGTCGATGGGCGGGCGCATCGCGCGCAACTTCGCCCTCGCGCACCCGGGCCGCGTGCGCAGCCTGACGCTCGCCAACACCAGCCCGGGCTTCGACGCGCTTTCTCCGGAGGAGGTCCTGAAGTTCGTCGAGGAGCGCGAGCACCGCAGCGCCGAATCGGCGGCGCGCCTCCTCGGCAGCCGCGCCCGCCCCGGCGCCCACGCCGCGCTGCTCGCGAGCTTCCACGCCCTGCGCAACGACTCCTACCGCAAGACGCTCGAGGCCTCGGTGGCGCAGGACCGCGCCGCGCCGCTCGAGAAGCTCGCCGTGCCCACGCTGGTCATCACCGGCGACGAGGACCGCGTCTATCCGCCCGAGCTCGCCGAGCGCATGGCGCGGCGCATCCCGGGCGCGAAACTCGTGGTGATCGCGGACTGCGGTCATCTCTCGAACCTGGAGCAGCCGGAGCGCTTCAACGACGTGCTCCTGGATTTCCTGCGGAAATACCAAAAATAGGGACAGACCGGGACAGACCCTATTTTTCTCATTTACCATTCCCGCGAACCAGTCTCGAGGAGAAAACCATGAGGGTTGCGATCGTCACGGGCGCCGGGTCCGGCATCGGAAAGTCCGCCGCGCTGGCCATGCTCAAGGACGGCTACAGCGTAGGCCTGGTCGGCCGCCGCAAGGACATGCTGGAGAAGACGGCCGCCGAGTCCGGCGCGAAGGAGCGCGCCATGGTGCTGCCGGCCGATCTCACCAAAGATGCCGAAGTCAAAAGTGTTTTTAATGAAATACGATCCAAATGGGGCAGGCTCGACGTCCTCTTCAATAACGCCGGCATGGGCGCCCCCGCGGTGCCGATGGAGGACCTGCCGATCGAGAAGTTCCGCGAGGTGGTGAACATCAACCTGGTGGCGATGTTCATGTGCACCCAGGAGGCGATCCGCATCATGAAGGCGCAGAACCCCAGGGGCGGGCGCATCATCAACAACGGCTCCATCTCGGCGCACGCGCCGCGGCCGATGTCGGTCGCCTACACCTCCACCAAGCACGCCGTCACCGGCCTCACCAAGTGCATCTCGCTCGACGGCCGCAAGAACGACATCACCGCCAGCCAGATCGACATCGGCAACGCGCTCACCGAGCTCGCCGCGCGCATGGCGAACGGCGTGCCGCAGGCCGACGGCTCGATCAAGCCCGAGCCGCTGATGGACGTGAAGCACGTCGGCGACGCGGTGCTGCACATGGCCAACCTGCCGCTCGACGTCAACGTGCAGTTCATGACCATCATGGCCACCAAGATGCCGTTCGTGGGGCGCGGCTAGAAGAAGGCAAA
>DATLUZ010000255.1:0-22948 GCA_035577785.1 Burkholderiales bacterium | reverse complement strand
ATTCAAAAGAACGAGTCCGTTATCATCGTCGCGGAAAACAAAGACCGCCAGGTCATCGGTTTCTGCCAGTTGTACCCGACGTTTTGCTCGGTCGCGACTGCACCGATCTACGCTCTGTATGACCTGTTCGTTCGGCCCGAGGCGCGAAAAACCGGCGCAGGCAGAGCGTTGCTCCTGGCGGCAGAAGAGCACGCGGCACGAAACGGGTTTGCGCGAATGGATCTCGCAACTGCAAAGACTAATCTACCCGCGCAATCACTCTATGCATCGCTCGGTTGGGTCCGCGATGATGTCTTCTATGCTTACCACAAGCCTGTGACCGGCCGCCGCTGACAGTCAGGCGGCTTTGCGTTCGGCGGGAGGTGGCAAGAGTTTGAGGCAGCGACCGATCCAGAGCGCGGTGAGCTTTTCCTGCACGCCGTTCTGCGCGAGGCGCTGGGCGAGGGCGGCGAAGTCGACCTGGTCGAGCGGCTGGTCCTGGTTGAAGCAGGAGAAGACGTAGCTCGTGCTTCCGGTCACCGGGTCGACGTGCGGCTGCAGGCACTGCGCGCAGATCTCCTTCATCATGCACTGCATCGGCGAGTTGATGGAGCCGATGGCGACATGAGTCTTCTTAAGGTAAGGGCTCAGCAAGCCGTGGCGGGCCAGCGCCACCGCGGCCATCATCCTGTCCGAGCCGATGGCGATGATCCGGTCAGCGTCCGAGAACGGGATTTCCTGCCTGCCGAGATCGCCGGTGGCGTAGGCGTGCATCGCCTGCACGATGTTGCCGACGAAGGCGCGGTCCTGCGGCCGGCGCGGCGCGAAGCCGGGCGCCTCGTCGCAGCACCAGATCACCACGTCGGAGGACGCTTCGATGTCGTCGATGCGATAGCGGTCGCCCATCGACTTGTAGCCGGCGAAGTAGATCACCTTGCTTCCCGCGGCGCGCAGCGCGCGCCCGATGGAGAAAAGCACCGCGTTGCCGAGACCGCCGCCGGCGAGCACCACCGTCTCGTCGCCCCGGATCTCGGTCGGGGTGCCGGTGGGTCCCATCAGCACTACCGGCTCGCCCGGACGCAGGTAGGCGAGGAGGTCGGCCGAGCCGCCCATCTCGAGCGCTATGACTGAGATCAGCCCCTTGTCGCGGTCGACCCACGCACCGGTAAGGGCGAGGCCCTCCATCGCCAAAGTGGTGCCCGGCAGCTTCAGCGCCAGAGTCTCGAAGTTCTGCATGCGATAGAACTGGCCGGGATTGAACCGGCGGGCGGCAACCGGCGCACGCAGCACCACCTCGACGATGCGCGGAGTAAGCCGGCGCACCTCGTGCACTACCGCGCGCAGGTCGCGGTTGAGCCGCGAGAGAAATTGCGCGTCGTCCAGGGACGATGAAGGATCTTTTTGTGAAAGTACTCTGCTGACGACGGGGAAACCCTGCTTGGCGCTGCCCATCGCCTTCACGACGTTGCCGAAATACGAAGGGTGCAGGTCGCCAAAGAAGCTCATGAAACGTCCGTCGGGACGGCGATGCAGCAGCACCGCGACGTGCTTCGGCTTGGCCGCATGGCGCTCGGGCTTCACCGGCGCGCCGTTTTCGTCGCAGGCCTGGAAGTACTTGCCGTCGAGCGCGAGGCTCACGCCTTCCTCGCGCGCCAGCACCGTGTTGGGCTGCGTGCCGGCGGCGATAAGCACCGACCGTGCAGGAAGCGTTACTGGAGTTTTTTCTGAATTCAAAAACTGCACCGCTTTCGCGTGACCGAACTCGTCGACCTCGATCCGGGTCGGCGACAAGCCCTCGGCGAAGGTGATGCCTTCCTCGAGCGCCTTTTCCACCTCTTCGTGGTTCAACGTGTAGGAGGGGCTGTCGATCATCCTGCGGCGATAGGCGATGGTGGAACCGCCCCAGGATTTCAACAGGGAAAGACGTTCCGAAGGAGAAGCGGAGCGAAGGGCGCGAGCATGGGCGATGAATTCCTGCGCGATCGCCTGCTCCTCGGCGTTCCAGAACGGCCTTTCCTCGAGCACCTCGTAGCGCGCGAGGAATTTCTCGACCTGAATGGCGTAGTAGGCGAGCGACTCGGTCGCGGTGTCGATCGCGGTGAGGCCGCCGCCGATCACCACGATCGGCAGGCGGATCTGCAGGTTGGCGATCGACTCGCGCTTGGCGGCGCCGGTGAGCTGCAGCGCCATGAGGAAGTCCGAGGCGGCGCGCACGCCGCGCGCGAAGCCGTTCGGGATCTCGAGCACCGTGGGACGGCCGGCGCCGGCGCAGAGCGCGATGTGGTCGAAGCCGTCGGCGAAAGCCTCGTCGATCGTGAGCGTGCCGCCGAAGCGCACGCCGCCGAACATGGCGAACTGGCGCCGCCGCTCGAGCAGGAGCCGGATGATCTTGAGGAAATTCTTGTCCCAGCGCACCGTGATGCCGTACTCCGCCACGCCGCCGAACCCGGCCATCACCCGCTGGCTCAGGTTTTCCTGCAGCTCGCGAATATCTCTTATGGGATGGAAGGCAGTCCGGTTGCCGAGCGGGTCCACGCCGGAGAGCGCCGGATCGAGCGGCTCGATCTTCAGCCCGTCGATTCCCACGACCGTGTGGCCGTCGTTCATCAGGTGGTGCGCCACGGTGAAGCCCGCCGGCCCGAGGCCGACGACGAGGACGCGCTTGCCGCTCGCCGCCTTGGGGTAGGGGCGGCGCAGGTCGAAGGGGTTCCAGCGCGTGAGGAGCGAATAGATCTCGAACCCCCACGGCAGCTCGAGGACGTCCTTCAGCGTGCGCGTCTCGGCCTGCGGGATGTTGACCGGGTCCTGCTTCTGGTAGATGCAGGACTTCATGCAGTCGTTGCAGATGCGGTGCCCGGTGCCCGCGACCATCGGATTGTCCACGGCGATGATGCCGAGCGCGGCAAGCGGCTGGCCGCGCGACTTGACCATCTGGAACTCGGAGATCTTCTCTTCGAGCGGGCAGCCATTCAGCGGCACGGCGAACACGGTTTTCTTGAATTCCGTTGAAGGAGGTTTCTCCTTCAAGCCTTTTGAGCACGAATCCTTGCCCTGTTCGTGGCACCAGATGCAGTAGTTCGTCTCGTCCAGCGCGCCGACGAGGTCGGTGCCGCGGTCGGTCAGCTCGAACCCCTGCCGTTCGCGCAGATGCTCCAGGCGATGTTCGCCAAACCCTTTTTCGTTGGTCGTGTGCACGGGCACCAGACGCATGTAGTCGAGCTTGCGCGGCGCCTTGAAGAGCACGCCGTGGCGATGCTTTGCCTTGCCCTGCGGCGTGGTTGCCGCCCAGGCGGCATAGCGTGCGGCCGCCTCGAGCTGGGGCGCATCGGCCGCCTCGTTCTTCATCCACTGCGTGACCTTGCAGGCGAAATCAAGCTCGGTGAATTCCCCTCCAAACAAGGTCCGGGCCGCAGCGTCCGCGTCGAAGTTCTGGATCTCTTCGGGCTTGACCTTGTGCATCGCGCGCCGCTGCACGAAGAGACGCTTCACCGAGTAGAGCGGGGCAAGCTCGTGATGCTTCGCGGCAAGCGCTTGCGCCTCGGCCTCGATGCCGAAAAGCCGCGCGATGAAATCCTCGACGTGCGGCGCGGCCGCGATCAGGAGATCCGACTCTTCCTTCGGCGCCGCGGGAGGATTTGCCCGGGCCGCCACGAGGCGATCGCGCAGGGCGGCGTCGCCCTGCGCGAGAAAGTCCAGGAACGCGGCGTCGACGCGCGCGAGTCCTTCGCGCTCGTACAAATCGCCGAAGCGGATGCCGAAGCCCAGATGCATGGCGGGTAGAATTATCTTTGAATTCCGAGCGCCTTCCGGACGAATTACCTTATTCCCGATTTCCAAGGGGGTCTTTCATGCAGATCAAGAGCAGCGTATTCCTGGTGACCGGCGGCGCCTCGGGCCTCGGCGGAGCCACCGCGCGCATGGCGGCCGAGAACGGCGCCAAGGTGGTGATCGCAGACCTGCAGATCGAGCCGGGCGAGAAGCTGGCGCGCGAGCTGAACGGGCGCTTCATCAAGTGCGATGTCGCCTCGGAGGCCGACGGCAAGGCCGCGGTCGCGCTGGCACTGAAGGAATTCGGCGGACTCCATGTGCTCGTCAACTGCGCCGGCATCGCGCTCGCCGAGCGCACGCTCGGCAAGGAGGCCCCACACGATCTGCAACGTTTCATTCGGGTTGTCAATGTGAACGTCATAGGGACGTTCAACATGACCCGCCTCGCCGCGGACGCCATGGCCAAGGCTTCGCCCAACGCCGGCGGCGAGCGCGGCGTGATCGTCAACACGGCCTCGGTTGCCGCCTTCGACGGCCAGATCGGCCAGGCCGCCTACTCGGCCTCCAAGGGCGCCATCGTCGGCATGACGCTGCCCATCGCGCGCGACCTCTCGCGCAACGGCATCCGGGTGTGCTCGATCGCGCCGGGCATTTTCGAGACGCCGATGCTGGCCGGCCTGCCGAAGGACGCGCAGGACTCGCTCGGCAAGCAGGTGCCGTTCCCCTCGCGCCTGGGACGCCCTGCGGAATACGCGCAGATGGTGAAGGCGATCGTCGAGATCGAGATGCTGAACGCGGAGACGATCAGGCTCGATGGCGCCATCCGGATGGCGCCGAAGTAACTAGATTTGTTTCAGCGTGGTGGTGTAAAGGCGCGAGCGGTCGACGTAGCCCTGCGCGATCGTCAGCAGGAAATCCTTTTCCTCCCGCCTGAGCTCGCGCACGACCTTTCCCGGCGAGCCGAGCACCAGCACGCCGTCGGGAATCTCCTTGCCCTCGGCGATGAGCGTGTTGGCGCCGATCAGCGCGCTGCGGCCGATGCGCGCGCCGTTCATCACCACGCTGTTGATGCCGACGAGCGAGCCCTCGCCGATGGTGCAGCCGTGCAGCATCACCTTGTGGCCGATGCTTACGCGGCGCCCGAGCGTCATCGGAAAGCCGGGATCGACGTGCAGCACCGAGCCGTCCTGGATGTTGCAGCCCTCGCCGATGGTCACCTGGTCGTTGTCGGCGCGGATGACGCTCTGGAACCAGACGTTGACGTTGTCCTCGAGCACGATGCTGCCCACGAGGGTCGCGTCGTGCGCGATGAAGTGGTGCGCGCCGCGCAGCTCGGGGCGGCGCCCGCCGATGGCGAAAAGAGGCATGGCGCTATGATAATCGAGTGAAAGTGCTCGTTCTCGGCGCCGGCGTGGTCGGCGTGGCCAGCGCCTGGTACCTTGCGGAGGCGGGCCACGAGGTGAGCGTGGTCGAGCGCCAGCCGCGCGCCGCCATGGAGACCTCGTTCGCGAACGGCGGCCAGATCTCGGCCGGCCACGCCGAGCCGTGGGCGAAACCGTCGGTGCTGCCCAAGATCCTGGGCTGGCTGGGGCACGAGGACGCGCCGCTCCTCTTCCGGCCGCGCCGCGACTGGGCGCAGTGGATGTGGGGCCTGCGCTTCGTTCTCGAATGCCTGCCGGGCCGCTTCGAGCGCAACACCCGCGCGCTCGCCGGCCTCGCCCAGTACAGTCGCGACTGCCTGCGCGCGCTGCGCGAGAAGACCGGGTTGCGCTACGACGAGCTGAGCCGCGGCATCCTGCACTTCGCCACCGACGGCCACGATTTCGAGGCGCTGGCGCGCGCCGCGGAAGCGGCGCGCGCGCTCGGCGTCGAGCGCCAGGTGAAATCGGCTCCCGAATGCCTCGCCCTCGAGCCCGCGCTGCGCGAGTCCGAGGTCCCGGTGACCGGCGGAATCTACACGCCGCGCGACGAGTCGGGCGACGCGCGGCGTTTCACCGAGGAGCTCGCGCGCCTCGCCGCGCGCCGCGGCGTGCGCTTCCGCTACGACAGCGCGGTCCGGGCGATCGACACGGCCGGCGAGACGGTGACCGGCGTCAAGCTCGTGGAAGAAGATGGCGACCGGCACCTGCGCGCCGATGCCTATGTCGTCGCGCTCGGCAGCTACAGCCCGCTCCTGCTCCAGCCGCTCGGGGTGCGCATTCCGGTGTACCCGCTGAAGGGCTATTCGATCACGCTTGGGCTTGGACCCGAGCACCGCCAAGCGGCTCCGACGGTCAGCCTGACCGACGAAGCCCACAAGATCGTGATTTCGCGCCTGGGCAACCGGCTGCGCGCCGCCGGCACGGCCGAGCTCACCGGCTACGACACCACCGTGAGCCCGGTGCGCTGCGCCGCCATCGCGCGGCGGGTGGTGAGCCTGTTCCCGGCATTGCGCAGCGTCCTCGCCTACGAGAGCTGGGCAGGGCTGCGGCCCGCGACGCCGGCCAACGTGCCGATCGTCGGCAGGACGCGGCTCTCCAATCTGTTCCTCAACACCGGCCACGGCACGCTCGGCTGGACGCTCGCCTGCGGCTCCGGAGCCGCGCTTGCCGACCTCGTCGGCGGCCGGCGCCCGCAGGTCGAGTTCGGGTTCCTGCATTGAGAGAAAGCGAATCGCTTTTCCTTGCCATCCGCGGCCTGCGCTACCACGTGCGCCGCTGGCCGGCGCTATCCGCTCACCCGGGCGCGCCGAAGATGTTTCTGCTGCACGGCTGGATGGACGTTTCGGCGTCGTTCCAGTTCGTGGTCGACGCGCTTCGCGGCCCCTGGGACGTCTACGCGCCCGACTGGCGCGGCTACGGGCTTACCGAATGGGGAAAGTCCGATTCGTACTGGTTTCCGGACTACCTTGCGGATCTGGATAGCATCCTGGAGCGCTTTTCCGCCCAGGATGCTGTCAATTTGGTAGGACACAGCCTCGGCGGGAACGTGGCGGCGCTCTATGCCGGCATCCGGCCGCAGCGCGTGGCGAGGCTCGTGAACCTGGAAGGCTTCGGCATGGCGCCGACCCGGCCGGAGCAGGCGCCGAAGCGCTACGCGCGCTGGTTGAACGAGCTGCACGAACGGCCGACGCTGCGCCCCTACCAGGATTTCGACTCGCTGGCCAAGCGCCTGCGCGAGGGCAATCCCAGGTTGACACGGCGAAAGGCCGACTTTCTCGCCCGCCACTGGGGCAAGGAGGAGGGCGGGAGCGTCGTGCTGCGAGGCGATCCGGCGCACAAGATCGTGAATCCCCTTCTTTACCGCATCGAGGAAGTGCAGGCCTGCTGGCGCGAGACGAGCGCGCCGGTGCTTTGGGTCGACGCGGCCGAGTCCGACACCATGAAGCGGTTGGGACTGACCGCGACGCAGCATGCGGAACGCAGGAACTGCTTCAAGAATCTCAAATACGTTACGGTGCAAGACGCGGGCCACATGCTGCATCACGATCAGCCGGAGGAAGTGGCGCGGCTGATCGAAGATTTCCTCGCCGAATGACCCAGTTTCTCTCGGTCCATCCGACGCATCCGCAGAAGCGGCTGATCCGCCTCGCGGCCGAGGCCGTGAAGCGGGGCGGCCTGATCGCCTATCCCACCGATTCTTGCTACGCGCTCGGTTGCGACCTCGGCGCCACCACCGCGCTCGAGCGGCTGCGCCGGATTCGCGGCGTGGACGAGCGGCACCGTCTCACGCTCATGTGCCGCGACCTCTCCGAGATCTCGGCCTATGCCACCGTGGACGACGCGCGCTTTCGCCTGCTGAAGAGCGCGACGCCCGGAAGCTACACCTTCATCCTGCCGGCCCGCCGCCAGGTGCCGCGGCGCGCGACGAGCCGCAAGACGATCGGCGTGCGCATGCCGGGCCATCCGGCGGCGCACGCGCTGCTCGCCGAGCTCGATGCGCCGATGCTCTCGGCGACGCTCACCGTGGCCGGCGACGAGGCGCCGCTTGCCGACGCGGAGGAAATCCGCGCGCGCCTCGAAAGCGCGCTCGACGTCATCGTTGACGGCGGACCCTGCGGCGTAGAGCCTTCCACGGTGATCGATCTGACGAAAGCCGAGCCGCAGGTGGTGCGCGTGGGAAGGGGATCGCTCGCGCCGTTTGCCGTCCAGCCCGTCTGATAGACTTGCGGGAAAAAGATGGACGTCAATCTCCTGGTCCAGACGGTCGCCATCTACGCCCTCCCGGTGCTGTTCGCGATCACGCTGCACGAGGCGGCGCACGGCTACGTGGCGCGCTACTTCGGCGACATGACGGCGCACGCGCAGGGGCGCATCAGCCTGAACCCGATCCGCCACATCGACCCCGTGGGGACGATCGCGGTTCCGGCCCTGATCCTCTTCGCCTCGAGCCTCGCCGGCACGCACGGCTTCCTGTTCGGCTGGGCGAAGCCGGTGCCGGTGAACTACTCGGCGCTGCGCAAGCCCCGCCAGCACATGGCGCTCGTCGCCGCGGCGGGACCGGCGGCCAATCTCGGCATGGCGCTCGCGTGGGTCACGCTGCTCAAGCTCGCGCTCCTGATGCCCGAGAACACCTTGTCCGCGGCCATGGAGGCCATGTCGCAGGCCGGCATCCTGGTCAACCTCATCTTCATGTTCCTCAACCTGCTGCCGATCCTGCCGCTCGACGGCGGGCGCATCGTGGTGAGCCTGCTTCCCACCCGCGCCGCGTGGCGCTACGCGAAGCTCGAGCCGTGGGGCATCCCGGTCCTTCTCGTGCTGCTCGCCAGCAACGGCCTCACCTTCCTCCTGCAGCCGCTCATCCAAGCCTCCGACGCGATCATCCGGGCCATGGTCTTCTGATGTACGAGACGCGCGTCCTGTCCGGCATGCGGCCGACCGGGAGCCTGCACCTCGGCCACTATCACGGCGTGCTCAAGAACTGGGTCCGGCTCCAGGCGGAATACCTGTGCCTGTACTTCGTCGCCGACTGGCACGCGCTCACCACCGACTACGAAAAGCCCGGCAGCATCATGGAGAGCGGCTGGGACATGGTGGTCGATTGGCTGGCGGCCGGCATCGACCCCAACCAGGCGATCCTGTTCATCCAGTCGCAGGTCCCGGACCACGCCGAGCTGAATCTGCTGCTGTCGATGATCACGCCGCTCGGCTGGCTCGAGCGCGTGCCGACGTACAAGGACCAGCAGGAGAAGCTCGCCGAGAAGGACCTCTCGACCTACGGCTTCCTCGGCTACCCGCTGCTGCAGTCGGCCGACATCCTGATCTACCGCGCGCGCTACGTGCCGGTGGGTGAGGACCAGGTCCCGCACGTCGAATTCACGCGCGAGGTGGCGCGGCGCTTCAACCACCTGTACGGCAAGGAGCCGGGGTTCGAGGAAAAGGCCAAGGCCGCGGTCAAGAAGATGGGCTCGAAGAAGGCCCGGCTGCTCGCCGAGTTGCGCACCAAATTCCTGGAGCAGGGCGAGGCCGAGGCGCTGGGACGCGCGGAGGCGCTGGTCGACGAGCAGCAGAACCTGACGCGCGGCGACCGCGAGCGTTTGTATGGTTGGCTGGAGGGCGGCGGAAAGAGGATCCTGGTCGAGCCGGAAGCGCTGCTGACCGAGGCCTCCAGGATGCCCGGCCTCGACGGTCAGAAGATGTCCAAGTCCTATGGCAACACCATCGCGCTGCGCGAGGAGCCGGAGTCGGTGGCGAAGAAGGTGAGGACCATGCCGACCGATCCGGCGCGGGTGAAGCGCACTGACCCCGGCACGCCCGAGAAATGCCCGGTCTGGTCGCTGCACCTCGTGTACTCGAACGAGGCGACCAAGCAGTGGGTGCACCAGGGCTGCACCACCGCGGGCATCGGCTGCCTCGACTGCAAGCAGCCGGTCATCGAAGCGATCAATAAGGAGCTCGCGCCCATGCGCGAGCGCGCCCGGACCTACCTCGACGACCCGACGTTGGTAAAAAACATCATCGCCGACGGCTGCGACCGCGCGAAGCGCCTGGCGGCGGAAACCATGCGCGAAGTGCGCGAAGCTATGGGATTATCGTATCCATGAACGTGGTGCCGCTGAACGCTTCCTCGAATCATCCAGTCAGCCAGCCCGTCGCCAAGCTCTACGGCGAGCCGGTCATCGAGCTCCCGCACGACCTGTACATCCCGCCCGACGCCCTCGAGGTGGTGCTGGAGGCCTTCGAGGGCCCGCTCGACCTGCTGCTCTACCTCATCCGCAAGGAAAACCTCGACATCCTCGACATCCCGATGGCGCCGCTCACGCGCCAGTACCTCGAGTACGTCGACATCATGCGCAGCAAGAACCTGGAGCTGGCCGCCGAGTACCTGGTGATGGCGGCGATGCTGATGGAGATCAAGTCGCGGCTGCTGCTGCCGCGACCGCCGGCGGCCGAGCCCACAGAGGAGGATCCGCGCGCCGAGCTGGTGCGGCGCCTGCTCGAGTACGAGCAGATGAAGAAGGCGGCGCAGGCGCTCGACGAGCTGCCCCAGGCCGGCCGTAACGTCATCGCGATCTCCGTGTGGATCGAGCGCCAGGTTGCCGAGCGGCTGCCGGAGGTGAATCCCCAGGACCTGGCCGAGGCCTGGCGCGGGCTGCTCCACCGCGCCCGCATGAGCCGGCACCATCACATCTCGCGCGAAGAGCTGTCCGTGCGCGAACACATGAGCTCCATCCTGCGCGCGCTGCAGGAACGCCGGGTGCTGGAGTTCAGCGAGCTGTTCGAGCCGCAGCGTGGCGTGGCGGTGCTGGTGGTGACCTTTCTCGCGCTGCTCGAGCTTGCGCGCGAGCTGCTGATCGAGATCACCCAGTCCGAGTGCTTTGCGCCGATCTACGTGAAGCTCGGCTACAGCACCACCCAGCCGGGGGCCAACGACGCCGCGTAGCAACTAAAGGAACGTCTTTCTAAGCGTTCGACAACTAGGTATAGTAGGTACCGCCATGCACAACCCCGCCGACCCGTCCGCCGTTCCCGCCGTCCCGGAAGCGGCCAAGCGCATCCTCGAAGCCGCGCTCCTCGCGGCGCCCGAGCCGCTGTCTCTCGCCGAGCTCAAGCGCTTGTTCGACAACGACATTGCCGCCGATACGCTGAAGAACCTGCTGGAGGAGCTGCGCGCCGACTGGGACGGCCGCGCGGTCGAGCTGGTGTGCCTCGCGAGCGGCTGGCGCTTCCAGACGCGCCTGGAGTTCCAGCCCTATCTCGAGCGCCTGTCGCCGGAGAAGCCGCCGCGCTACTCGCGCGCGGTGATGGAGACCCTGGCGATCATCGCCTACCGCCAGCCGGTGACCCGGGGCGACATCGAGAACATCCGCGGCGTCGTGGTCACGACCCAGATCATCCAGACACTCGAGAACCGCGGCTGGATCGACGTCGTCGGCCACCGCGAGACCCCGGGCAGGCCGGCGCTCTACGCCACCACCCGGCGCTTCCTCGACGACCTCGGGTTGCGCTCGCTCGAAGAGCTGCCGCCGCTCGAGGAAATCGCCACCACCCTGCAGCTTGAGCCCGCCCCCGTCCAGCAAGTCAGCGAAGCCGAGCCGCGCTCCGTCGAGCACGAAGAGCCGCACCGAGCGACCGGTACAGACGGCTGAAAGAATTCAAAAGATTCTCGCGGCGGCCGGGCTAGGCTCGCGGCGCGAGATCGAGGGCTGGATCACGGCCGGACGCGTCAGCGTCAACGGCGCCGTTGCGAGCCTGGGCGCCCGAGCCGACCCGCAAGACGAGATTGCGGTCGACGGAAAACCGGTCCGCCGCCCGAAGCAGGAAGAGCCGCGGGTGCTGCTCTATCACAAGCCGGTCGGCGAGCTGGTGACGCGGAGCGATCCGCAGGGGCGGCGCACGGCGTTCGCCGCGCTGCCGCCGGGCCGATGGGTTGCAGTCGGCCGGTTGGACCTGAACAGCTCGGGGCTGCTTCTCTTCACCGACTCGGGCGAGCTTGCGAATCGACTGATGCACCCCAGATACGAGCTGGAACGCGAGTACGCCGCCAGGGTGCGCGGCGAGCTGCGGGCGGCGGAGAAAAAACAACTACTTGCCGGCATCGAGATCGACGGCCAGCGGGCGCGGTTCGAGCGCATCGAAAACCACCGCGAAGGCGAGGGCACCAACCGCTGGTACCGGGTGGTGCTGAAGGAGGGCCGCAACCGCGAAGTCCGGCGCCTCTTCGAAGCCATGGGCCATCCGGTAAGCAGGCTGGTGCGGCTGCGATACGGCCCGGTCGACCTGCCTGCGGATTTGCCCGCCGGGCGCTGGCGTGAACTGCGAAATCCGGCTATACTTCAAAGGCTTTAGCGCATCAAGGTTCTTTTGAGGTTAGGTTTTTAAGTTTGGTTTGTGCGAGATGGGCGAAAGCCCATTTTTTGTTTGCGCCTCGAAAAAGTCGTCGAGCCGGCGGTGGCCGGCATGGGCTACGAGCTGGTCGATGCGCAGGCGTCGAATGGCGGGCGGCTCCTGCGCCTCTTCATCGACAAGCCCGGAGGCGTGACGCTGGACGATTGCGCGGCCGCGAGCCGGCATTTGACGCGCGTCCTGGCGGTCGAGGGGATCGATTACGAGCGGCTGGAAGTCTCCTCGCCGGGCCTGGACCGGCCGCTGCGCAAGGAGTCGGATTTCGCGCGCTTCGCCGGCCAGAAGGCCGAGGTGCGGATGCGCACGCCGGACCCGAGCGGGCGGCGCAAGTTCGTCGGCGTGCTGCGCGGCGCCGAGGCAGGGCGCGTGAGCATCGAGCTGGAGGGTGGCATCGTCGGCCTGGCGCTGGACGATTTGGACAAGGCAAAGCTGATACCCGATCTGAAATGAGTTTGAAGCAAGCAAATTCGTGAGGTGAGAGTGGCGGTAAGCGCGGTAGCTGCAGGAAACCGGGAGCTGGTCATGCTGGTGGACGTTCTCGCACGCGAGAAGAACGTCCCGCGCGACATCGTGTTCGGCGCGCTCGAGATGGCGCTCGCCTCGGCGACCAAGAAGAAGTACACCGAGGACATCGACGTGCGGGTGCACGTCGACCGCAACACCGGCGCCTACGAGACCTTCCGGCGCTGGAAGGTGCTGCCCGACGACACCCCGGAGTGGAACCGGGCGCAGATGCTGTCGGTCGAGGAGGCGCAGGACAAGGGAAAGCAGGACGCCAAGGTCGAGGACGTGATCGAGGAGCCGCTGCCGAACGTCGAGTTCGGCCGCATCGGCGCGCAGACCGCGAAGCAGGTGATCCTGCAGCGCATCCGCGACGCCGAGCGCGAGCAGATCCTGAACGACTTCCTGTCGCGCGGCGACGAGCTCGTCACCGGGACCGTGAAGCGCATGGAGCGCGGCAGCGCCATCATCGAGTCCGGCCGCCTCGAGGCGCTGCTGCCCCGCGAGCACATGATCCCGAAGGAAAACCTGCGCATCGGCGACCGGGTGCGCGCCTGGGTCATGAAGATCGACCGCTCGGCGCGCGGCCCGCAGCTGATGCTCTCACGCACCGCGCCCCAGTTCATCATGAAGCTGTTCGAGCTCGAGGTGCCGGAGATCGAGGAGGGCCTGCTCGAGATCAAGTCGGCGGCGCGCGACCCGGGGATTCGGGCGAAGATCGCGGTGCACACCAACGACAAGAGAATCGATCCGATCGGCACGTGTGTCGGAATGCGAGGTTCTCGCGTGCAGGCGGTCACGCAGGAGCTCGCCGGCGAGCGCGTGGACATCGTGCTGTGGTCGGCCGACCCGGCCCAGTTCGTGATCGGCGCCCTGGCCCCGGCCGAGGTGTCGTCGATCGTGGTCGACGAAGAGAAGCATGCGATGGACGTGGTCGTGGACGAGGAGAACCTGGCGGTCGCCATCGGGCGCAGCGGCCAGAACGTGCGCCTTGCCTCCGAGCTCACCGGCTGGCAGATCAACCTCATGACCGAGGAGGAGTCCACCAAGAAGCAGCAGGAGGAGAGCGGCCGCATCAAGCAGCAGTTCATGGAAAAGCTCGACGTCGACGAGGAAGTGGCCGACATCCTGGCGCAGGAAGGCTTCTCGACGCTCGAGGAAGTGGCCTACGTGCCGATCAACGAGCTCATGGAAATCGAGGCGTTCGACGAGGACACCGTGAACGAGCTGCGCACGCGCGCGCGCAACGCGCTGCTCGTGGCGGCGATCGCCAACGAGGAGAAGGTCGAGGGGGTGGACCCCGAGCTCCTCAAGCTCGAGGGCATGACCACCCAGCTCGCCGCCAAGCTCTCTGAAGGGGGCATCAAGACGCGCGACGATCTCGCCGACCTCGCGGTCGACGAGCTCTCGGAGCTGACCGGCATGGACAGCGAAGCCGCCAAGAAGCTCATCATGGCGGCCCGCGCTCATTGGTTTACAGACAAGGAATCCGCATAACGATGGCGCAAACGAGCGTAGCGCAGTTCGCGAGCGAGCTTAAGGTTCCGCCTTCCGTGCTGCTGGAGCAGCTGCGCGCGGCCGGGGTCGAGAAGAAGCAGCCCGAAGACGCGCTGTCCGAGCAGGACAAGTCGCGCCTGCTCGAGTACCTGCGCAAGTCTCACGGCTCGGCCGAGGCCAAGAACAAGATCACGCTCACGCGCAGGCAGACGAGCGAGATCAAGAAGACCGACGCCACGGGCAAGTACCGGACGGTGCAGGTCGAGGTGAGGAAGAAGCGGGTCTTCGTGAAGCGCGATCCCGCCGAGGTCACCGCCGCGGCCGTGGCGGCCGAGACGCCGCCGCCTCCGCCGCCGCCGGCGCCGAGCGTCGATCCCAAAGAAATCGAACTGAGGGAAGAAGAAGCGCGGCGCCAACAGCAGCTCGCCGAGCTGCAGGCCGCCGAGCTCAAGGAAAAGCAGGAGCGCGAACGCCGGGAAGCGGAGCAGAAAGCCGCGGAGCAGCAGAAGGCCGCGGAAGCTGCGGCCGCGGCCGCGCAACCGGCCGCCCCGGCCACGACGCTGCACGCGCCCAAGCCGGCGACTGGCGAAGCGAAGGCGAAGGAGAAGCCGAAGAAGGCGAAGCCCACCACCGTGCTGCGCGACGATTCGGCGCGCCGGCGCACCATCAAGACGCGCGGCGACGCCGGCGGCGGCGTCGGCGGCTGGCACGCGCGCGGCGGCGGCCGGCACCGGCCCAGCGCCGGCGGCGAGCAGACCACCTTCGCCGCGCCCACCGAGCCTCTGGTGCGCGAGGTCGCCGTGCCCGAGACCATCACCGTGGGCGAGCTCGCACACCGCATGTCGGTCAAGGCCGCCGAGGTGATCAAGGCGCTGATGAAGCTCGGCACCATGGCGACGATCAACCAGGTGCTCGACCAGGAGACCGCGATCATCCTGGTGGAGGAAATGGGCCACAAGGCCAAGGCGGCGAAGCTCGACGACCCTGAGGCCTACCTCGTAGATACCGGCGAGCACGCCGCCGCAGACCTGCAGCCGCGCCCGCCGGTGGTGACCGTCATGGGACACGTCGACCACGGCAAGACCTCGCTCCTCGACTACATCCGGCGCACCAAGGTCGCCGCGGGCGAGGCGGGCGGCATCACGCAGCATATCGGCGCCTACCACGTCGAGACCCCGCGCGGCGTGGTCACGTTCCTCGACACGCCCGGCCACGAGGCGTTCACGGCGATGCGTGCGCGCGGCGCCAAGGCTACCGACATCGTCGTGCTGGTCGTAGCCGCCGACGACGGCGTCATGCCCCAGACCATCGAGGCCATCAACCACGCCAAGGCGGCCGAGGTGCCCCTCGTGGTGGCGATGAACAAGATCGACAAGCACGAGGCGAACCCCGACAAGGTGAAGCAGGACCTGCTCGCCCATGGGGTGGTGCCCGAAGAGTACGGCGGCGATTCGCCGGTGGTCCCGGTGTCGGCCAAGACCGGCCAGGGCGTGGACGAGCTGCTCGAGCAGGTGTTGCTCCAAGCGGAAGTGCTCGAGCTCAAGGCGCCGGCCGACGCGCCGGCCAAAGGCGTGGTGATCGAGGCCCGCCTGGACAAGGGGCGCGGCCCGGTAGCCACGCTGCTGGTGCAATCGGGCACGCTCAGGCGCGGCGACATCGTGCTGCTCGGCGCGGTCTACGGCAGGGTGCGCGCCATGCTCGACGAAAACGGCAAGCCGGTGCAGGAAGCCGGGCCGTCGATCCCGGTCGAGGTGCAGGGCCTGTCCGAGGTGCCCAACGCCGGCGAGGACATGATGGTGATTGCCGACGAGAGGAAGGCGCGCGAGATCGCCAACTTCCGCCAGGGCAAGTTCCGCGACGTGAAGTTCGCCAAGCAGCAGGCGACGAAGCTCGAGAACATGTTCGGGCAGATGGCCGAGGGCGAGAAGAAGGTCCTGACGCTCGTGATCAAGTCCGACGTGCAGGGCTCGCAGGAGGCGCTGGTGCACGCGCTGACCCGCCTCGCGACCGACGAAGTGAAGGTGAGCGTGGTGCACGCGGGCGTCGGCGGCATCACCGAGTCGGACGTCAACCTCGCGATGGCCGCGCGCGCAGTCATCATCGGCTTCAACACGCGCGCCGACAGCACCGCGCGGAAGCTGATCGAGTCGGCGGGCATCCAGGTGCGCTACTACAACATCATCTACGACGCGGTCGAGGAGATGAAGGCGGCGCTCTCGGGGATGCTCGCGCCGGAGAAGAAGGAATCGGTGCTCGGCCTGGTGCAGGTGCGCCAGGTGTTCCGCATCTCCAAGATCGGCACCGTGGCGGGCTGCTACGTGCAGGAAGGCATGGTCAAGCGCAGTGCACAGGTCCGCGTGTTGCGCGACAACGTGGTAATCCACACCGGCGAGATCGATTCCCTCAAGCGCTTCAAGGACGACGTGCGCGAGGTGAAGGCGGGCTTCGAGTGCGGCATGTCGCTCAAGAACTTTTCCGACATCAAGGAAGGCGACCAGTTCGAGGTGTTCGAGGTCCTCGAAGTCGCCCGCAGCCTGTAACTCAGGGACAGACCACGTTTTTTCGGTGAAGCGTCAACGCTCCTCGGGCCGTCCCCAGAAGCTCGGAGACCTCATCCAGCGGGAGCTCTCCGAGCTCCTGCAGCGCGAGCTGCGCGACCCGCGCGTGGGCATGATCACCCTCACCGGCGTGGATGTTTCCCCCGACTTCTCGCATGCCAAGGTGTTCTTTACCACCTTGAGCAAGGACCACGTCGAAGAGGCAAAGGAGGGGCTGCGCCGGGCTGCGGGCTTCCTGCGCTCGCAGCTCGCCAAGCGCATCAAGCTCTACACCACGCCGGAGCTGCGCTTCGAATACGACGAATCCGTGGAGCGCGGCGACCGGCTTTCGCGCCTGATCGACGCCGCGCGGCGATGATCGACGGGGCGGTGCTGCTCGACGGGGCGGTGCTGCTCGACAAGCCGGTTGGCATCACTTCGAATCGCGCCCTGCAGGAAGCCAAACAAATCTTTGGGGCCAGGAAAGCCGGCCACGCCGGCACGCTGGACCCGCTCGCCTCCGGGCTGCTCATCGTCCTCTTCGGCGAGGCCACCAAGTTCGCCGGGCATCTCCTGGAGGACGACAAGGAATACTTCGCCACGCTGAAGCTCGGCGAAAAGACCGCGACCGGGGACGCCGAAGGGGAGGTGATCGAAAGAAGGCCGGTCCAGGTTTCCCAGCCCGATCTTTTGGGGGTACTGCAGAGGTTCAAGGGCGAGATCGAGCAGGTTCCGCCGATGCACTCGGCGCTGAAGCGCGGCGGCGTGCCGCTCTACGCGCTCGCGCGCAAGGGCGAGACCGTCGCGCGCGAGCGGCGTCGCATACGCATCGAGGAACTGGAAATCGTCAGGGTCAGCCTGCCATTGCTGGAAATTCGTATCCGCTGCAGCAAGGGCACCTACGTGCGCACCTTGGCCGAGGACCTCGGCGAAGCCCTGGGAACCTGCGCGCATCTGGCAGCCCTGCGACGCACCGGCTCGGGCCGCTGGCGCGTCGAGGACGCGCACTCGCTGGAGCAACTGTCGTCGCAAGGAACACGACACCTTCTTTCCCTGGGGGCTCTCCTGGGCGCTCTGCCGCGAATCGAGCTCGACGCCGCGCAGGAGGCGCGCTTCCGCAACGGCCAATCCCTTGAATCCTTTCCAGGAGAGGGGCTGCGCGCCGTCTACGGCGCCGGCGGCGCGGTGATCGGCCTCGGGCAGGCGGCGCCGGGCGGCACGCTGCGGCCGCTCCGATTGGTCGCGCAAGCGGCTGATAAACATCCAAAAACCTTGTGACGGGATGCGGCGCTTCGGTTAAAATCGCCGGCTCACAAAAGTGAAGAGAGATAGAGATGGCACTGCAGGTCGCGCAGAAGGCGCAAGTCGTGAAGAGCTACCAGCGCTCCGGAAAGGACACCGGATCGCCGGAAGTGCAAATCGCGCTACTCACCGAGCGCATCAACGGCCTCACCGAGCACTTCAAGACCCACGTCAAGGACTTCCATTCGCGGCGCGGGCTGCTCGTCATGGTCAGCCAGCGCCGCAAGCTGCTCGACTATCTCAAGCGCACGGACGCGGACAAGTACCGCGGCCTGATCGAGAAGCTGGGCCTACGCAAGTAAATCTTCAGATGGCGCGGTAAAAGAGACGCTCACCGTCCTGGTGAGCGTTTTCTTTTCGCGCCGAGTAAAAGGAATCGCCTTTGAACCCGATCAAGAAAACATTCCGCTACGGCAGCCACGACGTCACATTCGAGACCGGCGAAATCGCTCGCCAGGCCCACGGCTCGGTGGTCTGCACCATGGACGACACGGTGGTGCTCGCCACCGTGGTGGCGGCTAGAGAGCCGCGCGCGGGGCAGGAGTTCTTCCCGCTCACCGTCGACTACGTCGAGAAAACCTACGCCGCCGGCAAGATTCCCGGCGGCTTCTTCAAGCGCGAGGGCCGGCCCTCCGAGAAGGAAACCCTGACCTCGCGGCTCATCGACCGCCCGATCCGGCCGCTGTTCCCGGACGGCTTCTTCAACGAGGTGCAGGTCGTCGCCACGGTGCTCTCGCTCAACCCGGAGGTCGACTCCGACATCCCGGCGATGCTCGCCGTATCGGCTGCTCTTACCCTGTCGGGCATCCCGTTCAACGGACCGATCGGCGCCGCGCGCGTCGGCTATGTCGGCGGCGAGTACGTGATCAACCCGACGATGAGCCAGCTCAAGGAGTCCAAGCTCAACCTGGTCGTCGCGGGCACGGAGCAGGGCGTGATGATGGTGGAGTCCGAGGCGCTCGAGCTTGCCGAGGACGTGATGCTGGGCGGGGTGGTGCACGGCCATGAGCACATGCAGGCGGCGATCCAGGCGATCCACGAGCTCGCCGAGGTGGCCGGCAAGCCGGCCTGGGAATGGCAGGCGCCGCCCAGGAACGATTCGCTCATCACGCGCGTGGCCGAGCTCGCCGAAGCCGACCTGCGCGAGGCCTTCCGTATGAAGCAGAAGCAGGCGCGCAATACGCGGCTGCAGGAAATCCGCAAGAAAGTCGCCGAGCAGCTCGCAGAGGAGGCCAAGCAGATCAGTGTCGAGATCGACCCGCACGATCTGAAGGACATCTTCTTCAACCTCGAGTCGAAGATCGTGCGCGGGCAGATCCTCGACGGCGAGCCGCGCATCGATGGCCGCGACACGCGCACCGTGCGGCCGATTTCGGTCCGCGTCGGCGTGCTGCCGCGCACGCATGGCTCGGCTTTGTTCACGCGGGGAGAGACCCAGGCCCTCGTCACCGTCACCCTCGGGACCGGGCGCGACGAGCAGATCATCGACGCGCTGGCAGGGGAGTACCGCGAGCGCTTCATGATGCACTACAACATGCCTCCCTACGCGACCGGCGAGACCGGACGCATGGGCCCCTCCAAGCGCCGCGAGATCGGCCATGGCCGCCTCGCCAAGCGCGCGCTGGTGGGCCTGCTGCCGACGCAGGAAGAGTTCGGTTATTCGATCCGCGTGGTGTCCGAGATTACCGAGTCGAACGGCTCCTCGTCGATGGCTTCGGTGTGCGGCGGCAGCCTCGCCCTCATGGATTCCGGGGTGCCCATCAAGGCGCACGTCGCCGGCATCGCCATGGGCCTCATCAAGGAAGGCAACCGCTTCGCCGTGCTCTCCGACATCCTCGGCGACGAGGACCACCTCGGCGACATGGACTTCAAGGTCGCGGGGACCGACAAGGGCGTCACCGCCCTGCAGATGGACCTCAAGATCGAGTCGATCAACAAGGGCATCATGAAGGTGGCGCTCGACCAGGCGCGGGAGGCGCGCTTGCAGATCCTGCAGATCATGAAGCAGGCGATCGAGGGCTCGCGCACCGAGCTCTCCACCTTCGCGCCGCGCATCATCAAGATGAAGATCAACCCGGACAAGATCCGCGACGTCATCGGCAAGGGCGGCGTCGTGATCCGGGGCATCCAGGAGGAGACCGGCACCACCATCGAGATCGAGGACGACGGCACCATCTCCATTGCCTGCGTCTCGGCCGAGGGCGGAGATGCGGCGAAGAAGCGCATCCAGGACATCACGGCCGACGTCGAAGTGGGCAAGATCTACGAGGGGCCGGTGTTGCGCCTGCTCGACTTCGGCGCCATCGTGCAGCTCCTGCCCGGACGCGACGGCCTGCTGCACATCTCGCAGATCAGCAACGAGCGCGTGAACGCCGTTTCCGATCACCTGAAGGAAGGCCAGATCGTGAAGGTCAAGGTGCTGGAAGCCGACGACAAGGGCCGCGTGCGCCTGTCGATGAAAGCTGTAAACGCGCAGGAGCAGGCCGCCAAGCAGAACGCCTAAAAAGGGCGAAAAATCAGGGACGGATCACGTTTCTTTGGGGACCTGACCCAAAGCAAACGTGGTCCGTCCCTGTTTTCGGGTGCGTCCGCCTAGGACGCGAGGGCAGTGTACGAGTCATACCTGATCCGTACCGAATGGCGCACGTGGTGCGCATGCGAAAGTGCGCTCGCATGGTCTAGCCTGATGGCCCTGATCGAGGGGGACCATCGTGGAGCTCGGCTTTGAGACCATCGGCAATGCGACGCTGATCGCTTTCGACAACGGGCCGGTGCTCGCGACCGACCCGTGGATCGCCGGCAGCGCCTACTTCGGCAGCTGGGGACTGTCGCACGAGGTGCCGCCGGAGCAAATGGCGGCGATCTGCGGCGCGCAGTACATCTGGTTCTCGCACGGCCATCCCGACCATCTCAACGCCGACTCCCTGGCGCTGCTGCGCGAGCGGCAGGTCCTCGTTCCGGCGCACGTCGGCGGCCGGATCCGCGCCGATCTCGAGGGCCAGGGCTTCCGGGTGCGCGAGCTGCCGGTCGCCGAGTGGGTAGAGCTCTCGCCGCGCGTGCGCGTCATGTGCCTGCCCGATTACAACCAGGACGCCGTGCTGCTGGTAAGGATCGGCGACGCGCTGCTGGTGAACGCCAACGATTCCGAGGGACCGGGGTGGCGCCAGCTTATCGCGCGCGTCATCCGGCAGCACAAGCGCTCGTTCCTGCTGCGACTTACCGGCTACGGCGACGCCGACATGATCAACTTCTTCGACGAGCAGGGAAACCGGCTGCCTTCGTCCGCGCTGCAGAGGAAACGTGCCGGCGCGCAGGTCGGTCCCGCCGTCGCAAAGCTCGCCGAGTCCTTCGGCGTCAACTATTTCGTTCCGTTCAGCTCGATGCACCGTTATCAGCGCGAAGACAGCGCCTGGGCGAACGAATGTGCGACTTCGGTCGACGATCACGCCAAGGGGTTCGAGTCGAAGCGTTGCAGGATCCTGCCCGCCTTCATCCGCTACGATGTGCTCGCCGACCGCGCCGAGCCGATCCGTCCGAAGGCCTTGCCGGCCCAGTCCCTCGCCGTGAAGGAATTCGGCGACGACTGGAGCGAGCCGCTCGAGCGGGCCGACCTCGACCTCGCGGGCCGCTACTTCCGCTCGATCGAGCATCTGGCGGGGTTTCTCGACTACGTGAACCTGCGCGTCGGCGGGCGCGATCACGCCATCCCGATCGCCGCGCGCAAGTTCGGCCGCGGAGTCACTTTCGAGGCGCCCCGGGGCTCGCTCGTCACGGCGCTGCGCTACGAGATCTTCGACGATCTGCTGATCGGCAACTTCATGAAGACCACCCTGCACGGCCGGTGGCCGCAGTCGCGCCTGTACCCGGACTTCACGCCCTACGTTGCCAAATACGGCGACAACGGGCGCGCGCGCACGGCGGAAGAGGTGCGCGCGTACTTTGCCGAGTACCGGCGGCGCAGCGGCGCATTCGCGTTCCTGCGCCACCGCTTCGCGGTGAAAGCAGCCGACGTGGTGCGCTCCTCGCTCCGGGTGGATTCGGCCGCCTATCGCCTCGCCCGGCGCACGTACTGGAGGCTGCGCTCGCAGGCCTGACCGTCGGCGCGCCCTGGCCGACATTGCCGGACTGGGCTACCCGCAGCTGTCGCGGTAGATCGTGTAGGCCTCGTTGCAGAGTTGGCTGCGCGACTTGTAGGAGTAGGGCGACGCGCCGCACGCGGTCTGCCAGTTGACGCGGGCGCTCTCGCAGACGCGCGGATCGACCGCGCGCTGCGGGAGCGGCTTCACCGCATGAGAACGCGCCTCCTCCGTGGCATCGCGCTTCGGCAGGTCGAGCTTCAGCTCGCTCTCAGGCACGCGGCGCCCGGGGTCGGCAAGATTCTGCGCGAACGCCGGCAAGGAGACGATGAGAAGGGTGGCCAGGGAAAGAATCTTCTACTTCGCGACCTGCCGCTCGCGCAGCTCGTCGAGCGTCTTGCAGTCGATGCAGAGCGTCGCGGTCGGGCGCGCCTCGAGGCGCTTCAGCCCGATCTCGACGCCGCAGCTCTCGCAGTAGCCGTACTCGTTGGCGTCGATGCGCGCGATGGTCTCGTCGATCTTCTTGATCAGCTTGCGTTCGCGGTCGCGGTTGCGGAGCTCGAGCGCCATGTCGGACTCCTGGCTCGCCCGGTCGTTCGGATCGGCGAACACTGTGGCCTCATCCTGCATGGTGTGCACGGTGCGGTCGATTTCCTCCGAGAGCTCGGCCTTCAGCGACTCGAGGATCTTGCGGAAGTGCGAGCGCTGCCTCGCGTTCATGTACTCCTCGCCCTTCTTGGCGGCATAGGGCGTGAAGCTTTTTCGGGTCAGTTCGACGGCCATTGGCTCAGTGGAGTTTTACGGGGTTGGACCGGCCGCGCCCGCGAATGAAAAGGGTGCCTTTGTAGCAGAAATGCCCCCCTTGCAGCAAGCGAATTAATTGCCCGAGGAATGGGCTAAGAGTATCATTTGCCGCCTTTTTCGGGGTGTAGCGCAGCCTGGTAGCGCGCTTGCTTTGGGAGCA
>DATLUZ010000254.1:0-9672 GCA_035577785.1 Burkholderiales bacterium | reverse complement strand
GCGCCCACACTTATCGGCTGCGAATTTTTAAAGAGCGTTGGTTGCGGGGAGAGGATTTGAACCTCTGACCTTCGGGTTATGAGCCCGACGAGCTGCCAGACTGCTCCACCCCGCGCCCGAGAATGCGTAACTGAGCCAAAGATTATAGCGAGCCCCGGGATGGGGTGTCAACGATTTGTGACCCTCGTCACTCGGCCGTCGCCCCACTAAGACGGATCACGCGCGCCCATTTCGCGGATTCGGCTTGAATCCAGCGCCAAAACTCCTGCGGCGAGCTCGCGACCACGTCGAATCCCTGCTTCCCGAGGAGCTCGCGCACCTCAGGCCGGCGCATGCCGCGGACGGTCTCGGTCGTAATCCGATCCACTACATCCGGTGAAAGACCAGCTGGCCCAGCGAGGCCGATCCAGGCGAGCGATTCCAGCTGTGGTAGCCCAAGCTCGGCCACGCTCGGCACATCCGGCGCGAGTTGGCTCCGCTTGAGCGCGGTGACCGCGAGCGCCGTCATCTTGCCCGCCTTCACGTGAGGCAGCACGCCGGGCACGATGGCGAACATCGCGTGGATATTCCCGGCCAGCATGTCGGTCACCGCCGGCGGAAATCCCTTGTACGGTACATGCACGAGATCCACGCCGGCGTCGCTCTTCAGGAGCTCCATCGTGAGGTGCGAGGCGCTGCCGCCGCCCACCGAGCCGTAGGAGAGCTTGCCGGGGTTGCGTTTCGCGTACTCGACGAACCCCTTGAAGTCCTTCAGGCCGAGCGACGGCTGGACTACCAGCATTTGCGGCGCGGTCGCGAGGAGCGAAAGCGGTGCGAGGTCCTTGTCCGGATCGAAGGGCATCGTCTTGTAGAGCGCCTTGTTGATCGCGAACACGCCATTCGTGCTGACGAGCAGCGTGTAGCCGTCCGGCGCGGCCTTCGCCACCGCGTCGGCGCCGATGTTGCCCCCCGCGCCGGCGCGGTTTTCCACCACGAAAGGCTGGCCCATCGCCTCCTGCAGGCGGCTGGCGAGCGCGCGGCCGACGATGTCGGGGGTCGACCCCGGCGGGAAGGTGACGATGACCCGGACCGGCTTGGAGGGGTAGGTCTGACTCCAAGCAGGAGCCGCCAGCGCAACGAGCAGAAGAAGAAAGAGCCGCATCAGATTTTCTCGGTCTCTCCCCCGCGCGGCTGCCACACGAGGAGCCGGTGCTCGGCGAGCGTCACCACCCAGTCGAGGACCAGGGCAAATACCGTCAGCACGACGATGCCGGCGAACACCGAATTGATGTCGAAGCTGCCTTCGGCCTGCAGGATCACGTAGCCGACGCCCTCGGCCGAGCCGAGGTACTCGCCCACCACCGCGCCGACGAACGCGAGGCCGACGGAGTTGTGCAGGCTCGCGAACACCCAGCTCATGGCGCTCGGCACGTACACGTGGCGCAGAAGCTGGCGGTCGGAGGCGCCCAGGATGCGTGCGTTCGCCAGCACGGTGTGGCTCACCTCGCGCACGCCCTGGTAGACGTTGAAGAACACGATGAAGAACACGAGCGTCACGCCGAGGGCGACCTTTGAGGCCATGCCCAGGCCGAACCAGACGCCGAAGATCGGCGCGAGGATCACGCGCGGCATCGAGTTCAGCGCCTTGATGTAGGGATCGAAGAGCGCCGACGCGGTCGGGCTGAGCGCGAGCCACAGGCCCATGGCGAGGCCGAGGACCGTGCCGACGACGAAGGCCATCAGCGTCTCGAGCAGCGTGACCCAGAGATGCCGGTAGATGGAGCCCGAGGAAAACCAGTCCCAGATGCGCTCGAACACCTTGAGCGGCTCGCCGAAGAAGAAGGCCGCCTTGTCGGGGTTGTCGAAATAGATCGGCGGCAGCAAGGTCGGGCTCGTGCCGACGTGCCAGACCACGAGGACCGCGGCGAAGAGGCCGAGCTGCCACCAGCGCAGGCTCTTACTGGCTCTGGCGGGCATAGCTCTTGAGCACTTCGGCCTTCATGGCGTGCCAGATCTGCGTATGGAGCTCGATGAAGCGCGGCGCCAGCCTCACCTCGGCCACATCCCGCGGCCGCGGCAGGTCGATCGCGAACTCGCCGATCGGGTGCGCCTCCGGGCCGGCCGAGAGCACCACCACGCGGTCGGAAAGCGAGATCGCCTCCTCGAGGTCGTGCGTGATGAACACCACCGACTTCCTGTTCGCCGACCAGATCTCGAGCAGCTGGTTCTCCATCAAATGGCGCGTCTGGATGTCGAGCGCCGAGAACGGCTCGTCCATGAGGATGATCTCGGGATCGAGAATCAGCGTCTGCGCGAGCGCGACGCGCTTTCGCATGCCGCCGGAAAGCTGGTGCGGATAGCGTGCGCCGAAGCCGCCGAGCCCGACGCGTTGCAGCCAGGCTTCGCCGCGCTTTTTGGCTTCTTCTTTCTTGATTCCACTGAATTCCAGTCCTGCGATGACGTTGCCTAGCGCGGTGCGCCAGGGCATCAGCGCCTCGCTCTGGAAGAGGTAGCCCGCCTTGCGGTTCAAGCCCGAAAGCGGCGCGCCGAAGACGCGCACCGCCCCGGCCGAGGGTTGGAGCAGGCCGACCGCCACGTTGAGGAGCGTCGACTTGCCGCAGCCGGTGGGGCCGACCACCGAGACGAACTCTCCGGGCGCGACCCGCAGCGTCGTGTCGTGGACGGCGGTATAGCGCGCGCCGTCCTGCGACACGAACGTGACGCGCACGCCCTCGAGCGCGAGCGCAGCCGCGCTCACCTAGTGGTTCTTGTCGAGCTTCGAGTGCGCCTTCTTCACGAACTCGTTGGTGTAGGTCTGCGCCAGGTTGATCGCCTCGGGCTTGACCGCCGGGTTGAACGAGGCGAGCGCCTTGAGCGTGGTCTTCGCGCCTGCGTCGCTGAAGTAGCCGTCCTTCGAGTACGCGGTCTTCACGTTGTTGTAGGCGAAGAGGTACATCGCCTTGTTGCCGAGGAGGTACTCCTCGGGCACGGTGGCGAGGATCTGCTGCGGCGAGGCCTCCTGCATCCACTGCAGCGCGCGCACCGTGGCGGTGGTCAGCGCCTGCGCCGTGCCCGGGTTCTTCTTCACGAACTCGACCGGGGCATACAGGCTCGCCGCGGGCATCGGCCCGCCGAAGAGCTTCTGGGTGCCCTCGGGCGTGCGCGTCTCGGCGATGATCTTGATCTTGCCCTCCTTCTCGAGCATGGTCATCGCGGGGTCGGTCTGCGAGAGCGCGTCGACTTTGCCCTGCTCCATCGCCGCGATCACGGTCCCGCCCTGCCCGACGCCGATGATCGCCACGTCGGTGGGCTTGAGGCCGCCCTGCGCGAGCACGTAGTTGATCACCATGTTCGTGCTCGAGCCCGGCGCGCTCACGCCGACCTTGAGGCCCTTCAGGTCCTTCGGCGACTTGTACTTCTCGGCGAGCTTGGAAGAGATCCCGACGCTGATCTGGGGCGCCGCGCCCATCAGGACGAACGCCTGGAAGTTCTGCTTGCGCGCCTGCATGTTGATCGTGTGCTCGTAGGCCCCCGAGACCACGTCGGCGCTGCCGCCGACCACCGCCTCGAGCGAGCGCGTGCCGCCGGCGAAGTCGCTGATGCGCACGTTGAGGCCCTCGTCCTTGAAGTAGTTCAAGCGCTCCGTGATCACGAGCGGCAGGTAGTAAAGCGCCGACTTGCCGCCTACCGCGATGTGCACGTCGCGCTTCTCGATCGGTTGTGCCTGTGCAGCCGTAGCGGCCGCGACCAGGCCTGCCAGCAGAATCGACCGGTTCATAAAAAGACGCCTCCTCCTGTGGGTGTTTGGAAAATCTTACTAAATCCCGCGGCGGTCCAGTAACGCTTGAGAGATCGTCCCCGCGTCGACGTATTCAAGCTCCCCGCCGAGCGGCACGCCGCGCGCGATGCGGCTCACCCGGATGCCGCGCGGGCGCAGCATCTCGGCGATGTAGTGCGCCGTCGCCTCGCCCTCGTTGGTGAAGTTGGTGGCGAGGATCACCTCCTGCACCTCCGCGGCCACACGGGCCTGCAGCCGGTCGAGGCCGATGTCGCGCGGCCCGACCCCGTCGAGCGGCGAGAGCCGACCCATGAGGACGAAGTACATGCCCGAGTAGCTCAACGTCTGCTCGACCATGGCGAGGTCCGCCGGGGTCTCGACCACGCAGAGCAGCGCCGGGTCGCGGCGCGGCGAAGCGCACAGCGTGCAGACCGGCTCCTCGCTGAAGTTGTTGCACTTGTCGCAGCGGCGCACCGTCCGGAGAGCGGCGCTCAGCGCCTCGGCCAGCGCGCCGGCGCCGGCGCGGTCGTGCTGCAGCAGGTGGTAGGCCATGCGCTGCGCCGAGCGCGGACCGACGCCCGGCAGCACGCGCAGCGCCTCGACCAGGCGGGAAAGGCCCTGCGCGGTGGGGACGCCGTCGCGGTTTCTCAAAAAGGAAGCTTGAAGCCGGCGGGGAGGCCCAGGCCCGCCGTCATGCCGCTCATCTTCTCCGCGATCGTGGCCTCGACCTTGTGCGCGGCGTCGTTGAAGGCGGCGGCGATGAGGTCCTCGAGCATCTCGCGCTCGTCGCCCACGAGCGAGGGGTCGATCGTGACGCGCTTTACCTCGTATTTGCAGGTCATCTGCACCTTGACCATGCCTGCGCCCGACTGGCCTTCGACCTCCATCGTGGCGAGGCTCTCCTGCATGCGGCGCATGTTCTCCTGCATCTGCTGCGCCTGCTTCATCAGCTGTCCGATATTGCCTTTCATTTCTCGCGTTCCCGAATGGAAGAATCGACCACTTTCGCGTCGAAGATGTTGACCAGGTCCTGCACGAAGCCGTCGCCCTGCACCGACTTCACCGCCTCGGCGCGCCGCACCTCGCGCTCGTTCGCCTCGAGCGCGGCCGCGCTCACGCCCGCGACTTCGCCCACGGAGACGTTGACCCGCACCGCCGCGCCCAGGTGCTGATCGAGCGCGGCCTTCAGCTTGTCCACGTAGGCGCGGTCGGCGAGATACGCCTTCGCCTTCGGCACCATCAGCTCGTAGACACCGTTCTCCTGGCGCTGCAGCTCCGCATTGCGCGCGAGCTCGCGCGCGGCTCCGGTGACCGGGAGCTCGCGCACGAGCTGCGGCCAGTCGCCGGAATTCGCCGCTTTGGGCTTGGCGAGCGGTCTTGCCGGTTCCGGCTTTGGCGGTTTCGCCGCTTCCGGCTTTGGCTGCGGCGAGGCCTTGCCGATTCCTTCCGGCCGGAAAGCGAGCATGCGGAGCACGCTCATGAGAAACCCGGCATGCTCGTCGGGCGCGAGCGGGAGGTCCTCACGGCCCTGCAGCGCGATCTGGTAGTAGAGCTGGACCGACTCCGGATCGAGCTTGCCGGCGAGCGCCGAGAGCCGCTCCGGCTCGGGAAGCTCCTCGAGCGCGCCCGCAACCGACTGCGCGAGCGCCATGCGCAGAAGCAGGCTCGCGAGATCGGCGAGCGCCGCGTCGAAGGAAAGGCTGCGCGACTGCATCTCGCCAGCGATGGCCACCGCGCCCGGGGCGTCGTCGGCCGCCACGCACTCGAGCAGCCGCACGAGGTACCCCTGGTCGATGGCGCCGAGCATCTCGCCCACCGCGGCCGCCGCCACGCGGCCGCCGCCGTGCGCGATCGCCTGGTCGAGCAGCGAGAGCGCGTCGCGCATGCTGCCGGCCGCCGAGCGGGCAATGAGCTGCAAGGCTGCGGCTTCGAACTCGATACCTTCCGCGGACAACACCTTCTCCAGGTGAGCGGCAACGGATGCGGGCGGCATCTGCTTCAGGTTGAACTGCAGGCAGCGCGAAAGCACCGTCACCGGAATCTTCTGCGGGTCGGTGGTCGCCAGGATGAACTTCATGTGCTCGGGCGGCTCCTCCAGCGTCTTCAGCATGGCGTTGAAGGCCGAGCTCGACAGCATGTGGACTTCGTCGATCACGTAGACCTTGAAGCGGCCCCGCGTCGGCGCGTACTGCGCGGTCTCGAGGAGCTGGCGCATCTCGTCGACCTTGGTGTTGGTCGCCGCGTCCACCTCGAGCAGGTCGACGAACCGCCCGCCGTCGATCTCGACGCAGGCCGAGCATTTGCCGCAGGGCTGCGGCGTGATGCCGGTCTCGCAGTTCAGGCACTTCGCCAGGATGCGCGCGAGCGTCGTCTTGCCCACCCCGCGCGTACCGGTGAAAAGGTAGGCGTGGTGCAGCCGCTTTTGCTCGAGCGCGTGGCGCAGCGCGCGCACGATGTGCTCCTGCCCCACCAGGCTGCCGAAATCCCGCGGCCGCCACTTGCGGGCAAGTACTTGATAGCTCATCGCTTAATCAGAATTCTAGGCGAGCCTGAACCCCGGCACTCGCAGCGGCCGGCTGTGGCTGCTTCCTTCCGGACCTGACCAGGTTCACCGAACTGCAATGCGGGGAGGCCCGCCGGCTCCCATTGTAAGTCATTCGCGCGCGCGGAAATGAAAAGGGCCGGCGCTGGGCCGGCCCTCTTAGCCGAACAGCATCCTGACCGTGCTAGTGGTCGTGGCGCTCGCCGCGATCGTCCCGGTCGTGGTTGTCATCCCGGTCGTGGTCGTCGTCGTCCCGGTCGCGGTCGACCTGATGGGAGAACACGCCAACGCAGCCGTTGTTGCTCCCGCAAATCCCCGCGCCAACCGCGGTCGTGTCGCCGCCGGCCCCTACGACGGCAACGGGCGCCACCTGCGGAACGAAGATCAGGTTGCGCTTGGAATCGGCCGCCACCGAGTGGGAATTCGACGACTGAGGTACGGTCTCGATCAGCACGCTGGTGGCGTCGATCACGCCGAGCACCGCGGTCTGCTGCGACGCGGCCGGGCACGGCTTGCCTGCGACGGTGCAGTTGCGGTTGGACGCCGTGTAGTAGCGGCGGTCGCCCGGGTTGAACCAGACTTCATCCGAACCCGTGATGTTGGCGATGTTGGCGAAGTTCTTGGTCTTGGCGTTAATCACCAGCGTCGTCACGTTGCTCGGGTTGTTGGCCGGCGTGCAGCCGAGCAGCAGGTTGTCGTGCACACCGACCGTCGCGCCGTTCGGCCCGCAGGCGTGCAGCGGCACCACCCCGGTGTTGGTCGCCGGATTGAACGCGCCGATTACGAAGTTCGACGTCGTGACCGCCTTCGGGTCGACCACCAACAGGCCACCATCGCAGGTGATCGCGCCGAGGTCGGCGTTGAAGTTGCAACCCGCCGGGTTGTTGGCGATGATCGGCACCGACACGTAGAACCGCCTGGTCTTCGGATCCCATGCCGGCTGCTCCATCGACAGGCCGGCGCCCGCGGGAACGATCGCGGGATCGATGGTGATCTTGCTGAGGATCGCCGTGTTGCTCACGTGCTCGTCGCCGTTGGCACGGAACAGCGTCGCAAAGGGCGGGTCCTCGGCGTTGTTCGCCGCGAGAAGCAATTCACCGTCCGTGGTCAGCGCCATCTCGTCGACGCGCGTGGTGCCGCCGGTATTGATGGACTGCTTGATCGCCGAGGCGTTAGGCGCATCGAGATCGATCACCTTCAGCGTGCTGTCGCCGTCTCCCGCGTACAGCCATCGGCCGTGAGAGGTCACTCCGTCGGGGCCCGAGATGTTGTTGTTGACCGCGCCCGCGGCGTTGAGCTTGACGCCCACGAATCCGCCGATGGTGCGCTTGAACTTGAGTGTGTGCGTGTCGATGATGTCGATGCCTGCGTTCGAGCGATCGCCCAGGTAGTACTCGGCGCGATTCGGATTGACCCAGCTGATGTCGAACGAACGCAGCGGATTACCGGGGATCTGGACTGCGGTCAGGCACTTGGTTTCGGTGTTGGTCGGCGCGCCCGGCCCGGTGCAGGCGCCGAACGCCGCGCCGCAGATGCCGAGCGATGCGGCACCGGCCAGCGCATGCGCAACAGAAAAGCTTCGAAGCATTGGAGTGACCCCTTTCAGTGAGGATGCGTGTCGTGTCTTCTTTCGCTGCCTAAAACGGGAAACTGCTAGGCCGTCCCTGAACGGCTGCGCCTGAAAAAGTTCGGCGTCAATCTAAAGGCGCCCGATCATCCGGGCGCGCGCGACCGTGCGTTGTCACGCACTTGTTCGGAGTGCTCGACCGCCATCCTGCGGGGCTGGTTCTCTCCTCTTGATCGACACGCTACTCCGCGACCCTGTCTCACCCCTGACTAGACACACGGAATAAGCTCAGACCGCCCTTTTTCGAAACAGCGCGCCTGCGCAAGCCCGGTGTCAGGTCCGCGAAAGGCGCCCGATGGCGGTTGGGTCTAAGGTGGAGGCGTTATTGAATCCTCCTCCATCGCGTGGAGCACGCGCGATGGTTTCAACGCCCTGCGGCGACCCCGCGGGGCGTTTTCTTTTGGGGCTTTGCTAACATCGCCGCATGCAAATCTCCGCTGCGGTCGCCGTGTGGCTGTGCGCAGCGTTCGCGCTGATCTGCCTGGGATTCGCCTATTCCGCGTTCTCCGGACTGGCCACGCTCACCGACGCCGCCGACCGCGACATCTCGGCGGGCTACGGCTGGTTCTGGGTTTTTCTCGCCTGCATCGCCGCGCTCTTCGGCGTGCTTTCCTGGCTCATGAAGGTCGGCAAGCTCGGCAATCCCGAGTAGATCCATTCAGGGCGACAGCGGCCGGTGCAGGTGCTCCCATTCCGCTTCCTGGGAAGCGAAGTGCTCGGCCATGCGCCTGCGCTCCACGCTAGGCAGCAGGAACTGCAGCCAGCCGAGCGACGGGTGGCGGAACTGGATCAGCGAGCCGCCGGAGAATTCGTGCAGCACCGTGCGGTAGCGCGGCGCGTGCAGCGGCGGCAATTGCGGCAGCGGCGGTGGCGCCTCGGGCACGCCCGGCGACATCTGCTCGCGGATCTCGCCGAGAACCCGCATCAGCGCCGTGATGTGCTCGGCGGTCCACTCCTCGCGACCGGGAAGCGAGAACCTCGCGCGCGATCTCTCCTCGTCGAGCCAATCGACCTGGACCTGGAACATGGCGCGCTCCTTTCCGGGGACGGTGGTGGATCGCAGCTGGCGGAGAGAGAGGGATTCGAACCCTCGAAACGCTATTAACGTTTACACGCTTTCCAAGCGTGCGCCTTAAGCCGCTCGGCCATCTCTCCGCGGGGGAGAAATTCTAGCGCGCGCAAAATAAAAAAGCCCGCCTGGCGGCGGGCTTTTCGCGCGAGCAGCACCCGTTTAGGGTTCGCGTGCTGCGCTCAGGGTCTCGCGTGCTGGTAGGTCCGGATGTCGCGTTGCCGGGTCTCGCTCAGGAATATGCTGCCGATCACGAGCGACATCACGGCGACCACGATCGGATACCACAGCCCGAAGTAGATATCCCCCGTTGCCGCCACCATTGCCGTCGCGGTGAGCGGAAGCATGCCGCCGAACCAGCCGTTTCCGATGTGGTAGGGAAGCGACATCGACGTGTAGCGAATCTCCGTCGGGAAGAGCTCGACCAGGAACGCGGCGATCGGACCGTACACCATGGTCACGTAGATCACCATGATGACGAGGATGAGCTCGGTCATGAACCAGTTGACCTTGCCCTTGTCCGCCGACGCCGGGGCGCCCGCCTGCTTGAGCGTGGCGGTGAGCTTCGCCTGATCCCAGCCCTCGACTTTCTGGTCGCCGATCATCGTGACGACTGCCCCGGCCGGCCCGTCGACCGACTTGAACGACAGGCCCTGCTTGGTGAGGAAGTCCTTGAC
>DATLUZ010000253.1:0-30721 GCA_035577785.1 Burkholderiales bacterium | reverse complement strand
CCTCGTATGCCGGAATCAAAATCCGGTGCCTTAACCAGCTTGGCGACTCCCCAGTTGATTCAATCGGTCGAGTCGAGGAGCGGGTGCCGGTCCAGACCACGCGCCACGAATCCCTGCATGTCCCCTGGCAATTGGTTGTACAGAGCGCGCGCCTGGGCCTCCGACGTGAACTCCGCGAACACGCACGCGCCTGACCCCGTCATGCGCGCTTGCGGAGAGCGTTGCCTTAACCATTCGAGGTGCGCTGCCACCTCCGGATATCGCGCCGCAACCGCTGCTTCCAAGTCGTTGCGGCCCTGCCCCGGGAAAAAGGGCGGTATTTTGAGTGCTTTCGACTGCCCTGTCAACGCGGAAGAGAAGATTTCCTTCGTGGAAACCGAGACTTGGGGCGCGAGCACGAGGTACCAGGCGGCCGGCAGCTCGAGCGCCCGCAGACGCTCGCCGATGCCTTCGCCCAGGGCGTTGCGGCCGTAGACGAACAGCGGCACATCCGCTCCCAGTTTTTTTCCGATATCGACCAATCGGTCGATCGGGAGCTGGAGATGCCACAGCTTGTTCAAAACCAGCAAGACCGTTGCGGCGTCGGAGGAGCCGCCGCCCATGCCGCCGCCGACCGGCAGGACCTTCTCCAGCGAAAGATCGGCGCCCTGCGCGATTCCCGTCAGTTGCCTGAGCAAATGGGCGGCGCGAAAGCAGAGGTTGTCTTCTCCATAGACGCCGGAAAACCGGATCTCTCCGTCGCCGCGCAGCCCGATCCCGACGCGATCCGCGCGATCGACCAGGCGGAACACCGTCTGCAGCTCGTGGTAGCCCGCGTGCTCCCCGCTCTCTCGCCTGCCGAGCACGTGCAGGAAGAGATTCAGCTTCCCCGGCGCGGGATACCACTTCATTGCTGCAGCGACTTCCACTCCGAGATCGCCAGGCGCAGCTCGATGTCCGGGTAGGTGAGACGCATGCGCGACGGCAGCTTCCCCGAATATTCCTGGTAGTCGATCTTCCAGCCACGCTCCTCGAGCGAGCGCAGCCGGCCTTCGGCGTCGCGCTCGACTTTGGCTTCCGCCTCGCTGGAAGGTCGTCCCCGCACCCAGTCGGCGAGCCCGGCGAGCGGCAGCCGGAATCCGAGCACTTCCTCCGTGAGGGCCTCGGCGTCGCGCGCGCGATATTCGCGCGGCTCGGCCGTCGTTAACACCACCGAGTCGCCGTCGCGCACGATGCGGGCGACGCCGGCGCCGAGCGTGGAGGTGATGAGCATCTCGTCGGCGCTCTTGGCATGGCGCCATGCGATGTTGCCGGTGAATCCGTCCTTGCCGTAGCGCGCCGCGAGCCGGCCGCTCAAGTCGAACTCGACGTCTTCGGGGACCTTCGTCTGGAGCTGGGCGCAACCCGCGACTAAGACGAACACCAGGGAAAGCCAGACGGACTGCCGTCCCATCTATCGTCTTATTTCTTCAGGCGCTTGATGGTCTTCTGCAGCGTCTCGTTGTCCGGGCTCGACTTGAGCGACTCCTGCCAGACGCGGTTCGCCTCGTCGCGCTGGCCCATCACCCAGAGCACTTCGCCGAGGTGGGCGCCGATCTCGGCGTCGGGCCGGCCGACGTAGGCGCGGCGCAGCTGCTCGGCGGCGCCTTTGAGGTCGCCCTCGCGGTAGAGCACCCAGCCCATGCTGTCCATGATGAAGAAATCGTCGGGCGCGAGCTCGAGCGCGCGCTCGATCAGCTTGCGCGCCTCGGGCAGGCGAGTGTTGCGCTCGGCGAAGGAATAGCCGAGCGCGTTGTAGGCGTGCGCATGGTCGGGACGCACCTCGATCAGCTTGCGCAGGTTCGACTCGAGGACGTCGAAGCGATCGAGCTTCTCGGCGGTGAGCGCGTAGTCGTACAGCAGCTCGGGCTGCTCGGGATCCTTCTGCAGCGCATCGGCGAGAAGCTTGAAAGCGTCCTGGTTGCGGTTCGCTTCGCGCAGGAGCTGCGCCTCGGCGACGATGATCTGCGCCTCTTCGCCCGGGTTGTCGGCGGCAACTTTCTTCAGGTAGCGGCGCGCCTCGTCGAGCTTGCCCTGCTTCGCCAGGGCGTTCGCGGCGCGCATGCGCGCGGCGAGCTGGTGCTCGCCTTCGCCGATGCTCTCGTACCACTTGATCGCCTGCGGCCACTGCTTCTGCTCTTCCGCGATCTGGCCCAGGACGTAGCGCACGCCGTCGGAGTCGCGATAGTTGAGCGTCAGCAGCCGCTTCATGTTCTGCTCGGCGACCTCGTAGTCCCTGAGCTGGAAGGCGAGCAGGCCGACGGCATAGATGACTTCGGTGTTGCCGGGATTCGCGGCGAGCACGGCTTCGAACTGCTTGCGCGCCTCCGGCAGCCGCTTGTCGAGGATCAGCAGCCGCGCGTAGTTGAGCCGCGCCTCGCGCGAATTCGGATTCTTGGCGACGAAATCGCCGAGCACCTTGGCGGCCGCGGCGGGCGAGCGGCGCTGCACGATCTGCGCCTCGAGGAGCGCCGCGAGCTCCCAGTCCGGGCGAAGCGCGCCGGCGCGACGGGCCGCGGCGACCGCCGCTTCGTCGTCGCCGGCCGCGGCCGCGGCCTGCGCCACCGCGAATTGCGCCTGCGGCAGCTTCGGATATTTGGCGGCAAGCGTGCGCACCACGCGCAGGTTCGCCGCCTTGTCGGGGCTGGCGGCGAGCAGGCGGTTCAACTGCATGAATCCGTTCTCGGGGCTGACGCCCTCGGAAGTGAGCAGCTTGTCGAGATACGGCAGCGCCTCCTCGGCGCGCTTGTTCGCGACGAGCAGCGCCGCCAGCACCTGCAGCGCCTGCGGCGATGCGGGATCGAGCTCCTGCCAGGTGCGCGCGGCGTCGAGCGCGAGGTCGTTCAGGCGCGCCTGGTTCGCGATCTCGACCGCGCGGCGGGCGACGCGCGGATCGTTGGTGCGCCGCGCGAGATCGAGGAAGGTCTGCGCCGCGAGCGGCAGGTCGCCGCGCTGGAGCGCGATCTCGCCGAGCAGAAACTCGTAGAGCATCGGCTCATTGAGGTCGCCGTCGCCCGCCTGCGGGATGTCCTTGGTCTGCGCGAACGCGGCGCAGCCTGCGATCGACAGACCCGCCGCGGCAATGATCAACCGAATCGCTCTGTTCATCTGGATTCGACCCATCTTAGGTATATTTGGTGCCCCGCACAAGCAGGTTTTCCACATGCCGGAGCTTCCCGAAGTCGAGGTCACGCGGCGCGGACTCGAGCCGCAGCTCGCAGGACGCGTCATCTCGGGCGTCGCGGTGCGCGAGCCGCGCTTGCGCTGGCCGGTGCCGAAGGACGTGCACCGCCTCGCGGGGCGCAAGGTGCGCTCGATACAGCGCCGCGGCAAATACCTCCTCGTCGACTGCGGCGACGGCCATCTGATCCTGCACCTGGGAATGTCCGGGAGCCTGCGCGTGCTGCCCGCCGGCACTCCTGCGCAGAAGCACGATCACTTCGACCTTCAGCTTGGTGACAGGATTCTGCGGCTGCGCGATCCGCGCCGCTTCGGCGCGGTGCTGTGGACCCGCGCCGACATCGACACGCATCCGCTGCTGGTTCACCTCGGCATCGAGCCGCTCACGCGCGAGCTGCATCCGCAGCGCCTGCATCAGCTCACCCGGCCGCATCGCACCGGCATCAAGCAGTTCCTCATGGACGGTCGGCGCATCGTCGGCGTCGGCAACATCTATGCGAACGAGAGCCTGTTCCTCGCCGGCATCCATCCGCGCGTGGCGGCGGGAAAGCTGTCGCTTGAAAGGTGCGCCAGGCTCTCGGCGGCGATCAAGCAGACGCTGCGCGCGGCGATCCGCGCCGGCGGCTCGAGCCTGCGCGACTTCGTCGGCGCCGACGGCAATGCCGGCTACTTCCAGCAACGCTATTGGGTCTACGACCGGGCGGGGCAACCGTGCCGCCGCTGTGGAACCATCATTCGGAAGATCCAGCAGGGACAGCGGGCTACGTTTTATTGTCCGTCCTGCCAGAAGTAGTCCTGCTTCCAGAAGTAACTTTGCTTTTTAGTTTCTTTTCGATGTAGGGATGAACAAACTTGGAAACATCGCCTCCGAGGGACGCGATCTCGCGCACCAGCGTCGCTGAAATGAACATGTGCTGCTCGGAAGGCGTGAGGAAGATCGTTTCCATCTGCGGATAGAGGTGGCGGTTCATTCCCGCGAGCTGGAACTCGTACTCGAAGTCGGACACGGCGCGCAGGCCGCGCAGCACGACGCGCGCGTCGTGCTTGCGCACGAAGTCGATCAGCAGGCCGCTGAAGCCGATCACCTCGACGTTCTTCAAGTCGGCGAGCACCTCGCGCGCCATGCCGATCCGCTCCTGCAGCGAAAAGAAGGTGCGCTTCGGGCTGCTCTCGGCGATCGCGAGCACCAGCGAGTCGAACAGCGTGCTCGCCCGGCGCACCAGCTCCTCGTGGCCGCGCGTGAGCGGGTCGAAGGTCCCCGGGTAGATCGCCTTGATCATGCCGTCAGTTCACCCATCTCGTTTTCAGCTTCGCTCCAGGAGCTGGTAGCTCACCTGCCCGGCGCGCGCGCGCTTGAGCTCGCGCCATGCTCCTCCCGGCTCGACCGGGTCGGCCGCCTCGACGTAGACGCGCGCTGCGGACGCGAGCCGCGGCGCCAGGCGCTCGAGCACCGCCGGCAGCGCATTCTGCCTGAACGGCGGATCGAGGAAAACCACGTCGAAGCGCTCGGCGCTGCGCTCGAGGTAGTCGAACGCATCCCCGAGGACGAGGTCTACTTGCCTGGTCCCGATGAGCTCTGAGGTTTTCTTGAGCGCTAAGAAGACGTCGCGGTCGTTCTCGACCATCACGACGCGGGAAGCGCCGCGCGAGGCGGCTTCGAAGCCGAGCGCGCCGCTGCCGGCAAACAGATCGAGGCAGCTTTTTCCGTCGAGCACCTGGCCGAGCCAGTTGAAGAGCGTCTCGCGCACGCGGTCGGGCGTGGGACGCAGATCGCGTCGCTCCGGCACCGCGATTCGCCGGCCGCGGTACTCGCCGCCGATGATCCGGATTTTCCCCGCCCTTGCCGCCCGCTTCGCATTGGTAGAATGCACGCATCGATGGTAGCGCTCTCCTGGGCGGCGCGCCTCAAGGCAGGTCTTGCGCGCACTCGCGACGTTCTCAACACGCCGGTCTCGGAGCTGTTCGCTCGCCGCAAGGTCGACGAGGCGCTATTCGAAGAGCTGGAGAACGCCCTGCTGCAGGCCGATTGCGGCGTGCAGGCGACGCAGGAGCTCGTCGCTTCGCTGCGCAAGAAAAAGGTCCCCGACGGCGAGGCGCTCAAGCGCGCGCTCAAGGACTCGCTCACTGAGCTGCTGTCTCCGCTCGAACGCCGCCTCGAGGTCAGGGGAGGAAAACCCTTCGTCATCATGATCGCCGGCGTGAACGGCTCGGGCAAGACGACGTCGATCGGAAAGCTCGCCAAATGGCTGCAGTCGCAGGGCGCGAGCGTGATCCTCGCCGCAGGCGACACGTTCCGCGCCGCGGCGCGCGAGCAGCTCGTCGCCTGGGGCGGCCGCAACGGCGTGCCGGTGATCGCGCAGGCGTCGGGCGATCCCGGCGCGGTCGTGTTCGACGCGCTCGGCGCGGCGCGTGCGCGAGGCTCCGATGTGCTCATCGCCGACACCGCAGGCCGCCTGCCGACGCAACTGCACCTGATGGAGGAGATCCGCAAGGTCAAGCGCGTGGCGGCCAAGGCGCTCGATGGCGCGCCGCACGAGGTGCTTCTGGTCCTCGACGCCAACACCGGCCAGAACTCGCTCGCGCAGGTGAAGGCCTTCGACGAGGCGCTCGGCCTCACCGGCCTCATCCTCACCAAGCTCGACGGCACAGCGAAGGGTGGAGTCGTGTGCGCGATAGCAAAAGAGAAACCCATTCCCTTGCTTTTCGTGGGCGTGGGCGAGGACATCGACGACCTTCGCCCCTTTGTCGCGAAGGACTTCGCCGAGGCGCTGGTTGGTTAGCTTCTCGGCGGTCGCCAAACGCTATCCCGGCGGCCAGGAAGCGTTGAAAAGCGTGACCTTCTCCGTCGATGCGGGCGAGCTCGCCTTCGTGACCGGCCGCTCGGGCGCCGGAAAATCGACGCTCCTCAAGCTCATCGCCGCGATCGAGCGGCCGACCTCCGGCTCGGTGATCGTGAACGGGCAGAACGTCGGCGCGCTCAAGCGCTCCGCGGTGCCCTACCTCAGGCGCAACATCGGGCTCGTGTTCCAGGACCAGAAGCTGCTGTACGACCGCAGCGTCTTCGAGAACGTCATGCTGCCCCTCGCCTTTTCCGGGCTCTCGCCGAGGGAAGCCGCGCGGCGGGCGCGCGCCGCCCTCGACAAGGTGGGGCTCCTCGCGCGCGAGAAGGCGAACCCGATCCAGCTTTCGGGCGGAGAACAGCAGCGCCTTGCCATTGCGCGCGCCGTCGTCAACCGGCCCGGCCTGCTGATCGGCGACGAGCCGACCGCCAACCTCGACGCCGAGTCGGCGGCGGTGATCCTCGACGTGTTCGTCGGCTTCAACCAGGTCGGCGTGACCGTGCTGATCGCCACGCACGACCAGGGCCTGGTCGAGCGCTACGGCAGGCGGGTGCTGCGGCTCGAGGAAGGGCGCATAGCTTGAACGCGTGGCTGCGCCAGCACCGCCAGGCCGCCGGCTCGGCGCTGCGGCGCCTGGGCCTGCTCAACACCGCCGTGATCGGCGTGGCGCTGTCGCTCCCTGTGGGCGGGTACGCGCTGCTGGAGAACCTGCGCGACGTCACCGGACGCTTCGCGCTCGACACGCAGATCTCGCTCTTCCTGCAGCCGGGCGCGAAGCGCGCGGACGCCGATGCGCTCGGCAGGACGCTGCGCGCGGACCGGCGCATCGCCAGGGTTCGCTTCGTGCCGCGCGAGCAGGCATTGAAGGAGCTCTCCGGGGTGCAAGGCATGGCCGAAGTCATTGCGGCGCTCGGCCGCAATCCGCTGCCCGACGCCTTCGTGGTGACGCCCCGCGGAGAAGACGTCGAGCAGCTCTCCGGCGAGCTCGCCCGGCTGCCGGGCGTCGCCCAGGTCCAGGCCGACGCCGCCTGGGCCCGGCGCCTCGCCGCCCTCGCCAATATCGGCCGGATGGCCATCTGGCTCCTGAGCGCGCTCCTCGGTGCGGGGCTGGTGGCAGTGACCTTCAATACGATTCGCCTCCAGATCCTGACCCGGCGCGCCGAGATCGAAGTGTCGAAGCTGATCGGGGCGACCGACGCTTTCATCCGCAGGCCTTTCTACTATCTGGGCCTCTTCCAGGGCGCGGCCGGCGGGCTAGTCGCCCTGGCGATCGTCGCGGCCGGACTGGGCCTTCTGAATCGGGAGGTTCGGGTGCTGGCGGAGTCCTACGGATCGGGCTTCCGGTTCGACTTTCTCGGCCTGGCCGACGCCCTCGCGGTGGTGCTCTTCGCCGGTCTCCTCGGCAGCGTCGGCGCCCAGCTCGCCGTGGCTCGGCAGCTCCGGGAGATCGAGCCAGCCTAGGGCATATCTGTTGTTAGCGCCCACTTCAACTGAGCCTTCGGGAACCCAGACCCCACCTAGCACTCTAATAGCGTGAGTGCTAATATCCGCCCCCCAAGGAGGACCCGAATCCATGCAAGCAACGCTGGCGCTGCCCGTCTCGGTTCCCGTGCCGATGCCCACCGGCAGCCTCGAGGCTTACATTCAGACCGTCAACCGCTTCCCCATCCTGAGCGCCGAGGAAGAGCGCGCGCTCGCCCTGCGCTTCCGCAATGACGGCGACCTGGAGGGCGCTCGCGGACTCGTGTTATCCCACCTGCGCCTGGTCGTTGCCCTTGCCCGCGGTTATCTGGGCTACGGCCTGCCGCACGCCGATCTCATCCAGGAAGGAAACATCGGCCTCATGAAGGCCGTGAAGCGCTTCGACCCGGACCGCGGCGTGCGGCTGGTGTCGTTCGCGATCCACTGGATCAAGGCCGAGATCCACGAGTACATCCTTCGCAACTGGCGCCTGGTCAAGGTCGCGACCACCAAGGCCCAGCGCAAGCTCTTCTTCAACCTGCGCTCGATGAAGAAGGGGCTCGCCCCGCTCACCAGCGCCGACGTGTCGCGCGTGGCGCGGGAGCTGCGCGTCAAGCCCGAGGAAGTGGTGGAGATGGAGACCCGCCTCTCGGGCCAGGAAGTGGCCTTTGAAGGCGACCCGGACGACGAGTCCGCCTACGCCCCGGTGAACTACCTTGCCGCGGACCACGACGCCGAGCCCCTGAGTGTGCTCGAGGCGAAGGAGTCCGAGGAGACGCGCGCGGCCGGACTGGAGAGCGCGCTGAAGAGCCTCGACCCGCGAAGCCGCCGCATCGTCGAAGCCCGCTGGCTGCGCGAGAAGGACAGCGCGACCCTGCACGAGCTCGCCGCGGAATTCAACGTGTCGGCCGAGCGCATCCGCCAGATCGAGGCGAAGGCGTTCCAGAAGATGCGCCAGGCGCTTCCCGCCCCGGCCTAACCGGATTTCAAAAGAGTTCTCAGGTCGTCGGGAAGGTCGGCGCCCAGGCGCTCCGGGCGCACGAACAGGCGCAGCCGTCCCTGCGGGTCGATTACATAGGTCTGCCCGCTGTGGTCGACGCTGTAGCCATCGGCGCTCTTGCGCTTCTCGAAGAACACCTTGAACTCGCGGGCCGCGCGTTGTGTCGCCGCGGCGTCGCCGTAAAGGCCAAGAAACCTCGGGTCGAAGGCGCCGACGTACTTGCCCAGCACCTCGGGCGTGTCGCGCTCCGGGTCGACCGTGACGAAGAGCACCTGGACGCGTTCCGCATCCGGCCCGAGCTGCTTCATGACCTGCGACAGATCGGCCAGCGTGGTCGGGCACACGTCGGGGCAGTGGGTAAAGCCGAAGAACAGCACCACCACCTTGCCGCGCCAGTCCTCCAGGCGGCGGGGCCGGCCGGTTTGATCGGTGAGCTCCAGGGTCTTGCCGTAGTCCGCCCCGGTGATGTCGGTGCTCTTGAACCGTGGTCTGCCGTCGCAGCCGGTGATGAGCGCCGCGGCAAGCGACAGGCTACAGATAGTGATCGACCAGGAGGGCGGCGAAAAGGAGCGCAAGGTAGAGGATCGAGTAGCGGAAGGTCTTCTGCGCGAGCGCATCGGTGTAGGCCCGATAGATGCGCACCGCGTAGGCGAGGAACACGCCGCCAAGAATGAGCGCTGCGGCGAAGTAGAGCCACCCGCTCATGCGAACGACGAACGGAAGCAGGCTCACGGCGAAGAGGATGAGGGTGTAGAGCAGCACCTGCAGCCGGGTGTACGGCTTCCCGTGCGTCACCGGCAGCATCGGCACGCCGGCCCTGGCGTAGTCCTCGGTGCGGTAGAGCGCGAGCGCCCAGAAGTGCGGCGGCGTCCAGGCGAAGATGATGAGGAAGAGGATCATCGCTTCGACGCTCACTCCGCCGGTCGCCGCGGCCCATCCGAGCACCGGCGGCATGGCGCCCGAGGCGCCTCCGATGACGATGTTCTGGGGCGTCGCCTGCTTCAGAAGGACGGTGTAGACCACCGCATAGCCGATGAAGGTGGCCACCGTGAGCCACATCGTGAGCGCGTTGACGAAGTGGAACAGGATCCACAGCCCCAGGCCGCCGAGCGCGCCGGCGAACACGAGCGCCTGGGCCGGCGTCAGCTCGCCGCGGGGCAGCGGACGCCAGCGCGTGCGGCGCATCAGCGCGTCGATCTTCTGCTCGACCAGGCAGTTCACCGCAGCGGCCGCACCCGCCACCAGCGCGATGCCGAGCGTTGCGGCGATGAGGATATTCGCTGGCACCATGCCGGGCACCGCGAGGAACATCCCGATGACCGCCGTGAACACGATGAGCGACACCACGCGCGGCTTGGTGAGCGCGTAGAACGCTCGCAGTTGCTGCGCGAGATTGCCGTGGAGGACCTGGGTGTTCACCGGGTATTCAAGGGGTATTCACCTGCAAAACAGGATGCGTCGCGCGCGGGGCGCGGAAAGCGAAAAAGTTTAGCACGACGAGCGACACGAGGAGGGCCGCGGCGCCCGCGTTATGGGCGGCGGCGAGGGCGAGCGGCCGGCTCACCACCACGTTCGCAACCCCGATCGAGAACTGAACTGCCAGCAGTGTCCCCACCGATATCCCCATAATTCTGGAGAAACGGGCGGCGCGGTACGCGGCCCAGCCGACGACGGCAACCGCGACGACGGCGAACATGCGGTGGGTCCAATGGATCGCCGTGAGCGCCGCGCGCGAGAGCAGCTCGCCCCGCGGCGTCTGCCCCAGCTCGCGCAGCACGTGGAATGCGTTGGCGAAGTCCATCGGCGGAAGTGCCTGCCCCATGCACAGCGGCACATCCGGGCAGGCGAGCGCGGCATAGTTGGAGCTGACCCAGCCGCCGAGGGCGATCTGGACCGCGAGCGCGCAAAGCGCCGCGCCGGCCGGGACGCGAAGCCATCGCGCCGGCGGCGCGGAAAAAAAATCATCGAACTGCGACAAGGCGAGCCAGGTCAGCACGCCGAGGATCGCCATGCCGCCCAGGAGGTGGGCCGTGACGATCGCCGGCTTGAGCAGCATGGTCACGGTCCACGCGCCGAGCGTCGCCTGGAAGAGAACCAGCGCCACGATCGAGGTCGCGAGCCACGGCGAGCGCCGCAGTTTCCACGACAAGAATGCAAGGGCGATGATGAGGACGCCGAGCGTGCCGGCGAGATAGCGGTGGCCCATTTCCTTCCACGCCCTGGCGAGCGCGTCGCCGGCCATGTCGGAGGGCACCGGCTGGCCGTAGCACAGAGGCCAGTCCGGGCATCCAAGGCCGGCATCGGAAAGCCGTACGTAGGCGCCTACGACTACCACCACGAAGGCAAGCCCCGCGGCGGCGACGGCGAGCGGGCGGTAGGCGCGGCTCATCCGATCTGCGAATACTTGAGCAAGCGCTGGACGTCCTTCAGCATTTTCGACGGATCCGGGTCCCTGGGAAACCGCATCATCAGGTTGCCCAGCGGATCGACCAGGTAGATGTGATCCACGACCCGCCCGGGAAATTCCCCGGGCGCGCCCCGCGAGATGCGCGTGCCCTCGATCGCGGCAAGAAGCTCCGGACGCGGCGAGCCGCGGTCGGTGATCACCCAGAGGCGCTCGATCCTTGACTGGTCCTTGCCTTGCGCGGTGCGGACCTGGCGCATGAAATAGAGCTTGCGCTCGCAGTAGGCGTCGCAGGCGGCGCTGTCGAAGGCGACAAACACCCACTTGCCGCGCAGCGCCAGAAACTCGGGCTCCTGGAGAGTCCGCGGCGCGATGAGCTCGCCGTAATTGCCCGGCTTGCCGGTGCCCCAGCCGAAATCCCATGCGATCCAGGCGAGCGCGAGCGGCGCTGCGCACGCGAGGAGCACTGCGACGAGCTTAAGGCGCGCCGGCACGGCGAAACGACAAGGCCACGAAGAGAACGACCGCGAGGCCGGCGAGCGAATACCACTGCAGCGAGTAGCTCTGGTGCATTTCGATGCCCGCGTCGGGCCGCGGCCATTCGCGCAGCAGCCCGTCGCTCGCCTTCGAATGCTGCTCGATCACGATCGGCTGCAAGCGCAGTCCGGTTTCCTTTTCGAACGCAGGCAGGTCGACGTTCTGGCGCACCCTTCCGGGCGGCGCGGGCCCGAGCTCCAGCGCGTGCGCGAGGTGGGCGAGGCCCAGACCTTCGACGCGCACCTCGCCCGCCGGTGCCGGCACCTGTGGCAGCACCGCGCGCGTGCGGCCGGCCTCGACCCAGCCGCGATTGACGAGCACGGCTACGCCGTCGAGCCGCAGCGGCGTCACCACTTCGTAGCCTGCGCGCCCGTGGCGCAGCTTGTTGTCGAGATAGACCGTGTGTGCGTCGTCGAAGCGCCCGCGCGCTGCGACGTGCTTCATGACGTAATCGCGCGGGTCGATGCCGCCGTCGGGAATCTCCAGCGGCGCCGCCTGGAAGGCCTGCTCGAGCTGCGCGCCGAGGGCGCGTTTTTCGTCGGCGCGGCGGGCCTGCCAATTGCCGAGGGCAATGCCCGCCGCGCAGGCCGCCGCGGCGGCGGCGAACGCCCATGCGCGCGGACGGAAAGAGTATCCTGCCGGCATGCGCTACGTCGTGATCGCCATGCTGCTCGCGATCATCGCGAGCCTCGCTTCCGCTGCGGTTTTCATGTTCCGCGACCGCGGGCAGGGAAAGCGCATGGTGAAGGCGCTCGCGCTTCGCGTCGGTCTTTCGGTAACCCTCTTCCTGATGCTGATGGCGGGCTACTACTTCGGCCTGATCCCGGGCAGGCTTTAAAGCCAGTAGACGAAAATAAAGAGCCCAAGCCAGACGACGTCCACGAAGTGCCAGTACCAGGCCACGCCTTCGAACGCGAAGTGGTGGTCGGGCTTGAAGTGGCCCCTCAGGCAGCGGAACCAGATCACGGTCAGCATGATCGCGCCGATGGTGACGTGGAAGCCGTGGAAGCCGGTCAGCATGAAGAAGGTCGAGCCGTAGACCCCGGTGTGCAGCGTGAGGTTGAGCTCGGTGAAGGCGTGGTGGTACTCGATCGCCTGGCAGGTGAGGAAGGAGACGCCCAGGGCGATCGTCGCCGCGAGCCAGAACAGAAGCTTGCCGCGGTTGTTCGCGATCAGGTTCCAGTGCGCGAAGGTCACGGTGACGCCCGAGCTGAGAAGAAGAATGGTGTTGACTGCGGGCAGGCCCCACGCCTCCATCGGCGTGAATTGCTCGACGAAGCCCGGCCCGGCCGAGGGCCAGTGGGGGGTGAAGCCCGGCCAGACGAGCGCCTGGTGCTCGAGCGTGGCGAGGTCGGGCACCGACATTACGCGCGCCCAGAAGAGGGCGCCGAAGAACGCGCCGAAGAACATCACCTCCGAGAAGATGAAGAAGCTCATCCCCCAGCGGAACGATACGTCCTCCCAGCGGCCGTACTTGCCGGCCTCCGATTCGCCGATCACCTCGCCGAACCAGCGCACCATCATGTAGAGAAGCAGGACGAAGCCGGCGCCGATTCCGGCCCAGCCGCCGAGCGCGCCGTTGAACAGGAACACGGCGCCGATCGCCATCATGAAGAGCGAGGCCGAGCCCATGATCGGCCAGGCCATCGGCTGCGGCACCGCGTAGTGGGTCTGCCCGCCGTGGCCCCCATGGCCGGTCGGGGCGCCGTGAACGGCGGTGTTATGAGGGGCGCTGTGCGCCATGTTCTGGTTCTCCCTTAGCTCGTCACAAGGTGGACCACGGTGCGGATCGCGAGGATGAAGAGCACTACGAACACCAGCGCCGCGACCGCGAGCTGCGCCGGCCGCACGTTGGCGTGCTCGTGCGAGGACTTGCGGCGGATCCCGAGCGCGCCCGAAAGCACCGTCTTGATCACTTCCATCACGACTTGCCTCCGCGCCCCGCGACCTCGAAGAAGGTGTACGACAACGCGATGCTGCTGACGCCCGCGGGCAGCTTGGGATCGACGACGAACGTGACCGGCATGCGCCGCGTCTCGCCGGGCGCGAGCGTCTGCTGCCTGAAGCAGAAGCACTCGATCTTGTTGAAGTACTCGCCGGCGGAGGGCGGGCCGTAGCTCGGCACCGCCTGCCCGGTGACCGGCTCGCCGCGCGTGTTCACCACCTCGTACTCGACGGTGGCGAGCTCGCCCGGGTGCACCTGGATGTGGCTGACGAGCGGGCGAAAGCGCCACGGCAGGTTGCGCGCGTTGGCGTCGAACTCGATCGTCACGCTGCGGCTCGCGTCGATCTGGGTGTTGACGTTCGCGGCGCGGGTCTCCCCGAGCGAGTAGATGCCCCAGGCCTCGCAGATCCTGTAGTAGAACGGCACCAGCGCGTAGCCGAAGCCGAACATCCCCACCGCGACCAGCGCGAGCCGCGCGAACAGCCTGCGGTTCTGGCGCGCGAGCGTCATCTCAGCAGCCAGTACTTCGCGATGATGCCCACGAAAAACGCCGCGGCGATCGACGCGAGGATCAGCGCGGTGCGAGCATTCTTGCTCATGTTGCGCAGCCTTTCACCTTATTGTCGGCTGAGTTTCAAAGGTGTGATACGGAACCGGCGTGGGCAGGTGCGTCCATTCCAGCGAATCCGCGCCCTCCCACGGCAGCTGCGGCGCGGGCTTGCCGTTGCGGATGGTGTCGAGCACGATGTAGAAGAACAGCACCTGCGCGAGGCCCATGCCGAAGGCGCCGATCGTCGAGATCTTGTTCCAGGTTTCGAACATCAGCGGGTAGTCGGGAATGCGCCGCGGCATGCCCGCCATGCCGAGGAAGTGCTGCACGAAGAAGATCATGTTGAAGAAGATGAGCGTGGCCCAGAAATGGATCTTGCCGAGCGTCTCGTTGTACATGCGGCCGGTCCACTTCGGGATCCAGAAATAGACTCCGGCGAACGCCGCGAAGAGCGCACCCGCGACCATCACGTAGTGGAAGTGCGCCACCACGTAGTAGGTGTCGTGCAGCTGGATGTCGATCGGCACCAGCGCGAGCACCAGGCCGGTGAAGCCGCCCAGCGTGAACATGAAGAGGAAGCCGCACGCGAAGAGCATCGGCGTCTCGAAGCTGAGCGAGCCCTTCCACATCGTCGTCACCCAGTTGAACACCTTCACGCCGGTGGGCACGGCGATGAGGATGGTGGCGTACATGAAGAAGAGCTGGCCGGTCACCGGCATGCCGACGGTGTACATGTGGTGCGCCCAGACGATGAACGACAGGATCGCGATCGCCGAGGTGGCGTAGACCATCGAGGCGTAGCCGAAGAGGGGCTTCCTCGAGAAGGCCGGGATCACCTGCGAGATCACGCCGAACCCGGGCAGCGCGATGATGTACACCTCGGGATGGCCGAAGAACCAGAAGATGTGCTGGTAGAGCACCGGGTCGCCGCCGCCGGCGGCGTTGAAGAAGCTGGTGCCGAAGTGGCGGTCGGTGAGCGTCATGGTCACCGCGCCGGCGAGCACCGGCATCGCCGCGACCAGCAGGTACGCGGTGATGAGCCAGGTCCACACGAAGAGCGGCATGCGCATGAGCGTCATCCCCGGCGCGCGCATGTTGAGGATGGTGGTGATGATGTTGATCGAGCCGAGGATCGAGCTCATCCCCAGGAGGTGGACCGCGAAGATGGTGAAGTCCATGCCGATGCCCATCTGCACCGTGAGCGGCGAGTACATCGTCCAGCCCACCCCGGGCGCCCCGCCCGGCATGAAGAACGAGAGGATCAGCAGCGTCGCCGCGAACGGCAGCAGCCAGAACGACCAGTTGTTGAGGCGCGCGAACGCCATGTCGGGCGCGCCGATCATCATCGGAATCTGCCAGTTCGCGAAGCCCACGAACACCGGCATGATCGCGCCGAACACCATGATCAGGCCGTGCATGGTGGTCATCTGGTTGAAGAAGTCCGGGTTCACGATCTGCAGGCCCGGCTCGAACAGCTCCGCGCGGATGACCAGAGCCATCGTCCCGCCGACCGAGAACATGATGAAGCTGAACCACAGGTACAGCGTGCCGATGTCCTTGTGGTTGGTGGTCGTGATCCAGCGCATGATGCCGCCGTACGGGCCATGATGCCCGTGGCCGTGATCGTGGCCTGCATGGCCGTGTCCGTGGGTGTCGACGACTGCGCTCATGGTGTTCTCCTAGCTATTTGCGGCGGGCGGCAACTTCGGCCGGCTGCACTTCGCCGCCCTTGTTCCCCCAGGAATTGCGCTCGTAGGTGATGACGGCGGCGAGGTCGGCGTTGCCGAGCGCCTTGAACGACTGCATGGCGGTGTTCGCCCTGCCCTGCAGCACGGTGTCGATGTGCGCCTCCTTCGGGCCGGTGGTGACCTTCGAGCCCGCCAGCGCCGGTGCCTTCATGGCCGGCGTGCCCTGCCCCTGTGCCTGGTGGCAGGCAACGCAGTTCCCCGTATAGACCTTCTCGCCGCGCTGCATCAGCTCCTGAGTCGAAAGATTGCGCGAGTCGCCGGCTGCGGACTTCTCGGCCTTCTCCTTGAACTGCGCCACCCACTGCGTATAGTCCTCGCCCGAGACCACGCGCACCACGATCGGCATGAAGCCGTGCTCCTTGCCGCAGAGCTCCACGCACTGGCTGCGGAAGGTGCCGGTCTTCTCGGGGCGAAACCACAAGTCGCGCAGGAAGCCGGGGATCGCGTCCTGCTTGGCGCCGAACGACGGCACCCACCACGAGTGGACCACGTCGGCGGCGGTGGTGATGACGCGGATCTTCTTGCCGATCGGAACCACGAGCTCGTTGTCGACCTCGAGCAAATAGTGCTCGCCCTTCGGCTCGTGACCTTCGATCTGGGCGCGCGGGGTGGCGAGCGTAGACAGGAAGCTGATGCCCTCGCCCTCGCCCTTCACGTAGTCGTAGCCCCACTTCCACTGGTAGCCGGTGACCTTGATCGTAAGGTCCGGCGCCGAGGTGTCTTTCTGCGCAATCACCACCTTGGTCGCCGGCCAGGCGATCGCCACCAGGATGATGGCCGGAATCACGGTCCAGACGAGCTCGACCGCGGTGTTCTCGTGGAACTGCTCGGCCTTGTGGCCCTTGGACTTGCGGTGCGCATAGCACGCGTAGAACATCGCGCCGAACACCACCACGAAGATGGCGAGGATGAGCCACATCACCATCTGGTGCAACCAGTCGACGTCGGCGGCTAACCTCGAGCCCGGCTCCCGGAAGTACCATTCGAGCGCGTACGCCGAGCCGCAGATCCCGAGCCCGGCAAGGCCGGCCAGGGCCTGGATGACTTTCGTTCCCCGCATGTTGTTGGTTCCCCGAATCAGATCCGCAGTCTCTTTTGCAGCTCGGCGGCAAACCGCGCGCGCGTGTCCGCGTCCAGGTGCCGCCCCAGCTCAAGCTGTTCCCGCGCCCCCAGCAGCACCACGCGCTGCTCTTCGACGCACACGCGCGCCCAGCGCGCGTCCATTTCGTAGCGCCACGTCTTCTGCGCCTCTCCGACTTCCACCGTCAAGCGCCCCGATTCCAGCTCGATTCGCTCATAGTCCGCCGCGCGCCGCGCGTACATCACGTAAGCCGCGCCGAACAGCAGCACCTCCAAGCCCGCGAACGGCAGCACCAGCCACGCGCCGGCAATTGCGAAGCCCGTGCCGATCGCGACCACCACGCACGCCAGCGCCGCGAACACGCCGGCGAGTCCAGCCGGAGAAATCGAGCAGTTGCGCTTGAGGATCAGGCTGAAGCCGGCATTCCCGTCGCGGAACGGCAGCTCGCGCGCCGGTTCTCGAGGGATGCTTAACAAGCCTGCAAAAATAGCACAGGTGAACGCGCGCCCTCAAGAAATGTTCTTGAAAACACGAACTGTTTTCACATCCTGCTGATGCGCCGGGCGCCACGCGTGCCCGTAGACCACCTCGAAGCTCGCCCTGGGCTTTTCGCCGAGCGTCCGACGCAGGCGCTCGGCGAACGCGCGGCCGGCGAGCCCTCTCGGCCGGTCGGCGCGCGCGCTCGTCTGGCCGCTGCCGCGCAGATCGTCGAGCAGCGTGCCGGCGCCCGGGTACTCGAGCGTGATGAGCTCCATGTCCATGACCGGCGCCGAGAATCCGGTGGCGAGCAGCATATCGCCGAGGTCGTGCATGTCGATGAAGGTGTGCACCCGGCGCTCGCCCGCCGCGCCGCGCAGCTCCTTCAGCGAATCCGGACCGAGCGTGCTGAACATGAGGAGCCCGTTCGGCGCGAGCACGCGGCGAAACTCGCGCAGGGCAGGCAGCGGGTCCGCGAGCCAGTGGAGCGCCATGTTGGACCAGACGAGGCCGACCGACTCGTCCGCGAGCGGCAGCGCCTGCAGGTCGGCGCAGAGCGGAAAATGCCTTTCGCCTTTGACCCATCTCAAAAAACGTCGGCGAGTCAGCATGGCAAGCGAGAAGTCCAGCGCGATTGCCATCGCGCGCGGATAGCGTTTGCGCAGCCCGGGGCGCGGCGGGCCGCTTCCCGCGTCGAGCACGCGGCTCGGCTCGAGGCGGATGTAATCCAGCCGCTCGAGCATGCGCGCGTAGACCTCGCTCTCGAGCCGCGAGAACTTCGGATAAGTGCCGGCGGAGCGCTCGAAGCGGCGGCGCGCCGCGCGGCGGTCAATCGCGGGCGAGCGCGCGCTCAATGGCCGCCGAGACCGCCAGCGTATGGCGGTCGCTGCCCCCGACGCCGCACACCATGAGGCCGACCGGCGCGCCGCCGGGCTCGTGGCACGGCAGCGACGCCGCGCAGCCATCGAGGAAGTTGATGAGGCCGTTGTTGCGCAGGATGCGCATGTTCCAGCGGAAGTAGTCCTCGTCGGTGGCGTCGGCTTCGGCGATCGTCGGCGCGATGCACGGCACGGTCGGCATGAGGATGGCGTCGAAGCCCGCCGCGAGCGCATCCACTTGCCGGATGAACTCGACCCGGAGATCAGCGAACGCGAGATAGTCGGAGGCGGTGAGGTTCTTGCCGAGGAGGACGCGCTTGCCCACGCGCGGGTCGTACTCGTCGATGCGCTCCTGGTTGGCGCGATGAATGTGATAGGCCTCGGCGCCGGCGTAGCCGCCGCCCTTGAAATACTCGCCCTGGCGGTCGAACTGCGGCACCGGCCGCTCCTCCAGTATTGCCCCGACCCTGGATAGGATCCTGAGCGAAGAGTCGAAGGCAGCGGCGACGTCCCTGTCGAGCTCATCGAGCGCCGACGAGCGCGGCAGCAGCAGCCGCAGGCCCTTCGCCTCCAGCCGCGGCAGCGGCCCCTCGGGCTCGCCGGCCAGGATGGCGTCGTAGGCGGCGCAACAGGCGACCGAATTCGCTAGCGGGCCGATCGAGTCGAGGGTGAACGAAAGCGGGAACGCGCCCTCGCGCGGCACCCGGCGCGCCGTGGGCTTCCAGCCGGTCACGCCGCACAGCGCCGCCGGCCCCCGAATGGAGCCGCGCGTATCGGAACCGAGCGACATCACCGCCATGCCGTCGGCCTGGGCCACGGCGGCGCCGGAGGACGAGCCGCCGGGGACGCGGCCGATCTTGCGCTCGTACGGATTCTTCGGCGTGCCGTAGTGGGGATTGAAGCCCACGCCGCCGAAGGCGAACTCGACCATATTGGTGCGGCCGATGAAGACCGCGCCCGCCGCCCGCAACCTGGCCACCGCAGGGGCATCGATTTTTGCCGAAGGAAAGTTTTCCCGGATTCGTGAGCCGGCACGGGTCACCTCGCCCGCCACGTCGAAAAGATCCTTCAGCGATACCGGCAGGCCGTCGACCGCGGAGCGGCGTACGCCGGCCTGGCGCAGCCGGTCGGCGTGGGCGGCGTCCGCGCGCGCGGCGTCGGCATAGACCTTGAGGAACGCCCTGCCGCCCTCGCCGTTGCGGTCCTCGATCCGCCCCAGCGCCTGCGCCACGAGGTCGCGGCTCGAGGTCCGGCCGGCGTCCAGATCGGCGCGCAGCTGCGCTACAGTCCACATGGGGAAAAGATAGCATGCGCGATTTCCTCGCGAGGCTCCTTTTCGGCGGCAGTTGCTTCGTCTGCCGGGGCGCTTCGCGCGAGCTTCTGTGCGAGGCCTGCCGCGAAGAGCTGCCGCGTCTTGGGAACGAGCTTTGCCCGCGCTGCGCGCTGCCTTGCCCCGGCGGGGCGGTGTGCGGCCGCTGCCTGGCCGAGCCGCCCGCGTACGACGCCACCATCGCGGCCTTCGCCTACGACTTTCCGGCCGACGCGCTGGTGCACGCCCTCAAGTTCCGCGGCGAGCTCGCCCTCGCGCCGCTCCTGGGACGCCTGCTTTCCGCCACGATCCCGAGCTGGAGCGTGGACCGTGTGATCCCGGTTCCCCTTTCGAGCGCCAGGCTGCGCAGCCGCGGCTACAACCAGGCGGCCGAGATCGCGCGGCAGCTCGCGCGCGGGAAGCTCGACGTGGACGTGTGCGTGCGCCGGGGCGATTCCGTACCGCAGACCGAGCTGCCGTGGGACGAGCGCCGGCGCAACGTGCGCGGCGCTTTCGGCTGCAGGCGACCGCTCGCGGGCGCGACCGTGGCGGTGGTCGACGACGTCATGACCACCGGCGCGACCCTGGACGAGCTCGCGCTGACGCTGAAGCGCGCCGGCGCGGCGCGGGTGGTGAACTGGGTCGTCGCGCGCACGCTTCCGCCCGCCTGATGTTCGACATCGTCCTGGTCGAGCCGGAGATCCCGCCGAATGCCGGCAACGTCATCCGGCTCGCCGCGAACACCGGCTGCCGGCTCCACCTCGTCGAGCCGCTCGGCTTTTCCATGGACGACCGGAGCCTCAAGCGTGCCGGGCTCGATTATCACCAGCTCGCCTCGGTGAAGACCCACAAGGATTGGGCGGCGTGCCACGCGCTTCTGGGTGAGCAGCGGATGTTCGCCTTCACCACGAAGGGTACGAATCTCTACACCGACGTCCGCTACGCTCGCGATGATGTCTTCGTTTTCGGTGCCGAGACCCACGGCCTCTCGAAATCCATTCTCGAGCGACTCGAAGAGGAGAACAGATTGCGTTTGCCGATGCGGCCTGGAAACCGCAGCCTCAATCTTTCGAACGCGGTTGCGGTGGTGGTGTTCGAGGCGTGGCGCCAGCTCGCGTTCGGAGGCGGCGCCTGAGCCCGATCCCGGTCCTGCCGCCGAGCCTGCCGCGTCGAGGCAACGGCTTTTCGCGCTGGCTCGGACGCGCGGCGCTGGCGCTCGCCGGCTGGCGCATCGAGGGCGAGCTCCCCGACCGGCCGAAGCTCGTCGCGATCGTCGCGCCGCACACCTCGAACTGGGACTTCATCGTCGGCATCCTGGCGGTATTCGCGCTCGGCATCCGCGTGCGCTTCCTCGCCAAGCACACGCTATTTTGGCCGCCGCTCGGCTGGCTGATGCGCTGGTTCGGCGGCATGCCGGTGAACCGCGAGGCGCCGCAGGGTCTCGTGCCGCAGGTGGTCGAGGCGATCGAGAAAGCGCCGTCGGTGTTCCTCGCCATCACGCCCGCCGGCACGCGCTCGAGCACCCGGCCGTGGAAGAGCGGCTTCTATCACATCGCCGTCGCGGCGCGCGTGCCGATCCTGCCGGTGGCGTTCGATGGCGGCGCGCGTGCGATCCGCTTCTTTCCGATGTTCAAGACGAGCGGCGACTACGAAGCCGACCTGCCGCGGCTGATGGCATTGTACGAAGGCATCCGCGGCGTCAGAGACTGACGTTAACGCTCTTTCTTCGGGTCACGGGAGAGCAGCAGTTCGACGGCTTTCGCCGGCGTGAGCTTGGCGCCGAGGACCGCGTTGACGGCGTCGCTCACCGGCATGTCGACGCCCTTCGCCTTGGCGAGGCGCGCGACTTCCTTCGCGGAACGCACGCCTTCGGCGACGTGGCCGAGGTGGGCGAGGATGTCCTGCAGCGGGCGGCCCTGCGCGAGCTCCAGGCCGACTCGGCGGTTGCGCGAGAGCTCGCCCGTCGCCGTAAGGATGAGATCGCCGGCGCCGGCGAGGCCGAAGAGCGTTTCGGCCGCGCCGCCGAGCGCCACGCCGAGGCGAGCCATCTCGGCGAGGCCCCGCGTGATGAGCGCCGCGCGCGCGTTCAAACCGAGCCCCAGGCCGTCGGAAATGCCTGCGGCGATGGCCATGACGTTCTTGACTGCGCCACCAATCTCGACGCCGACGAGATCGGTGCTGTAGTAGATGCGCATGCGGCCGCCGTGCAGCAGCGCCGCGGTGTCGCGTGCGAACGCCGCATCCCGCGAAGCGAGGGTCAGCGCGCACGGCAACCCGCGCGCCACCTCGGCGGCGAACGACGGGCCGGAGAGCGCGCCGCAGCGTGCCTGCGGCCCCATGGTCTGCGCCGCGATCTCGTGCGGCATCAGGCCGCTGCCCTCCTCGAAGCCCTTGCAGAGCCAGACGAGGGGCAGCCTCACCTTCGGCAGAACCTCGCGCAGCCCGGCCACCGGAGTCGCCGCGAGCGCGAGCTCGGCACCATCCAAGGCAACCGCAAGATCCGCTTCGACTTCGACCTGCCGCGGCAAAGCAATGCCCGGAAGATAGCGCTCGTTGCGGCGCGTCCCGGCGATGGCGGCGGCTTGCGCCGCGTCGCGGGCCCAGAGCGCGACCTCCAGGCGCGACGAAAGAACGGTAGCGATCGCGGTGCCCCAGGCGCCGGCCCCGAGCACGGCGACGCGGGTCACCGGGCGAGTTCGATCTTGGATTCGGCGGGGCGCTGCGCCGCGCCCTGCTGCTGCCGCTGCATGTAGAGTGCCTCGAACGACACGGGATTGAGCAGCACGGGCGGAAAGCCGCCGCGCGTGACGAGGTCCGAGATGCTCTCGCGCAGGTACGGAAAGAGGATGGTCGGGCAGCCGATGCCGAGCAGCGGATCGAGCTCCTGCGCGGGGACGTTCCGCACAGAGAAGATGCCGGCCTGCGCCACCTCCGCGAGGAACAGCGTTCGCTCGCCGGCCTTGGCGGTCACCGTGGCGGTCACGCTGCACTCGTAGTAGCCCTCGGAGAACTGGGCGGCGTTGGTGTGGATCTGGATCTCGAGCTGCGGCTGCACCTGCTGCACGAAGACCTGCGGCGCGTGAGGGATCTCGAGCGAGAGGTCCTTCACGTACACCTTTTCGATCTGAAAGCTCGGCTGGTTCTGCTCCGAGGACGGTTGCGGCTGGGCGGGATCTGCCATCAGGCGGCCTTGAGGAGAGGGTCGAGCTCGCCCGCGCGCTCGAGCTCATAAAGGTCGTCGCAGCCTCCGACGTGGAGGCCGTTGATCCAGATCTGCGGCACCGTGCGCCGGCCGCTTTTCTGCATCATCTCGGCGCGCCGCGCGGGCTCGAGATCGACGCGAATCTTCTCGACCGCGACGCCCTTCTGCTGCAGCAGCCGGTCGGCTGACTGGCAGAACGGGCACGAAGCAGTCAGGTACATCAGCACCTTCGCCATGTCACTTTTCTACGGGCAACCCGGCCTGGCGCCACGCGGAGAATCCGCCCGTCAGGCTCACCGCCTTGCCGAAGCCCTGGCTGCGGAGCGCGGCCGCCGCCTTGCCGGAGCGATTGCCGTCGTCGCAGTAGACGATCAGCGGCTTGTCCTTGCGCTTGGGAGCAATTTCCGAGCCGACGGCGTCGATTCGCGAGAGCGGCACGTTCTTCGCGCCGAGGATATGCCCGACGCCGTACTCGCCCGGATCGCGCACGTCGACGACGAGCGCGTCCTCGCGGTTGATGAGCTGGGTGGCCTGCGCGGCGCTGATCGAAGGGCCGCCGCCGAACTTGCGAACGTAGGGCCACAGCAGCATCGCGCCCGACACGACCGCGACCGCGGCAAGAAGGCCGTTGCTGTCCTTCTTCAGGAATTCGAACAGGGAGGGTTCCACGAACGGATCATTATAATTGAGCGATGTCACGGTCCGCGCACAAGCTCGTCCTGCTGCGGCACGGCGAGTCCCAGTGGAACCGCGAGAACCGCTTTACCGGCTGGGTCGACGTCGACCTCTCGCCGGTCGGCAGCGAAGAAGCTCGCGCCGCCGGGCGTCTGTTGCGGACCGAAGGCTACCGCTTCGACCTCGCCTACACCTCGGTGCTCAAGCGCGCGATCCGCACGCTCTGGATCGCGCTCGACGAGCTCGACCAGATGTGGCTGCCGGTCGAGAAGCACTGGCGGCTGAACGAGCGCCACTACGGCGCTCTGCAGGGCCTCAACAAGGCCGAGATGGCCGCGAGACACGGCGAGCAGCAGGTCCTGGTCTGGCGCCGCAGCTACGACATCCCGCCGCCGCCGCTCTCTGCCGACGACGAACGCCACGAAGGCGCCGATCCGCGCTACGCGGGCGTCGAAGTGCCGCGCAGCGAGGCGCTCAAGCACACCGTGGCGCGCGTGCTGCCTTATTGGGACGGCACGATCGCGCCGGCGCTCCGCGCCGGAAAACGCGTGCTGATCGCTGCGCACGGCAACTCGCTGCGCGCGCTGATCAAATATCTGGACAATGTGTCCGACGAGGACATCGTGGGCCTGAACGTCCCCACGGGAGCGCCCCTGGTCTACGAGCTCGACGAAAGTCTCAAGCCCATCCGCCACTATTACCTCGGCGACCAGGCCGAGATCGCCAAGCGCATCGCGGCCGTGTCGGCGCAGGGGAAGGTAAAGACCTGAGGGGGATCGCACTCCTCCCTCTCGCCGGTCTGTTCCTCGCGCTCGGGGGCGGCAACGCAGTCCCGGCAAGCAAGCAAGAAGATCTGAAGGCGCTTCGCGGCCGCATCGACGCGCTGTCCCGCGAGCTGGAGAAAAAAGAAGAGGTCCGCAAGGAAGCGCGCGACGGCCTGCGCGACTCCGAGCGTGCGATTTCGGCGGCCAACCGCGCACTCACGGAGCTTCGGGCGGAGGGAGAGAAAGTGCGCGGCGAGGCGGCCGCCATCGCGGCGCGCCGCGCGGCTCTCGAGCGTTCGCTTGCCGAGCGCGAGCAGGCGGTCGCGCGCATGCTGGCCGCGCAGCAGGCGAACCGCGCGCCCGACGCGCTGCGCGTCGCGCTTTCCGGCGAGGACCCCGCCGCCGTCTCGCGCAGCCTTTACTACGTGAGCTCCGTCGCGCGCGCCTCGGCCGCGATGCTCGCCGACTACCGCGCGACTCTCGCCGAGGCCGCTCGTCTCGCCGGGGAGGCGCAGTCGAAGCGCAAACGTCTGGACGCGGTGCAGGCGCAGAGCCGCGCCGATCGTGAAAAACTCCTCGCCGAGCGGCGCGAACGGCGCCGGGTGCTCGACCAGACGGCGGGCGAGATCCGCCAGAGTCGCAAGGAAATCAAGGTACTGCGTGCGGACGCGGCCCGCCTGGCGCGCCTCGTGGAAGAGCTTGCGGTGCTCCTTCCGGCGCAAGCGAGAAAAGAGCCCTTCTCCAAACTTCGCGGCCGCCTTAGCTTGCCGGTACGCGGGGAACTGACCGGTCGGTTCGGCGCTCCAAGAGGGGCGGCGGGAACGGAAGCGAAGGGACTCTTCATTCGCGCACCCCAGGGGCAGCCAGTTCGAGCTATTGCCGGGGGCCAGGTGGTGTACGCAGAATGGATGAGAGGGTTTGGCAATCTGCTGATTGTGGACCACGGTGAAGCCTACCTGTCCATCTACGCCAACAACGAGTCTCTGCTCAAGCAAGTGGGCGATGTAGTGGCGGCCGGAGAGTCCGTCGCGACCACGGGGGCGAGCGGGGGCAATGAGGAAACAGGGCTATACTTTGAAATGCGCCATCTTGGCCGCGCCTTCGACCCGCTGCGGTGGGTCAAGCTGAACAAGTGAAACCACCCGAATCTTATGAAATCTAGGCTTCGCAACCTTGGACTCATCGCCGTCGGCGTTGTCGCGGGCGTGCTCGTCAGCCTGAACTTCCAGGCGGTCGCCGACCGCGCCGGTGCCGGGCGCACCACCCTGCCGATTGAGGAGCTGCGCTCGTTCACCGAGGTGTTCGGCGCCATCAAGACCAACTACGTCGAGCCGGTCGAGGACAAGCGGCTGATTACCGAGGCCATCAACGGAATGCTCACCGGCCTCGACCCGCATTCGGCCTATCTGGACCAGGAAGCCTTCAAGGAGCTGCAGGTCGGCACGCAGGGCCAGTTCGGCGGCCTGGGCATCGAGGTCGGCATGGAAGACGGCTTCGTCAAGGTGATCTCGCCGATCGAGGACACCCCCGCGTTCAAGGCGGGCATCAAGCCGAACGACCTCATCATCAAGCTCGATGAGACCCCGGTGAAGGGCATGTCGCTCAACGACGCGGTGAAGCGCATGCGCGGCAAGCCGAACACGAGCATCACGCTCACCATCTCACGCAAGGGCGAGAGCGCGCCAATCGTCGTGACGCTGACGCGGGCCGTCATCCGCGTGCAGAGCGTGAAGTCCAAGGTCATCGAGCCGGGCTACGGCTGGGTGCGGGTCTCGCAGTTCCAGGAGGCCACCGCCGAGAACATGGTCAAGCAGATCACCCAGATGTTCAAGGAGAACCCCAACCTGAAAGGCCTGGTGCTCGACCTGCGCAACGACCCAGGCGGCCTGCTGCACGGCGCGGTCGCGATCTCGTCGGCCTTCCTGCCGGCCAAGACGCTGGTGGTGTCCACCGACGGCCGCGCGGAAGACGCGAAGAAGAAGTTCTACGCGACCCCCGACGACTATGCGCGCGGGAGCCGTGGCGAGGACGTGCTGAAGTCGCTGCCGCAGGCGGTGAAGACCGTCCCGATGGTCGTGCTGGTGAACGGCGGCTCTGCCTCGGCCTCCGAGATCGTCGCCGGCGCCCTCCAGGACCACAAGCGCGCCACGGTCATCGGCACGCAGACCTTCGGCAAGGGCTCGGTGCAGACGATCATGCCGCTCGGCAACAACACCGCGATCAAGCTCACCACCGCCCGTTACTACACGCCGAGCGGCCGCTCGATCCAGGCGCTCGGCATCAAGCCCGACGTCCAGGTCGAGGATCCGACCGACACCCTGACCCGGGTGCGCGAGGCCGACCTGACGCGTCACCTGAACAACGGCCAGCTGAAGCCGGAAGAGCCGAAGGCCGACGCGAAGAAGCCCGAGGAGAAGAAGGACAGCTCGGCCGCGGCCAAGGTCAAGCCGCAGACGCCGATTTCGCCGGCGGAGATGAAGCCCGTCGAGCTCGGCTCCAAGGACGACTTCCAGCTGCAGCAGGCGATCGCGTACCTCAAAGGCGAGCCGGTCAAGGCAGTCTCGCCCACGGTCGCCCAGACCAAGACGAACTGATCGCTGCCGCGGAAACGCGGCGTGAACGATCAACAGCTCCTCCGCTACAGCCGCCACATCCTCCTTCCCGAGATCGGGATCGAGGGCCAGGAGCGGCTGCGTGCCGGCGCCGCGCTGATCGTCGGGGCGGGCGGCCTCGGCTGTCCCGCCGCCCTCTATCTCGCCGCCGCGGGCATCGGCCGCCTGGTGCTAGCGGACTCCGACCAGGTCGACCTCACCAACCTCCAGCGGCAGATCCTTTACCGCACCGATTCGGTCGGGAACGCGAAGGTCGACGCCGCCCGTTCTGTCCTTCAGGCACTCAATCCCGACGTTAATGTGGTGGGACTGCGAAAGCGAATCGATGCCAAAGAGGTCGAGCCGCTCGTCGCGCAGGCCGAAGTGGTGCTCGACTGCTCCGACAACTTCCCGACCCGTCATGCGCTCAACCGGGCGTGCGTGAAGCTCGCGAAGCCCCTGGTCTCGGGGGCTGCGATCCGCTTCGAGGCCCAGCTCATGGTGTTCGACCTGAGGCGCGACGACGCGCCCTGCTACGCCTGCCTCTTTCCCGAGGACGGGGAGGTCGAGGAGGTGCAGTGCTCGGTCATGGGCGTGTTCGCTCCCCTGACCGGGGTCATCGGCGCGATGCAGGCCGCGGAAGCGATCAAGCTCGTCGCCGCCGCAGGCGAGTCGCTGAGCGGGCGCCTGGTGATGTTCGATGCGAAGAGCGCTGACTGGCGTTCCGTTCGCGTCAAGCGGGACCCAAGTTGCAAGGTCTGTGGCACTCGATAATCAGGGACAGACCACGTTTTCCTTGAGGGACAAGCCAAGGACGGACCACGTTTTCCATTTAAACGTGGTCTGTCCCTGTTTTTTGAACTAAGTCAACAAATACCGCCGCTGGGCGGTGAAGCTCTCGGTCGGCTTGCGGACGAAGCCGCTCTTCGCGTACTGGTGCAGGCAGCCGATCGAATAGCGCAAGAGCGTCGCCGCGCGGCCGGCGGCGTCGCCGTCGGAGGCGACGCGCAGCGCCTGCTTCAGGGTGGCCTCGAAGCGGTCGAAGAACTGGTTCATGCGCACTTGCAGGCGCTCGTGCTCGCCCACCAGCGCGTCGCCGGTCATGACGCGCACCATGCCTGGATTCTTCTCCGCGAACGCGAGCAGCATCTCGACCAGCTCACCGGCCTGCCGCAGCCCGTCGGCTTCGGTCTGGGTGATGCGGTTCGCCAGCGTGAACACCGAGCTCTCGATGAACTCGATCAGCCCCTCGTACATCTGCGCCTTGGAGGCAAAATGGCGGTAGAGCGCCGCTTCGGAGACCTCCAGGCGGCCGGCGAGCGCCGCGGTGGTGATGCGCTCCCACTTCGGCGCCTCGAGCATTTGCGCGAGAGCCTTCAGGATTTCGAGCCTGCGTTCGCCTTTGGCGCGGGGCATGGGCGGTCGCAGCGGATTCTATGCTCAGCCGTAACGGAAGACTAGGCGCGGCAGCTCGAGGACCGAAGCGACGCGCACATCGACGAAGGGGGTTCGGCGGTTCGCGCGGCTCACCCAGACGGTGGACATTCCGAGGCGCCGGGCGGTGCGCAGGTTCTCGAGCATGTCGTCCACGAACGCGCAGCGATGGGGATCGAGGTTGTGCTTTCGCAGCAGCATGCGAAACCCGTGCAGCGCGGGCTTGCCGCGGTAGCGCGCATCCTCGATGGAATAGACCGCGTCGAAATACCGTCCGAGCCCCATGGCGCGCAGTACGCCCTCGACGTAGTGCCGGGGGGCGTTCGAGAACACGAGCTTCATGCCGCCCAGGCGCCCGAGCGCATGCTTGAGCGCGTTCTCGTGCACGACCAGGTCGCCGAGCTCGGGGAAGACGTGCGTCTCCGCGAGGAAGCGGCGCGGGTGGATGCCGTGATGACGCATGAGGCCGTTCAGCGTGGTGCCGTAGCGCACCCAGAACTCGTGGCGCATGCGGTCCGCCCCCGCGTCGTCGACGTCGAACTCGCGCCGCAGGAACGCGTTGATCTGGTCGTGCATCGCCGGGAAGATGTGCGCGGTGGCGTCGTGCAGCGTGTTGTCGAGGTCGAAGATCCACACGCGCCGCGACGGCGCCAGACGTGCGATGCGCACTACTTGCTTTTGATGAGAGTCCCGACCCCCTGGTCGGTGAGCACTTCCAGGAGGAGTGCGTTGGGCACCCGCCCGTCGATGATGTGCACCGCCTTCACGCCGTTGCGGGCGGCATCCAGCGCCGAGCCGATCTTGGGCAGCATGCCTCCGGAGATGACGCCTTTCGCCACGAGGTCGTCGATGCGCCGCGGCGTGAGGCCGGTGAGGAGCTTGCCGTCCTTGTCGAGGACCCCCGGCGTATTCGTCAGCACGACGAGCTTCTCGGCGCGCAGCACCTCGGCGAGCTTGCCGGCGACCAGGTCGGCGTTGATGTTGTAGGTGGTGCCGTCGGCGCCGGTGGCGATCGGCGCCACCACCGGGATGAAGCCGCCCTGCTCCAGCGTGCCGATGATCGCGGCGTCGATCGATTCGATCTCGCCCACCTGCCCGATGTCGACCTTGCCGTTCTCCTTCGACGGCAGGAGCATCTTGCGCGCGCGGATCAGCGCGCCGTCCTGCCCGGTCAGGCCGACCGCCTTGCCGCCCGCCTGGTTGATGAGCTCGACCACTTCCTTGTTCACCTGCCCGCCCAGCACCATCTCGACCACGTCCATGGTCTCGCGGTCGGTGACGCGCATGCCCTGGACGAACTCGCCCTTCTTCCCCAGCCGCGAGAGCATGTCCTCGATCTGCGGGCCGCCGCCGTGCACCACCACCGGGTTCATCCCGACCAGCCTGAGCAGGACGACGTCGCGCGCAAATCCCGCCTTGAGCGCATCGTCGGTCATGGCGTTGCCGCCGAACTTCACCACGATGGTCCTGCCGTGGAAGCGCTGGATGTAGGGCAGCGCCTCGTGGAGGATGCGCGCCTTCTCGGCCGCCTGCGGGCTATGGTTGAACGGCGCGTTCAAGTGATGAACCGGGGGTTCATGGCGTCGCCCGCCGATTCTACAAACAAAAAGGGCCAGGCATGACCCTGGCCCTTCGGGTGTTGCGGAAAAACCTATTGAATCGTGATCTGCTTGCGCTGCGCCGCCGCCTTCTTGGGCAGCGTCAACTCCAAGACGCCATCCTTGAACTTGGCTTCTGCCTTGGACTCGTCGACTTCCAGGGGCAGCGTGAAGCTGCGAACCACCTTGCCGTAGACGCGCTCGCTGTGCAGGGTGCGCTCGTCCTTCGACGCTTCCTTCTCGCGCCTGACCTCGGCTTCGAGCGTGACTTGCGCGCCGTCGATCGCTACGTGGATGTCTTCCTTCTTCACCCCGGGGAGCTCGGCGCTGACGAGGTAGGCGCCGTTTTTCTCGGCGACGTCGACCTTCGCCCGCGGAAGCTGTCCTACAGCCGCCTCTGCGCGGCCTTCGAAGCTGAACGGACGGACCAGAAAGCCCTTGAACAGGTCGTCGACCAGTTCATTGAATGGGTCGAACCGGGTGATGTTTGCCATTTGCGTCTCCTTGTCCTGAGTCTGTGACAAGGAGATAGGGGTGCCGGCGCGCGTTTCAAGCCCCAGGCGTAAACTTCCGAAGCCGTGCCGACCGAGAAGAACTGCGCGCAATGCGGCACCGCCTTCACCTGCGGCGCCGACTCGCCCGGCTGCTGGTGCGAGGACTTCCCCGCGCTGACCCCCGTGGCGGGACTGGGCTGCCTCTGCAGGCGATGCCTGGAGGAAGCCCTCAAAGAACAAAGCGCGCCAGATCCTCGTTCTTAGAGAGCTCGGCCAGCCGCGCGTCGACGTATGCGGCGTCGATCGCGATCGTGCCCGGCCCGCGCTTGCCCGCGTCGAAGGAGATCTCCTCGAGCAGCTTCTCCAATACGGTATAGAGGCGCCGGGCACCGATGTTCTCGGTGGACTCGTTCACCCGGAAAGCGATCTCCGCGATGCGCCGGATGGCTTGCGGGCGGAATTCGAGCGTGACTCCTTCCGTGCCGAGGAGCGCCTGGTACTGCTTGACCTGGCTCGCGTCGGTGGAGACCAGGAT
>DATLUZ010000252.1:0-4269 GCA_035577785.1 Burkholderiales bacterium | reverse complement strand
CGAAGGTCATGAGCATCGGGCCGCCTTCCCAGTAGCCCGGCGTGTAGTAGTTCTGGGCAACCTTGTTGAAGCCGAGCTTCTCGTCGTCGTACGGGCCCACCCACTCAGCGGCGTCCACCGTGCCTTTTTCCAGCGCCGGATAGATGTCGGGAGCAGCGAGCTGCTGCGGCACCACGCCGAGCTTGGCCACGATCAGGCCCGCCATGCCGCCGATGCGCATCTTCAGGCCCTTGAGGTCCGCGACTGACTTGATCTCCTTGCGGTACCAGCCGCCCATCTGGCAGCCGGTGTTCCCCGACAGAATTCCGATGCAGCCGTAGTCCTTGAAGAGCGGCGCCATCGCGTCCGAGCCGCCGCCGAAGTGCCACCACGCCGTCTGCTGGCGCATGTTGCCGCCAAAGCAGATCGCGGTCCCGAACGCGAACGCCGGATCCTTGCCGAAGTAGTAATAGGGCGCGGTGTGCCCGAGCTCCACCGTGCCGGCCTGCACGGCGTCCAGCACCTGCAGCCCCGGGACGATCTCGCCGGCGGCGAACGCCCGGATCTGGAACTTGCCGTCGGTGATCTCGCCGACCCGCTTGCAGATCTGGTCGGCCCCGCCGTACAGGGTGTCGAGGCTCTTGCTCCAGCTCGTCGGCATGCGCCAGGTGATCGTCGGCTGCGACTGCGCGATGGCGGGGGCGGCGAGCGTGCCGCCTGCGACGCCGGCCGCCGCGCGCTTCAGAAATGTTCTACGTGTCATTTTCTCCTCTGTCCTCTGGTAGATAAGGATGCGGATGGCATTCTAAGCGGGTTCCCGCGTGCTCAGCTCATCCGCGAGCAAAGCCCCCGCAGCTCCATCATCCGGACGCGTACGTCGTCGATGTCCGAGGCATCGGGCTCGCGCTCGAGGTAGTCGGTGAAGTCCTTGAGCGCCGGCTGCCAGCATTCCAGGCGCTGGTAGACCTGGCCGCGGTCGCGCAGCTCGGCGGCGGCCTCGGGCGTGACCGCGAGCATCCGGTTCAGCACCTCGAGCTGCCGCTCGGGTTTGTCGGTTTTGCGGTAGATGTCCTTCAGGTTGCGCAGCAGCCGCATCAGGATCTGGCGCTTGCTCGCCGGCTCGAGGAACTGGTCGAGCGGCAGCTCGGCCACCGGCACGTCCTCGGCGACCCCCTCCGGGATCACGCGCTTCAGCCGGGCACGCAGGTCGGCCTCGGACTGCGGCACGCCGCCGGAGAACGGATCGAGCACGATCAGCCCGCCCCGCAGCTGCACGCGGACCAGGAAGTGCCCGGGAAACGAAATCCCGTCGACGGTCAGCCCGACGCGCCGGCCGAGCTCCATGTAGAGCACCGAAAGCGTGATCGGGATCCCGATCCTGCGGTCCAGCACGTCGTTCAGATAGCTGTTGCGCGGATCGTAGTACTCGCGCGTGTTGCCCCGGTAGCCGAGCTCGCCGTACAGGAACTCGTTCAACGCGACGATGCGCTCTTCGAGGTCCATGCTCTCCGGCATGTCCGCGCGCAGGCGCAGCGCCATGCGCTCGATTTCGTCCATGTAGCGCCCGACGTCGAGCGCGGGGTAGGGGTCTTGCGCGATCAGCAGGCAAGCCTGCGCGAGATCGATGTCGCGTTCCTCGCGCCTCACCTCCCGCGCGAAGCGCTCGAGGCTCATCCCGCCCCCCGGCGCGCGAAATCCCGCGGCCTGAAGCCGAAGGCGAAGAGGCATCCGCCGTAGGCCACGACGCCCAGGATCACCAGTCCGATCATCGCGCCGATTTTCCTCTCCCATCCGGCGGTGAGCCACCAGCGCGCCTCGCCCATCGTAGTGAAGAGCACGACTGCCATGAAGCCCACCGACGCGCCGACCTTCAGCAGGAAGACCGGCCAGCCCGGAACAGGCCTGTACGCCCCGCTCTTTCTCAGTCCGCGGTAGAGCAGACCGGCGTTCAGGCACGCTGCGAGGCCGATGGAGAGAGCGAGCCCGGCGTGCTTGAGCGGAACGATGAAGGCAAGGTTCAGGGCCTGGGTCGCAAGCAGGGTCATGATGCCGATTTTGACCGGGGTCACGATGTTCTGTCTCGCGTAGAAGCCCGGCGCGAGGATCTTGACCATGATGATGCCGACCAGGCCCACGCTGTAGGCAATGAGCGCCTGGCGCGTCATCCAGGCATCTTCGGCGGTGAACCGCCCGTAATGGAACAGCGACGCGATGAGCGGCAAGGCGAGAACCGCGAGCGCCACGGTCGCCGGGACGGCGAGCAGGATCGTGACCCGCAAGCCCCAATCGAGCAGGCGCGAGTACTCTTCGCGGTTGGCGTCGGCGTGATATTTCGACAGGCTGGGCAGCAGAATCGTCCCCAGCGCCACACCCAGGAGCCCCGAAGGGAATTCCATCAGCCGATCGGCGTAGTACAGCCAGGACACGCTGCCATCGCCGAGGTAGGAGGCGAAGATCGTATTGATGACCAGGGAAATCTGGCTGATGGAGACGCCGAACGCGGCCGGACCCATCAGCTTCAGGATGCGACGCACACCGGGGTGGGCGAGGTCGAGCCGCCAGCGCGGGAGCAAGCCCATCCTCGCCAGGAAGGGAATTTGAAAGGCGAGCTGCAGCACACCACCGGCAAAGACCGCCCAGGCAAGCACCAGTACCGGGGGATGGAACCGATCGGCGAAGAACAGCGCGCCGACGATAAACGACACGTTGAGGAGCGCCGGCGTGATCGCCGGGACGGAGAAGCGGTTCCACGTGTTCAGCACCCCGGCCGCGAAGGCCACCAGCGAGATGAACGCGATGTAGGGGAAGATGATGCGCAGCATCGTCACGGTGAGATCGAACTTCGCCGGGTCCTGGGCGAAGCCGGGTGCCGAGATGTAAACGACGAGCGGCGCGATGGCCATGCCCAGGAGCGCGGTCACGACCAACGCCAGGGAGAGCAGCGTCGCCGTCCGGTCGATGAGCGAGCGCACCTCCTCCGGCGAGGTCTTGTTCTTCTGCTCGGCGAGCACCGGCACGAACGCCTGGGAGAACGCCCCCTCGGCGAACAGCCGCCGCAGCAGGTTCGGCAGGCGGAAGGCGACCACAAACGCGTCGGTGGCGAGGCTGGCGCCGAACCCCCGGGCGATGATGAAGTCGCGCGCGAACCCCAGGATGCGGCTGACGAAGGTCAGTCCGCTCACAGTTACCAGGGCGCGCAGGAGGTTCATGCTAGAATCTCGCCCCTTTCGAAGGCGTAAGACCGTTCATGGCCAACATCAAGTCCGCGCGCAAGCGCGCGCGCCAGGCGCAAGTGCGCCGCGTCCACAACATGAGCCTGCGCACCGCGGTGCGCACGGCGATCAAGAACGTGAAAAAGGCCGTCGCCGGCGGGGACAAGGCCGCGGCGGAGAGCGTGCTGCGCGAGTCGCAGCGGGTCATCGACCGCGTGGTCGCCAAGGGCGTTCTGCACCGGAACGCGGGCGACCGTCACAAGAGCCGGCTGGCGCACGCGCTCAGGACCCTCAAGTAGCACTCTGAAGTTCTTCGAGCCTCGTTCGAGCCTGCGGGCATGAGGCTCGGGCATGCGCCATTATACTGAGGCGCGCCGATGCCCAAGCTCGCCTGCCGGATCCTCGTCATCAACGATGAGCACCTGGTGCTGCGCGAGTTCGTCAAGGGCCTCAACGCCGCGGCGCGCGCGCTCGACAATCCCCTCGGCATCAGCTTCACGGGCGTAACCACCGCCAAAGAGGCGCTGTCGGTGATCGAGTCCGACGGCGACCTGCAGGCGGTTCTCGTCGACGACACGCTTTATTCGCTTGCGCGAAACAACGGGAAAGAGAAGGACCAGGACAGAAAAGAAAAGCAGCTCCAGACGTCTGCCCTGGAGCTGGTCCAGCGCATCACCCGGTTCCGGCCCGAGCTCGACGTCTACATCCTGATCGCGCAGGAAAAAGAGGACGACGTGGTCGACGCGCTGTTCGCCGAATCGGTGGACGGCTATTTCTACCGCGAGGAGCGCGACTACCGCGGCATCTACCGGATCCTCAACGCGCAGATCCAGGAGCGCGCGCGCACGCCGTTCTACGACGCGCTGAAGAACTACGTGTGGATGGCGAAGGACCAGTGGCACACGCCGGGCCACTCCTCGGGCGAGTCGCTGCGCGGCAGTCCCTGGGTGAACGATTTCTACGAGTTCATGGGCGAGCATGTGTTCGACGCGGATCTCTCCGTTTCCGTGCCGATGCTGGATTCGCTCATGGAGCCCAAGGGCGTGATCCTGGAAGCGCAGGCCATGGCGGCCAAGGC
>DATLUZ010000251.1:0-3266 GCA_035577785.1 Burkholderiales bacterium | reverse complement strand
CAGCCGATGCACATCGCGTGCGCGTTCTCCATTCCCAGCTCCTTGATGCCGGGCGCGCCGGGTTGCTCATTCGCGGGCGCCTTGGATTGCGCAGACGCGGGGCCGGCGGCCGAATTGAGCACTGCGGCGAGCGCCGCGCCGGCGAGCAGGGTCAGGAAAGGGTGGGACATCCGCTCTTTTTCTAGGGTTCTGGCGGCGGAATTCTAGCGGAAAGCGACTGCTAGAATCCAATTTTCCCGTCGAAAGCGCGAAATGCGGTTCAAAGGCTCGGCGAGCTACGTTTCCACCGACGATCTCACCCTCGCGGTCAACGCCGCGATCACGCTGCAGCGGCCGCTGCTCGTGAAGGGCGAGCCCGGGACGGGCAAGACCATGCTCGCTGTCGAGGTGGCGAAGGCGCTCGGCGTGCCGCTGCTCGAATGGCACATCAAGTCGACCACCAAGGCGCAGCAGGGCCTGTACGAGTACGACGCGGTGAGCCGGCTGCGGGATTCGCAGCTTGGCGACGAGCGCGTGCACGACATCCATAACTACATCGTCAAGGGAATGCTGTGGCAGGCCTTCACCCAGGACGACCCCTGCGTGCTGCTGATCGACGAGGTCGACAAGGCCGACATCGAGTTCCCGAACGACCTCCTGCGCGAGCTCGACCGCATGGAGTTCTACGTCTACGAGACGCGCGAGCTGGTGAAGGCCAAGCACCGGCCGATCGTGTTCATCACCTCCAACAACGAGAAGGAGCTGCCCGACGCGTTCCTGCGCCGCTGCTTCTTCCACTACATCCGCTTTCCGGACAAGGAAACGATGGAGAAGATCGTCGGCGTGCACTTCCCGGCGCTGAAGAAGTCGCTGCTGCGCGAGGCGATGGAGGTGTTCTTCGAGGTGCGCGAGGTGCCCGGCCTGAAGAAGAAGCCCTCGACCTCCGAGCTGCTCGACTGGCTGAAGCTCCTGCTCGCCGAGGACATCCCGCCCGAGGCGCTGCGCTCGAAAGACCGCAAGACCATCATTCCGCCGCTGCACGGGGCGCTGCTGAAGAACGAGCAGGACGTGCACCTCTTCGAGCGGTTGGTGTTCATGACGCGCGCCAAAGGCGCTTAGCATGACGCGCGTCAAAGGCGCATGAACCTCCAGCTCTACTTTTCGCCGGGCGCCTGCTCGTTCGTCCCGCATGTCGGGCTCGAGGCCGCGGGTGCGCCTTTCGAGCCGAAGCTCGTGAAGCTGCACAAAGGCGAGCAGCGCACGCCGGAATACCTCGCCATGAACCCGAACGGCCAGGTGCCGGTGCTCGTGGTCGACGGCAAGCCCCTGGCCCAGATCGTCGCCATCTGCGACTTCATCGACCGCGCGTTCCCGGCGGCCGGGCTGCTGCCGCGCGACGCGTGGGAGCGAAGCCAGGCGCTCTCGCAGCTCGCGTGGATGAACAGCACTGCGCACACCACCGCGACGCGTTTTTTCTTTCCCGAGCGTTATGCCGAAACCCAGGGAGGGCAGGCCGAGGTGAAGAAGCGCGCCGGCGACGAGTTCCGTGGCTACCTCCAGCGCATCGAGAAGGGCGTGCCGGCCTCGGGCTACTGGCTGGGCGAGCGCCCTTCGTTCCATGACGCCTATGCCTTCACCCTGCTGCGCTGGGGTGGCTTTGCCGGCATCGACCCGCGCTCCATGCCTGGCTACCTCGCCTACGCCGAGCGGGTCCTGCAGGCAGTGCCGGTCGCGGCGGCCGCGGCGCGGGAACGAATCCGCCTCGACACCTACAAAGCCTAGTGGAGGTCACCCTCACCTTCGACAATGGCCCCGAGCCGGCAGTGACGCCTCGGGTGCTCGACATCCTGGGCAGCGCGGGGATTCGCGCGACGTTCTTCGTCCTGGGCTCGAAGCTCGCCGACCCGGCCCGCCGCGGCATCGCCAAGCGGACGCACGCCGAAGGCCACTGGGTCGGCAACCACACCATGACGCACAGCACCCCGCTCGGCCGGCTCGCCGACCCGGCAAAGGCGATCGCCGAGATCGTCGAAACCCAGGCCCTCATCGGCGAGCTGGCGCACCCCGATCGCCTCTTCCGTCCCTTCGGCGGCGGCGGCGATATCGGTCGCCATCTGCTGAATCGGGCTGCGGTCGACGTGATCCAGGACGAGCGGATGACCTGCGTGCTGTGGAACGCGATCCCGCGCGACTGGGAAGACCCGCGCGGCTGGGCCGAGGTGGCGCTGGCGCAGTGCCTGGCCCAGCCCTGGACCCTCCTCGTGCTGCACGACCTCCCCACCGGCGCGATGGGCAGGCTCAAGATCTTCATCGAGCGGGTCCGCGACCACGGCGGCCGCTTCCGGCAGGACTTCCCGCCCGAATGCGTGCCGATCCTGCGTGGCGAGGCCAAGGCCCCGCTCGAGCCCTACCTCAGCCCGGCTTAGGTTCCGGGCTTACGTCGAAGTCCTCCGGTTGGTGATCCGGGCAACGACTTTGGACGAACCGTAGTCGTTCGCCACCCGCCGCTCCTGTTCCACGCGCTCCTTCCGGATGCGCTCGAAGGTCTTGCGCACGTCGGTCGAGGCGGCGTTCCGATACTTGAACTCAGGGTCCAGAATGCTCTTGAAGCTCATACTCCCCCCAAAAAGACTCCCTTGTGCTGCTTTGTCGGTCTTGCGTGTTGTGTGGACAAGTTAACGTCCGGCAGCCCATCTGGCAATAGTTCACGCGTTAGTCCACTGCGCTGCACCAAATCAGGGCCGAACCGCCGGGGTTTCCAGGCGCATACCCCTCGCTCGCCACATCAAGAAGAGCTCCAGCTCGACCAGCTCCTGGGCGCCATAAGTCGTTGGTTCTGCACGGACTCCGACCATGCAATTGCGCAGCCTTCGCTCGAGCGACCCCAGCGCCTCCCATTCCAGCCGGTAGATCGGATATCCGGTCGGGTGCGCCTGCGGAATGACGCTGCCGGCCAGGCGCTTGCCCCAGTTGTCGTCATGGCATTGGGCGCAGGAGAGATTGAGCTGCCCCTGGCGGCGATTGAACGCTTCGCGCCCTGCCTTGAGGAAGGGCGCGGTGGCCTCGTTCCATTCGATCCGGATGGGCATGCCGCGGGACTCGCGGGCCACGTACGCCGTGACCGCAAGCAGCTCGCGGCTCTCGTAGGCCCACGGCGGTGCCTTCTGCCGCTCGGTGCGGCAGACATTGATCTGCTGCTCGAGGTTCACCACCCGTCCCGAGGCGATCTTGGGATAACGGACGGCCACGCCTTTCATGCTGCCGGCGCCGTGACAAGAGGCGCAGGC
>DATLUZ010000250.1:0-15856 GCA_035577785.1 Burkholderiales bacterium | reverse complement strand
CGCGTCGCAGAGCTTGCGCGCCCTGCCGCGGCCGATCACGGGCTCCAGCAGGTCGTAGCTCTTGGCGTCGACCTCGGCCCGGGTCATCGGGTTATCGGGGGTTCCGCGCACGGCCCGGGTGTGGTGGCGCAGCTGGCGTCCATCCGCGAGCTCGAGCTCGACGACGCCCTGCCGGCTCGGCATGGCGGCCGACATGGCGTCGTCGCCCAGGAGCTGCACTTTCTGCCTGACCGCGAGGACCCGCCGCTCGCGCATGCGCTTCTCATCGTGCGACGACTTGAAGCTCACCGTGCCGTCGAGCAACATGACCGCGCACATGTGCTGCATGCAGATATCCGGCATGTCGCGATTGTCCACCGTGTTGGCGCCCTGGTGGGCTACGCGGACCGAAACACTTTTCACATCCCCCACTGAAAAGCTGTTCTCCTTCATCAGTTCGACCAGCGAGTCGAGCGGCGCCTGGATCGGCGAGCCTACCGACCAGCGCTTGATGCTCGCGTTCAGGATCTCGAAAGTCTCTCCCAGGCCGCGGACGAGCACCCGGGCCTCGCCGGGATAGGCAACGAAGAAGCTGCGCTCGCCGGAGAAAACGTCCTCGACGCCCGACAGGCCATGCGCTGCCATCGCCGCGGCGGTGGCGCCATTGCGCGCCGGCATGCCGCCGAAATCGAACGCCTTCTCGATGTGCTCCGGGTCGCGCATCCAGCACGAGATCCCCGAAACCTGCTGCGCCGCGTACGACAGCGCGTGGCGCACCTGGGGCGATTTCAGCCCGGTCAGCGCCGCACAGGCGGCGGCGGCGCCGAACGTGGGGCCGAAGCTGTGCGTCGAATGACCCGCCTCGCGAAAACGGTAAGGGTCGAGCGAAAGCGTCAGGCGGCACCCGACGTCGTAGCCAAGCGCGACGGCGCGCAGCAGCGCGGTCCCGCCGCGCCTCTCGCGCTCGCCCATTGCGAGTGCCGCGGGAACTACGCCACAGCCCGGATGGGTAAGCGACGCGGCATGCGAATCGTCGGTCTCGTCGGCATGCGCGCACATCCCGTTGGCGAGGGCCGCGTTGACCGCGTTGGTGACGAGGCGGCTGCCGACCACGCAGGCCTCCTTCGCTCCGCCGAGCGACTTCACGAACGAAATCGCCTTTCGGCCCGGCAGCAGGCGAGAGCCGGAAACCATCGCAGCGAGCGTGTCGAGGATGTGGTGCTTCGTCTTCTCGACCACCGCCGGCGGCAAGGCGTTGCGCGGCGCCCGCGCAATGTAGTCGCTCAGCTCCGACATCAGCGGCGACAACGACTGCCTGTTCATGGCATGAGATTGCCGCCGTTCACGTGGATCGATTGTCCGGTCACGTAGCGCATGTCGGGCCCGCACAGCGTGCGCACCATGGCCGCGATCTCCTCGGGCTCGCCGCGGCGGCCGATCGGCGGCAGCGAGCGCCGGTGCTGCGGACGCTCGGGCGCGCCGGGCAGGCCACGCAGGGTTTCGATGGTTCCCGGAACCACGCAGTTGACCGTGATCTGGTGGAGCGCAAGGTCGATCGCGAGCGCGCGCGTCAGGCCGGCGAGCCCCGCCTTCGCAGCGATGACGTGTGCGCGGCCATCCGCCCCTTTGTGAGCCGTAAGGCCGCCGATATTGATGACCGTCCCGCCCCCCGCCCTGACCAGGTGTGGAAGCGCAGCCTGCGTGCAGAGGAAGGCGCCGTCGAGCACGATCGAAAGCACGCGACGCCAGTCTTCAAGGCGGATCTCGGCGAACGGCGTCTCGGCGCGCACCGCGGCGTTATTGACGAGGATGTCGAGCCGGCCGAAGCGCGCCACGGTCGCCTCGACCATCGCCGCGACCGCTGCGGGATCGGTAACGTCGGCGATGTGCACTTCCGCGCGGGCACCGGCCGATTCGATCGTCGCGCGGGTCTCTTCGGCTTCCTTGCGCGAGGTATGGGCGTTCACCATCACCGAGGCGCCACCGGCGGCGAGCGAACGCGCGATCGCACGCCCGATGTTTCGCGCCGCGCCAGTGACGAGGGCCACCTTCCCGGCCAATTCGGTACCCGGGGTCATTCCTGCGGTGCTGGGCATCTCCTTAGGGTACTAAAATGCGCACCCCAGATGGCGAAACAGATCGTCTTCACTACCCTGCGCCTGGCGTCGGCGGCGTTGCTGCTCGCCTGCGCGGCGACGCATCCTCTGGCACAGGGTTTTCCCGAGAAGCCGATCCGCTTCGTGGTCGGATTCACCCCGGGCGGCCCGAGCGACATCCTGGCGCGAGCGCTCGGGCAGAAGCTCGGCGAGCGCTGGAGCCAGCAGGTGGTGATCGAGAACCGTCCGGGCGCCGGCGGTAACGTCGCGGCCGAGGCGGTGGCGAAGAGCGCGCCCGATGGCTACACCTGGCTCCTGGGCAACAACAGCATCCTCGCCACGAACCAGAGCCTCTACCGCAGCCTCGGCTACGACCCGGTGAAGGATTTCGCCCCCGTTTCCCTGGTGGCGGTGCAGCCGAACATCCTGGTGGTGAATCCACAGGTGCCGGTCCATTCGGTCGTGGAGCTGATCCAGCTTGCGAAGAAAAGCCCGGGAAAGCTCAACTACGCCTCTTCCGGCGCCGGGGCCGCGGCACACCTTGCGGGTGAGCTCTTCAAGACCATGGCAGGCGTCGACCTGGTGCACGTCCCTTACAAAGGCGCGCAGCCCGCCCTGACCGACGTGATCGCGGGCCAAGTGCAGCTCATGTTCGCCACTTCGGCGTCGGTGATTCCGTTCATCAAGGCCGGGAAGCTCCGCGCGCTGGCCGTCACCACCGCGCGGCGCTCCGCCAGCGTGCCCGACCTGCCCACGGTATCCGAGGCGGGCGTGCCCGGCTTCGAGGCGCTCACCTGGCACGGCGTCGTGGTCCCGGCCGCGACGCCCGCGCCCCTCGTCGAGCGGCTGAACCGCGACATCGTCGGCGCGCTTGCGCAGCCCGATCTGCGCGAGCGTCTCGCCGCGCTCGGCGCCGAGGTACACGCCGGAACGCCGCGCGAGTTCGCCGACTACATCGCCAGCGAGATCCCCAAGTGGTCCAAGGTGGTGCGAGACTCGGGGGCAAGGATCGAGTGACCAGGAGACCGAGGTTATGAAGCCGAAGCAACTTGCTGGAGCAGTGATGGCCGTGGCTGTTTTCCAATTCGCAGGCGCAGCCGAGATCAAGGTCCTGAGCGCCGGCGCAGTCGAGCCGGGGCTGAAGGCGGCAGCGAGCGCCTTCCAGAAGGACAGCGGCCACGAGGTGAAGCTGTCGTTCAACACCGCGCCCCAGATCCGCAAGCGCATTGGCGACGGAGAAGTCCAGGACGTGGTCATCGCGCCGCCGGCGCTGATCGACGAGCTCTCGAAGACAGGCAAGCTCGCCCCGCAACACGTCAACGTAGGCCGGGTGGGGATGGGCGTGGCCGTGCGGCCGGGTGCGCCAGTCCCCGACATCTCCAGCGCGGAAGCGCTGAAGAAATCAGTCTTGGACGCGGACTCCATCGTCTATAACCGGGCCTCGAGCGGGCTCTACTTCGAGGGGCTGCTCAAGAAGATGGGCGTCTTCGACCAGGTGGACAAGAAAAGTACGCGCTATGCCGACGGCGCCGCAGTCATGGATCACGTGCTGAAAGGCAAGGGTCGGGAGATTGGCTTCGGGCCCATCACGGAAATCCTCCAGCACCGCGACCACGGGCTGAAGCTGGTCGGGCCGCTGCCTGCAGAAGTACAGAACTACACCAGCTACGCCGCCAGCGTCATGACCGCGGCGACCTCCGCCTCAGCCGCACAGGACTTCGTTCGCTATCTCGGAATGCCTGCCGCCAAGAAGCTGTTCGTCGCGGCGGGTATCGAATAGCGAGCGCTCGAACCTCAGCGGTCAAACTGCAGCACGTCGAAGCCGTTCACGCGGTCGACGATATAGACGAGTCCCTTCGCGTCGACATCGACGTCGTTGGTCTGCGGCGCGGATTGGCCCGCCGCCGGCTCGGGAATGAAGTGGCCCACTTCGCGCGGAGCGAGCGGATCGGCGACGTCGACGATGCGCAGGCCGCCCGAGAACCACGTGCAATACACGAGGCTGTCGTTCATGTGCTCCTGGAACTGGTGCGCGCCGAAGCGGCCCGGCGCCGCGCGGCTCCAGGGCGAGTCGAGCTCGCTCACCTCGAACAGGGAGAGCGGTTCGATTTTCTTTAGGTTCGTAACATCCAAAACCCAGAGGCAAGCGTGCGGCCGGCCGCGCCGGCGCTCCATCTCGGCCGCGCTGTGCGCGTGGTCCTCCTCGTCGATCGCCACCGCGATCGAGCGCCCGCCGACGTCGCCCGGCACCGGCATGAAGGTGTGCGAGGGCTCCGGGAAGGGCGGGTGGTAGTTGTATTCGCCCACCGTGCGCGGCGCGCGAATGTCGGAGATGTCGATCACACGGAGGCCGGCGTGCCAGCAGCCGGCCCACAGCCGATCGCCGAAGCGCAGCGCGTGGTGCAGGCGATTGCGCCGACCCGGCCAGTGCGGCTTCTCGCCGCCAGCCGCGTACTGCCCCGGCAGCCACCAGCGGGCGATCTCTTCGGGCCGGGCCGGGTCGCGCAGGTCGTAGATGACGAGGATATTGCCGACATAGCCCGCCATCTCGGTGGAGATGTAGGCGTAGCGCTCGTCTACATCGAAGCGGTGCACCCCGCGTCCACCGGTTTTCTGGAAATGAACCAGCCTTGGCTTGCTGCGGTCGGAAACATCGAAAATCCTGAACCCGCCGCCGTCGTAGGCCTGTTCCGCGGTCGCTTGGAGATCGGCCTGCTGCCGATTGGGGCCGTTCTGCTCGCTGTTCACGAACAGCAGGTCGCCGACGATGCGCGCCTTGTGGCTGTGCGAGCGCGGGTCCTCGAGGTGAATCTGCGACACCACACGCGGCTTGCGCGCGTCCGAAACATCGATGATCGAGGTTCCGAGCTGCGCGCGGTTCGGAAGGTGTCCGACGTAGGCGTAATTGCCTACGACGCGAACCTGCCCGGCCCCCGGCAGGTCGAGTCGCGCGAGCCTCTGTACGTTCCCGGAGAGCAATGCGTTCACCGCCCGAATACTACGGCATCGGCCGGGGCGGCGAGCTAGCCTAGTCTTCGCGCCGCTTGATCCACTTCGTGATCGCGTCGACCACCTTCTGGTCGATGCCGAAGTAACCGTGCGGGGCGAGCGGGTCGCACGGATCTGTCAACGGCGCGCTGCCGCCGTTGAAGTCGCGAAACTTCGCTCTCTCCGACGCGGTAAAGCGCCTCCTGAGCGCTTTTGAATCCGCGGGATTGGTGAACGCGCAGAGATCGCTTTGGTGGCTTACGATCAGCGCGGGACCGGTGATCGACTCGAGGTCGATCTGGCTCAGGTCCTCGGACGGGTTCGCACGATCCCCTGTCAGCGAGGACATGAGTACCAGCCCGTCGGCGGGAGGCGTCACGGACACGGCCGTGACCGCGGCCGACAGCGTGCCGCGGCTGTGGCCGACGCCCCAGATCGGAAGGCCCTGATAGCGCCCGCGCAGGTCGGCCATGACTGCCTGCAGGTCGGCGAGGTGCGCGGAGCCGAGGCGACGCCCGCTCAGGCCGATCGGACTGATGTTGAAGTCGTTTGCTGCGTCGACTACGGCTACTACGAATCCCTCCGCGGCGATGTGATAGCGGTTGCGCGCCACGGTATTGGGCGAGCCCGTATTCACCTGGCCGGCGCCGAGGTTCAGCGTCCCGTCGCCGCCGATGTAGAGCACAAGGACGGCGATCCGCTCGAGCGGCGTGAACCCGTCGCGAACGGGATCCGCGTTGCCCGGGTCGATGAGGATGTAGCGTACGAACACAGGACCGTTGCCGGTTCCCGGGATTCGCGCGCGAGCTACGGGCACTTGCACCGCCTGGAGCACCGGCGCCGGCAGCGGTGCCTGCGCGTGCGTTGCAACGGAAAGTGCGGCTAGCAGCAAGGCCACCGCGGCCGCAATGGTCGACGAGAACTTCATTTTGTCCTCCCCGAAAACAAAATACTGAGCGCGAAGCGCGCGGACTACAAGCGCGCTTCCGCGTCAGTTCGACGACAGATTTATCTAGTTGTCTAGCAGCTCGACCACCAGCGCCTTGCCGACGAGCACGGCAGCGATAGCGTGTCCTGCGCGGGTCGGATGGATACCGTCCCAGAAAAGGTGGCGGTCGGGCTGCTGGCACTGAAACGGCGGCACATTGGGCTTGATGCACGCGGTGGTGACGTCGTTCAAGCCGAACCTTGCCGGGTTCGCGATGATGTTGCTGATCTCGGTGAAGGCGTCGAAGCGCACGATGTCGATGCCGGGCAGCGCCGCACGCAACTGCACCAGCGCGGCATCGAGACCCTGCCTGAAGCCGAAGCTCAATGCCGTGGCCGCACCGAGGACGTCGACACCCGGGGTCACCGCGGCGACTGCGCGTACCGCGGGCGTGACTGCGATGTTCGGCGAGTTCCATACCAGGAACTTGCGCGCGCCCGCAAAGTAGAGGATGCCGATGTGATTCGCGATGGAGTTGACCGCGGCGCCAATGATCGTGGGATCGCCGAATTGAAGCGCATCGCGCACGTCGTTACCACCCACCGCGACCACGAAGAGCGTGTTCGCAGGCGCACCGCGTGGGAAATCGGAAAGGAATGCGCCAACTTGACGGTCGAGATTGAAAGATGCGTCCGCGCGGGCTCTCGCGCCGCCGACGGCGTAGTTCGTCGCGTTAGGATGCCCAGGGGCGAAAGCCGGTCCGACGCTCGCGCCGAGACCAAACGCCTGTCCGAGGTCCTCGATCCAGGTCGGGCCGTTGCTGAAATGATGGCCGCCCTTCGCGTACGGAGCGCTCGGAACGAGCGTCAGCAGCTCTTCGGGCGTGTCCATGCCGTAGCTGGGTGGCGTCAGTTGGTCACCGGTCAACGCGAAGGCGTTCCCCGGGTCGGACAGGCTGTCGCCGAACACCACGATCTGGTCGAACGGCCGGTGCGGACCGTCGGCCGCGGCCCGCCCCGGCGCGAAGGCGACGAAGGCGAGCAGGATCGAGACGAGCCAGGATTTCGCGCGTGCAGAGTGAACGCTCATGTTTGCCCTCCCCCGGGCGAGTATCTTCGTGCGAAGGTTCAGGCCACGCTACCGAAGCGACGGTGCAACGTCAATCCCGAATCCCGGTGTAGAACCGCAGGCCAAAAAAAAGGGCGTCCATTGGACGCCCTTTTGAAAGCTGCCTGAAAGCGAAGCTTATGGATTGCCGGCTGCGGCGGCCTGCTCCGTGGGTGCGGGCTGCGGCTCGGATGCCGGAGTCGTCTCCGGCGCGGCGGCCGGGAGCTCGGCCAGCACCGGCTCGGCGGCCTGCGCCTTGCGGATGTTGTGGTACGCGAGTCCGGTGCCCGCCGGGATGAGGCGCCCGACGATCACGTTCTCCTTGAGGCCGCGCAGCTCGTCGCGCTTGCCCATGATCGCCGCCTCGGTCAGCACGCGCGTGGTCTCCTGGAAGGAGGCCGCGGAGATGAACGAGTCCGTCGACAGCGACGCCTTGGTGATGCCGAGCAGGATGTTGCGGAAAGTGGCCGGCTGCTTGGCTGCCTTCAGCGCCTTCTCGTTCTCCTCGAGCAGCTCTGCGCGCTCTACCTGCTCGCCCTGCAGAAACGACGTGTCGCCCGGGCTGTCGACCTCGATGCGGCGCAGCATCTGCCGCACGATCACCTCGATGTGCTTGTCGTTGATCTTCACGCCCTGGAGGCGGTAGACGTCCTGCACCTCGTCGATGATGTAGCGCGCCAGCTCCTCGATGCCGAGCAGGCGCAGCAGGTCGTGCGGATCCACCGGGCCGTCGACGATCATCTCGCCCTTGTTCACCACCTGGCCGTCGTGCACCAGGAGGTGCTTGTCCTTGGCGATCAGGTACTCATGCTCCTGGTGGTCGAGGTCGGTGATCACCAGGCGCTGCTTGCCCTTGGTGTCCTTGCCGAAGCTCACCGTGCCGGTGATTTCCGCGAGCATGCCGGCGTCCTTCGGCGAGCGCGCCTCGAACAGCTCCGCCACGCGCGGCAGGCCGCCCGTGATGTCGCGGGTCTTGGAGACTTCCTGCGGGATGCGGGCGAGCACCTCGCCGACCTGCACCTGCTGGCCGTCGCGCACTGCGATCACCGCGCCCACCGGGAAGCTGATGTTCACGGCGTGGTCGGTACCCGCGATCTTCACCTCGTCGCCGGCCTCGTTCACCAGCTTGACCGAGGGACGCTGCCCCTTCGCCGTGGCAGTGGTGCGCCGCTTGGCGTCGATCACCACCAGCGTCGAGAGGCCGGTCACGTCGTCGATCTGCTTCGCCACCGTCGTGCCTTCCTCGACGTGCTCGAATTTCACCGTGCCCGCGTACTCGGTGATGATCGGGCGGTGGTGCGGGTCCCAGACGGCGAGCTGCTTGCCCGCGCGCACCTGGTCGCCGTCCGAAGCTTGCAGAGTCGCGCCATACGGCACCTTGTGACGCTCACGCTCGCGGTTGTTGTCGTCGGCGATCATGACTTCGCCCGAGCGGCTGATCACCACCTTGTCGCCCTTGGCGTTCGACAGATAACGCATCGTCGGCGTGAAACGCACCGTGCCGGCCGACTTCGCTTCGACGTGGCTCTGCACCGCGGTGCGCGACGCGGCGCCGCCGATGTGGAAGGTCCGCATCGTGAGCTGCGTGCCCGGCTCGCCGATCGACTGCGCCGCGATCACGCCGATCGCCTCGCCCACGTTCACCAGCGAGCCGCGGCCGAGGTCGCGCCCATAGCACTTGGCGCAGACGCCCCAGCGCGTGTCGCAGGAAAGCGGGGTGCGAACCTTGACCTCGTCGATGCCGTGGTTGTCGATCGCGTCGACCGCGTCCTCGTCCAACAGCGAGCCGGAGGGATACAGCACGTCCTGGGTCTCGGGATGCACGAGGTCCGCGGTCAGCACGCGGCCGAGCACGCGCTCGCGCAGCGCCTCGACCACCTCGCCGCCCTCGACCAGCGCCTTCATCGAGACGCCGTTCTGCGTCTCGCAGTCGTCTTCGGTGACCACGAGATCCTGGGTCACGTCGACCAGGCGGCGGGTGAGGTAGCCCGAGTTCGCGGTTTTAAGCGCAGTATCCGCCAAACCTTTCCGGGCGCCGTGGGTCGAGATGAAGTACTGCAGCACGTTCAGGCCTTCGCGGAAGTTCGCCGTGATCGGCGTCTCGATGATCGAGCCGTCGGGCTTGGCCATCAGGCCGCGCATGCCGGCGAGCTGCCGGATCTGCGCCGCGGAGCCGCGCGCGCCGGAGTCGGCCATCATGTAGATCGAGTTGAACGCCTCCTGCTTCACCCTCTTGCCGTGGCGGTTCTCGACTTCCTCGGAGCCGAGCTGCTCCATCATCACCTTGCCGACCTGCTCGCCGCAGCGCGACCAGATGTCGACCACCTTGTTGTAGCGCTCGCCGGCGGTGACCAGGCCCGAGGTGTACTGGTTCTCGATCTCCTTCACCTCGGTCTCTGCGTCGCGGATGAGCTGCTGCTTCTGCGTCGGGATCTGCATGTCGTTCACGCCGAAGCTGATGCCCGCGCGCGTGGCGATGCTGAAGCCTGCCTGCATGAGCTTGTCGGCGAAGATCACGGTCTCGCGCAGCCCGCAGCGGCGGAAGCCCGTGTTGATGAGGCGCGAGATCTCCTTCTTCTTGAGCGGCTTGTTGAGCAGCTCGAAGGACAGGCCGACCGGCAGGATCTCGGAGAGCAGCGCCCGGCCGATGGTGGTCTCGTAGCGCGTGATCTTCTCGCGGATCTCGCCGTCCTCGGCGAGCTCCTTCTCCTTGATTCGCACCCACACGCGCGCGTTGAGCTCCGCCTGCCGGGAGTCGTACGCGCGGTGCACCTCGGCCAAATCCGAAAAACTCATGCCCTCGCCTCTTGCATTTACCCTTTCTCGCGTGGCGTAGTACAGCCCGAGCACGATGTCCTGCGACGGCACGATGATCGGCTCGCCGTTGGCGGGCGAGAGCACGTTGTTCGAGGCGAGCATGAGCGTGCGCGCTTCCATCTGCGCCTCGAGCGACAGCGGCACGTGGACCGCCATCTGGTCGCCGTCGAAGTCGGCGTTGAACGCCGCGCACACCAGCGGGTGCAGCTGGATCGCCTTGCCCTCGATCAGCACCGGCTCGAACGCCTGGATGCCGAGGCGGTGCAGCGTGGGAGCGCGGTTCAGCATCACCGGGTGCTCGCGGATCACTTCCTCGAGGATGTCCCACACCTCGGGCACTTCCTGCTCGACCAGCCTTTTCGCCGCCTTGATCGTGGTGGCGAGGCCGAGCAGTTCCAGCTTGTTGAAGATGAAGGGCTTGAACAGCTCGAGCGCCATCTTCTTCGGCAGCCCGCACTGGTGGAGCTTGAGCTGCGGTCCGACCACGATCACCGAGCGACCGGAGTAGTCGACGCGCTTGCCCAGCAGGTTCTGGCGGAACCGCCCGCCCTTGCCCTTGATCATGTCGGCGAGCGACTTCAGCGGGCGCTTGTTCGCCCCGGTCATCGCCTTGCCGCGCCGGCCGTTGTCCAGCAGCGAGTCGACCGCCTCCTGCAGCATGCGCTTCTCGTTCCGGACGATGATTTCCGGAGCCTTCAATTCCAATAATCTTTTTAATCTGTTATTCCGGTTGATGACGCGCCGGTACAGATCGTTCAGGTCGGAAGTCGCGAAGCGTCCCCCGTCCAGGGGAACGAGAGGCCGAAGCTCGGGCGGCAGCACCGGCAGCACTTCCATGATCATCCAGTCGGGCTTGATGTTCGAGGCCTTGAAGCCCTCGAGCACCTTCAGCCGCTTGGCGTACTTCTTGATCTTGGCGTCGCTCGAGGTGGCCTCGAGGTCCTTCCTGAGGGTATCGATCTCCTTGTTGAGGTCGAGCGCGCGCAGCAGCGCCCGGATGCCTTCGGCGCCCATCGCGGCCGAAAAGTCGTCGCCGAACTCCTCGACTTTGGCGAGGTAGTCATCCTCGGTGAGGAGCTGGGTGCGCTTGAGCGGCGTCAGCCCCGGATCGGTGACAACATAGGCCTCGAAGTAGAGCACGCGCTCGATGTCGCGCAGCGTCATGTCGAGCACCAGGCCAAGACGCGAGGGCAACGACTTCAGGAACCAGATGTGCGCGGTCGGGCTGGCGAGCTCGATGTGACCCATGCGCTCGCGGCGGACTTTCGCCAGCGTCACTTCCACCCCGCACTTCTCGCAGATCACGCCACGGTGCTTGAGGCGCTTGTACTTGCCGCACAGGCACTCGTAGTCCTTGATCGGCCCGAAGATCTTGGCGCAGAACAGGCCGTCCCGCTCCGGCTTGAACGTGCGGTAGTTGATGGTCTCGGGCTTCTTCACCTCGCCGTAGGACCACGAGCGGATCTTCTCGGGCGAGGCGAGCCCGATCTTGATCGCATCGAACTCCTCGTCTTGCTGGACCTGCTTGAAGAGCTCAAGTAACGCTTTCATCAGTACCTCTCCAGATCGATGTCGATGCCAAGGGAGCGGATCTCCTTCACCAGCACGTTGAACGACTCCGGCATGCCGGCGTCGATCTTGTGATCGCCCTTGACGATGTTCTCGTAGACCTTGGTGCGGCCGGTGATGTCGTCGGACTTCACCGTCAGCATCTCCTGCAGGGTGTAGGCGGCGCCGTACGCTTCCAGCGCCCAGACCTCCATCTCGCCGAAGCGCTGGCCGCCGAACTGCGCCTTGCCGCCGAGAGGCTGCTGGGTGACGAGCGAGTACGGGCCGGTCGAGCGCGCGTGCATCTTGTCGTCGACCAGGTGGTGCAGCTTCAGCACGTGCATGTAGCCGACGGTGACGTTGCGGTCGAAGGCCTCACCGGTGCGCCCGTCGAAGAGCTGCACCTGCCCCGACTGCGGCAGCCCGGCCATTTCCAGCATGCCGTTGATCTCGGCCTCGGCCGCGCCGTCGAACACCGGCGTCGCGAACGGCACGCCCTCCTTGAGGTTCTGCGCGAGCTGCAGCAACTCTTCGTCGGTCAGCTTCGAGACCTCTTCCTCCTTGCCGCTGTAGATGCGCTCGAGGATCTTCCTCACCTCCGCGATCACGACCTTCTGTTGGTCCTTGACCAGCTCGCCGATGCGAAGCCCCAGGCCCTTCGCCGCCCAGCCGAGGTGGGTCTCGAGAATCTGGCCGACGTTCATGCGCGAGGGCACGCCGAGCGGGTTGAGCACGATGTCGACGGGGGTGCCGTCGGCCATGTGGGGCATGTCCTCGACCGGCGTGATCTTGGAGATGACGCCCTTGTTGCCGTGGCGGCCGGCCATCTTGTCGCCGGGCTGCAGGCGGCGCTTCACCGCGACGTACACCTTCACCATCTTGAGCACGCCAGGGGGCAGCTCGTCGCCCTGCGTCAGCTTCTTCCGCTTGGCTTCGAACATGGCGTCGAATTCCCTGCGCTTCTGCGCGAGCGACTCCTTGAGGCCCTCGACCTGCGCCGCCGAGTCCTCCGCCGCCAGGCGGATGTCGAACCAGTCGTAGCGCTCGACCGACTGCAGGTACTCCTTGGTCACCTTGGTGCCCTTGACGAGGCGCTTGGGGCCGCCGTTGGCGGTCTTGCCGTTCAGCAGGCGCTCCAGTCGCTCGAAGGTATCGCTCTCGACAATGCGCATCTGGTCGGCGAGGTCGGTCTTGTAGCGCTTGAGCTCGTCCTCGATGATCGACTGGCTGCGCTTGTCGCGCTCGATGCCCTCGCGCGTGAACACCTGCACGTCGATCACCGTGCCGCTGATGCCGGAGGGCACGCGCAGCGACGTATCCTTCACGTCGCTCGCCTTCTCGCCGAAGATCGCCCGCAGCAGCTTCTCTTCCGGGGTGAGCTGGGTCTCGCCCTTGGGCGTCACCTTGCCGACCAGCACGTCGCCGGCCTCGACCTCGGCGCCGATGTAGACGATGCCCGATTCATCCAGCCTGGCGAGCTGAGCCTCGGACAGGTTAGAGATGTCGCGGGTGATCTCCTCCGGCCCGAGCTTCGTATCGCGCGCCACCACGGTGAGTTCCTCGATGTGGATCGAGGTGAAACGGTCCTCGCCCACCACCCGCTCGGAGATGAGGATCGAGTCCTCGAAGTTGTAGCCGTTCCACGGCATGAATGCGACCATCATGTTCTGGCTGAGCGCGAGCTCACCGAGATCGGTCGACGCGCCGTCGGCGATCACGTCGCCGCGGGCGATCTTCTCGCCCTGCTTCACGATCGGGCGCTGGTTGATGTTGGTGTTCTGGTTCGAGCGCGTGTACTTGGTGAGCTTGTAGATGTCGACGCCGACGTCGCCCGCCACGGTCTCGTCGTCGTTGACGCGCACCACCATGCGGTTCGCGTCGACGTAGTCGACCACCCCGCCGCGCAGCGCGATCACGCACGTGCCGGAGTCCACCGCGGCGGTGCGCTCGACGCCGGTGCCGACGAGCGGCTTCTCCGGGCGCAGGCAGGGGACCGCCTGGCGCTGCATGTTGGAGCCCATGAGCGCGCGGTTGGCGTCGTCGTGCTCGAGGAACGGGATGAGCGAGGCCGCGACCGACACGATCTGCGACGGCGCCACGTCCATGTACTGCACCTCTTCCGGCGCCTTCAGCTCGAACTCGTTCTTGAAGCGGCACGACACCAGCGTATCGGTGAGCTTGCCGTTCTTGTCGACCGTCGCGTTCGCCTGCGCGATGACGTAGTTGCCTTCCTCGATCGCCGAAAGGAAGGTGATCTCGTTGGTCGGCTTGCTGTCCTTCACCTTGCGATACGGCGTCTCGAGAAAGCCGTACTTGTTGGTGCGCGCGTACAGCGCGAGCGAATTGATGAGGCCGATGTTCGGACCCTCGGGCGTTTCGATCGGGCACACGCGACCGTAGTGCGTCGGGTGCACGTCGCGCACTTCGAATCCGGCTCTTTCCCGGGTCAAGCCACCCGGTCCGAGGGCCGAAACGCGCCGCTTGTGGGTGATCTCGGACAGGGGGTTGGTCTGGTCCATGAACTGCGACAGCTGGCTCGAGCCGAAGAACTCCTTGATCGCGGCCGAGATCGGCTTGGCGTTGATCAGGTCGTGCGGCATCAGGTTCTCCGATTCCGCCTGGGACAGCCTTTCCTTGACCGCTCTCTCGACCCGGACCAATCCGGCGCGGAACTGGTTCTCCGCGAGCTCGCCGACCGAGCGCACGCGGCGATTGCCGAGGTGGTCGATGTCGTCGATCTCGCCGCGGCCGTTGCGCAGCTCGACGAGGATCCGGATCACCTCGACGATGTCCTTGGGAGAAAGCGTCAGGCGCTGCTCGATCTTCACCTCGAGCTTCTGCTTGTCGATGCCCTTGCCCTTGAGCTCCTGGAACATCTTGTCGACGAGGCCTTGAGCCTCGGCCTCGGTCGAGACTCCCTCGAGCCCCACCTTGCCGAGCGAGAGCTCGGGCGCGTGATTGAAGTACTTGCGCAGCTCTTCCTCGGCCTCCTTGGGGAGCGCGATGCCGCGGAAGCGCAGCTGCCAGCTCGTCTCGGCGGGGGCGCCGATGCGGCGGTTGAACTTCATGCGCCCGACCGCCGAGAGGTCGTAGCGCTCCTCCGCGAAGAACAGGCCGTTGAAGAGCGCCTCCACGGCGTCCTCCGTCGGCGGCTCGCCCGGCCGCATCATGCGGTAGATCGCCACGCGGGCCGCCTGCATGTCGGCGGTCTCGTCCGCGCGCAGCGTCTGCGAGACGTAGGGACCCTGGTCGAGATCGTTGGTGAACAGCGTCTGCACCTTGCCGATCTTCGACTCGCGCAGCTTGGCGAGCAGCGTCTCGGTGATCTCGTCGTTGGCGTTGGCGATGATCTCGCCGGTGTCGGCGTTGACGACGTTGTGCGCCAGCGTGCGGCCGAGGATGAACTCGTCGGGCGAGCTGATGCGCTTGATGCCCGCGCCTTCCATGTCGCGGATGTGCTTGACGGTGATGCGCTTGTCCTTGGCAACGATGGTCTTGCCCGCCTTGTCGTTGATGTCGAAGCGCGCGACTTCGCCGCGCAGGCGCTCGGGCACCACCTCGAACTCGACCCCGGTCGCCTTGATGTGGAAGCTGTCGAAGTCGAAGAATTCTTCCAGGATGCGCGCCGGCGTATAGCCGAGCGCCTTGAGGAGAATGGTCACCGGCATCTTGCGGCGCCGGTCGACGCGGAAGAAGACGATGTCCTTGGGATCGAACTCGAAGTCCAGCCAGGAGCCGCGGTAGGGGATGATCCGCGCCGAGAAAAGCAGCTTGCCGCTGGAATGCGTCTTGCCGCGATCGTGCTCGAAGAACACGCCCGGCGAGCGGTGCAGCTGGCTGACAATCACACGCTCGGTGCCGTTGATGATGAACGAGCCGGTGGTCGTCATGAGCGGAATCTCGCCCATGTACACCTCCTGCTCCTTCACTTCCTTGGTTGTCGGCTTGGGCGCGTCCTTGTCCATGATCACCAGGCGCACCTTCGCGCGCAGCGGGCTGGCGTAGGTCAGGCCGCGCTGCTGGCACTCCTTGACGTCGAACGGCGGCTCGCCGAGCGAATAGCTGACGAACTCGAGCTTCGCGTTGCCGGAGTGGCTGACGATCGGGAAGATCGAGGTGAACGCGGCCTGCAGTCCCTCGTTGCGTCGGCCTTCGGGCGGCATGTGCGCCTGGAGAAAGCCGGTATAGGACTCGAGCTGGGTCGCGATCAGGAACGGCACCTTCTGTACGAGGGCGCGCTTCGCGAAGCTCTTGCGGATGCGTTTACGCTCGGTCAACGAATAGGTCATATCGCTCCTAAGACCTTGAATTGCAATGGTGCTTCTAAAAAGCACGACCCCCGGGGAGGGTCATGAGACCCCCACCGGGTGTCGAAGTTCCACTACTTGATTTC
>DATLUZ010000249.1:0-17381 GCA_035577785.1 Burkholderiales bacterium | reverse complement strand
CACCGTCTCCATGCGCGTGTTCATGCCCTCGTTCAACAGGTGCTTCAGCAGCCCCTGCGGCGAGAGCTCCCAGGGCATGTCCTCCGGATGGATTATTTTTTTCCTCTTGCTATTCCTTGTCGGAGCACTTTGGGCGTCTTCGAGCTTGCCCTGGTAGAGCTTCTGGTTGTTTCGGCCCCGCTTCCACGCCTTCGACTCGTCCCAGGCCATGGCTAGTCCTCGTGGTTGTGGTTGGTCTCGAAATGCCGCGGCACGTAGCCTTCGCCGGCCGGGGTCGCGGCCTCCTTCGGCCGCGGGATCACCGTCTGCTGGAACAGCATGTTCATGAAGATCAGCAGCGGCTTGGGCTTCATCACCAGCGCGCGCGCGGGCCTGTCGGGGCTCGCGTTGAAGTGCTGGTGCACGCAGTTCATGTGCACGATCGCGATGTCGCCCGCCTTCCAGTCGTAGCGCACCCCGTCGTGGATTTCGTAGCCGGTGCCGTCAAGAATGTAGAAGGCGGCCTCGTTGACGTGGCCGTGCTTCTGGGTGCGCCCGCCCGGGGCGTACTCCTCGAGGTGCACGTGCAGCGTCTGCGTGAGCCCGTCGACCGGCTCGACGAAGTGCTTGCTGAACGATTGCGGGCCGTCGTTGAACGTGAGGTCCTTGCCCTTGATGACGCGCGGCATCGAGCGCAGGCGCTTCAGCTCGTCCTTCAGGCTGTACTGCCCCTGGATGCCGCGGACGAAGACCCGGTCCTTCTTGCTGCTGTAGTGCGATTCCTTACCCATTGCAGAGCTTCTGCCGTGTCAAACGCGGGACTTTACACCCGGCGCCTGCCGAGCAGAAGAACGCCGTTCCGGCTATGAGAACGCAAAAGAAAACGGGCGCCGCAGCGCCCGTTTTTCCCCGGTCTCCCGGCCCTAGAAGCTGTGGCTCACGCCTAACGCGAATTGCGTGACATCGGCGCCTCGGGCCGGCGTGCCGTTGGCCCAGTTGTCGAACAGCGCCGACTCGCCGTTGGTCACCTTCGAATAGATGGCGTAGATGAACGTGCGCTTGGAAAAGTCGTACGCGGTTCCGAGGTTGACCTGGTTACCATCCAGGCCGGTCGTGGTGCACGCGACGCCGCCGCTCAGCGTGCACGATCCTTCGTTCATGTGCACGTAGCTAACGCCCGTGCGCAGCGGGCCGCCCCAGCGCGCTTCCCAGCCCACCGCCCAGTTTGTCTTCTTAAGGTCCTCGAACCGGCCGGCGGCCGCCTGCCCGCTCTCCTTGTATTCCAGGCGCGCGATATCGGCAGTGAATTTCTGGTCCGGCGTCAGCTTGAAGACCCCGCTGAGCCGCGTCGCGGTGTCCTTCGAATGTTCCGAGCCGGTGGTCGGGCTGCCGCCGGTGAGGTTCGACACCGCGGTAGCGGTGGAGGAGCCGCCGAACATGTCTTTGCGATACTCCTGCTGGACCGACACGTAGAAGCGCTGCGCTTCGTACTTGATTCCGTAGGACCACCACTGCCGGTCGAGCCCGGTTGCGGTCGCCGGAGTCGGGTTGCCCTTGATCTCGTCGGGCGAGTACTGGATGCCGATCTGGAAGTCGCCGAACTCGGGCGTCAGGTACTGGATGGAGTTCGGCGCGCGCTCGTGGAACCGGGCGAGGCGGCTGTTTCCGACTCCATTCGCCGAGAGCTGATTGCTGTGCGAGATGAAGTTGCCGCTGCTGATGCCGAACATGCTGAACTGATCGCCGAACTCCTTGTAGATCGTGTCCATGTTGCCGAGCTTCACGGTGCCGAAGCCGCCGCGCAGCCCGAGGAACGAATTGCGCGTCGCCCACACGCCGGTACCGGTGTCGAACTCGAGCGACTGCTCGATCTGCCAGATGGTCGATAGCGAGCCACCCAGCTTCTCTTCGCCGCGGAAGCCGAGATAGGAATTCGCCACGTCGACCGACGCGCGGCTCTTGTCGTTATTGACTTGCGCGGCGGTGGGCTGCGGCACAAGGTTGGACGTCACGCCGCCCACTTCTGTCGCCCCGGAAGACTTGTACCAGCCGAGTTGCGGATAAACCTTGCCGTAGATCTGCACGGTGGTGTCTTGCGCCATGGCCGGGCCCGCGAACGCGGCGCCGACAGCCAGGGCGAGTGCACTCTTCTTCATCCCCCTCTCCTTCCCTGTTTTGCCGTTTCTTTATGTGGAACAACGTACTTCCACACGCGTCAATCGGTCGCACGCTACAAGTGCGAGCCTCAAGCTGTCAACAATGAAAGGCGCGATTGTGTCGTGCGCGCAACATTGGTGCGCCGCGCCATCGGCAAAGCGAGCGCGAAGGTCAGCGACCGACCGACTTGGGTCAGCGACCGTACGCTTCGAGGTCGTAGCGCTTGGGCTTGAGCAAGCGGCAGAGCTCGCGCGTTACGCGGGCCTGCGGCAGAGCGAGGCCGCAGTCCGCCGCCATCTCGGCGACGATCGCCATGTCGTCGTCGGCCCAGGCCATGGTCTGGGCTCCCCAGTTCGCGAGCGCGTTGTTTGCCGCGCTGCTCATGAGGAGCGTCTGGCGCAGTTTCTCGACGTCGAGCCCGTAGTGCTGCGCGAGCGCGAGCCCTTCGTGGTCCGCTACGAGGCAGGCCCACATGATGAGATTGTTGACCGCCTTGGCCACCTGGGCGGTGCCGACAGCGCCCGTATGGACGATGTCTTTCGAAAAGGCGGCGAGCACCGGGCGCAGGCGCTCGACCACGGCGGCATCGCCGCCGACGAAGCTGAGGAGCGTGCCCTCGTCGGCAGCCTTGCCGCCGCGACACATCGTCGCGTCGGCCACATGGAGATTCTTTTTCAAACCTTCCGCAGCCAGGGCCTGCACGGTCCTCGGATGGACCGTGCTCAGCACCGCGTAGACCGCGCCCGGCCGCGACGCCGAAGCGAGCTTCGGATCCCGGAGCAGCTCCTGCACCTCGCGGTCGTATCCGACACAGACGAGCACCACCTCGCTCGCCGCGGCGAGGTCGATTGCGTTGGCCGCCCACGCGGCGCCCCGCTCCTCCACCTTCGCCCTCTTCGAAGCATCGAGATCCGTGGCGTACGTGCGAAAGCCCTTTCGCGCCAAGTGCCCGATGAGCGGCAGGCCCATCCGGCCCGACCCAATGACGCCCACGATCTCGCCCATGGCTAGCGCTTCTGGGTGATGGTGTCGAGGAGCGCGGGCTGGCCGGCCTTGACCCTGGCGATCGCGCGCTTCAGCGCCGCGCCGACGTCGCCTGGCCGGTCTATCGGGCCCTCGGCATACCAGCCCATCGACTTGGCGAGCGCGGCGAAGTCGGGCGCGGGGTCGTCCATGTCCATGCCGATATGGGCGCGCTCGACCGGCGTGCCGCGCAGCTTCGCCATGCGGATCTGGTGCTCCCAGTCGTTGTAGTAGGCGCGGTTGTTGTACATGACGACAAGGAGCGGAATCCGGTGCTTGGCCGCCACCCACAGCGCGCCCGCGTCGAACATCAGGTCGCCGTCGGGCTGCAGGTCCACCACCAGGCGGCGGGCGTCGCGGTGCGCGAGCGCCACGCCGAGCGAGATCCCGATCTGCGTCGCGGTGCCGAGCGACTTGCCGGGGTGCCGGTAAGGCCGGTCGAAATCCCAGATTTTGCGCGTCCAGTCCTCCAGCGTGTTGGCGCTGAGGACCCAGTCTTCGTCCTTGATCGCGTTCCACACCTCGGTGGCGAGCCGCGGCAGCGTGACGGGGCTCGCGTCCCAGTCTTCCTTCGCTTCCTTCTCCCAGCGCGCCCGGGCGGCGTCTCGCAGCTGAACGAGCTCTTTGCGCAAGGGCCGCTTGCCGCCTTTCTTGATCAACCCCGTCAATGCCGGAATCGCCAGCGTCGTGTCGGCGAGGATGCGCAGGTCGGCATGCGCGAGGCGCTGGTAGTCCATCGCCCAGCTCGAGAGCTCGAGGTCGCCGAAGCCGATGTCGATCCACCTGGCGCCCGCCGGGACGATGGAAGTGACCTCGCGGGTCGCGCTCACGAGCCGGGTGGTCGCGCGCTCCCAGTCCCGGGTGTCGAGGCACAGGACGAGATCCGCGTCGGCGAAGACATCCTTCACCATGCTCAGGTTGAGCGGGTGGCGGCTCGGGAAGTTGAGCCGGCTGTTCACGTCGTACACCGGCGCGCCGAGCGTCTCGGCGAGCTCCACCAGGGCGTGGAAGCCTTCCGGTTCGCGGCCCACGAACTCGGCGAGGATCACCGGCCGCTTCGCCTGTTCGAGCTCTTCCGCAACGCGCTTCAACGCCTCCGGGTCGGCCGCCATTCTGGCGGGGACCTTGGCGGCCTCCAGTGGTGGGAGAGGCACGTCCTGCTCGAGCGGCTGCTCCTGCAGCCAGGCGTCGTAGCACATGTAGATCGGCCCGCGCGGCTCGGTCATCATCACCGAGTACGCGCGCGCAAACGACTCGGGCACCCCGCCGACGACCGTCGGCTGGTAATCCCACTTGGTGTAGGCCCGCACCGCCTCGCCCTGCACCAGCGCGCTGTGGATCCAGTCGATGCGCGGCCGGCGCTTGGTCTCGTCCATCGGGCCGGTGGCGCCGACGATGAAGACCGGCGCCCGGTCGGCGTAAGCGTAGTAGATCGCCATGTTGGCGTGCAGAAGGCCGACCAGGTTGTGCAGGATGGCGACCATCGGCTTGCCGCTCGCCTTGGCATAGCCGTGGGCGATCTGCACCGCGGTCTCCTCGTGCTGGCACAGCATCATCACCGGCTTGTTGCCGCCGTAATTCACCATCGAATCGTGCAGGCCGCGGTAGCTCGCGCCGGGGTTGAGCGCGGCGTAGGGCAGCTCGTAGCGGTGCAGGAGGTCGACGATGACGTCGGAGCTCCAGCGCTGCGGAGTCTTGCGGTCGGTCATTCGGGCGTTTCCTTCAGTGCCACGCATTTCTCCGCGTCGAGCGACAGGTAGATGGGGTGGCCCACGCGCGTGCCGAGCGAAGGATGCGCACGCGACTGCAGCACCCGGTCCTTGACCTTTACCCTGAAGTCCACGGATTCACCCAGGAACACCTTCGTATCGACGGTACCCTCCAGCACATTGCGCCCGTCCTGCGGACGGCTTTCGCTCAAACGGATGTCCTCCGGCCGCACCGAGATGACGACCTTCGCCCCGGGTTCCAGCGCATCGCCTGCCCTCACCACCAGCTCGCCGACCTCGGAGGCCACGCGGTGGAACCCCGGGACGCCGTCGGCGGCGTCGACCGTGGCGCGCAGGAAGTTGGTGGTACCGATGAAGTCGGCGACGAACTGGTTCGCTGGCCGCTCGTAGATCTCGCGCGGCGCGCCGGTTTGCTGGATGCGGCCGCGGTTCATGACCGCGATGGAATGCGACAGCGCGAGCGCTTCGCTCTGGTCGTGGGTGACATACACGGTCGTGATGCCGAGCTCGCGCTGCAGGCGCTTCAGCTCGAAGCGCATGCGCTCCCGCAGCTTCGCGTCGAGGTTGGAAAGCGGCTCGTCGAGGAGCAGGAGCGGCGGCTCCATCACGAGAGCGCGCGCGAGGGCGAGGCGCTGCTGCTGTCCCCCGGAGAGCTTGGTCGCCTCGCGCCCGGCCATCTCCTCCAGCGCGACCGCCTTCAGCACCCGCAGCACCCTCGCTTCAATTTCCTTTCTGGTTGGTTTTGATCTGGAGACCTGAAGCGGGAACGCCGCGTTTTCGAACACCGTCATGTGCGGCCAGATGGCGTAGGACTGGAACACCATGCCGAGGCCGCGGCGGCTGGGCGGGATGAACACGCCGTTCTTCGAGGAATAGATGAGCGCGCCGCCGACGCTGATCTCGCCCTCGCGGGGCTTTTCCAGCCCGGCGATGGAGCGCAGCGTGGTGGTCTTGCCGCAGCCGCTCGGGCCGAGGAGCGTGAAGAGCTTCCCCGCGGGCACCTCGAAGCTGACGTCCTGCGCGGCGCGGACCGCGCTGCCGTGCTCATCGGTGTATTCGGTCGAAAGTCCGCGCACGCTGAGCACGTCAGGCTTCCCTGATTCCGAACCGGCGGCCGACGATCTGCGCGAGCAGCACCAGCACGAAGAGCCCCAGGATGAACATCACGCCGAGCGCCGAGAGTTCGACGTACTGGCCGTTCTCCCACAGCTCCCAGATCAGGATCGAGAGCACCTCGGTGTCCGGGCTGTAGAGCAGGATCGAGCTCGACAGCTCGCGGATCGAGACGATGACGATGTAGATCCAGCCCGCGACCAGCCCCGGCTTGAGCAACGGCAGGATGATGCGCCGGAACGCGGTGCCCCACGAGGCGCCGCTCATCTGCGCCGACTCCTCGAGCTCCTTGTGGATCTGCAGCATCGAGGTGGTGTTGTAGCGCAACCCGTAGGGCATGAAGCGCGTCACGTAGGCGATCAGCATGATCCAGAGCGTGCCGTAGACGCCGATCGGGAGGTACAGATACAGGATCATGATCGAAAGGCCCAGCACGATCCCCGGAAAAACCATCGGCAGCGAAGCGAAGTTGTCGAGCAGCCAGCGCCCGGGCAGCTTCGTCTTCACCACGATCCAGCAGATCACGGCGGTGACCAGCATCACGAGCGTCGCGGTGCTGACGGCGAGGAGCAGGCTGTTCCATACCGAGCGCATGAGGTTCGGATGGCCCAGGATGGTGCGGTAGGGTTCGAGCGTCAGGCGCGAGAGCGCCTCCACCGAGGGCACCGAGTAGAACTTCTGGAACGACGACCACAGCAGCACCGCGAACGGCAGCACCACGATGAGGAAGAAGTACAGGAGGAAGATCGCCACCGTGAGGTAGCGCCAGTTTCCGAGGTCGATGAGACGCGGCCGGAACCCCTTGCCGGTCATCGTCGCGTAGCGGTTGCCGCGGGTCGAAAGGCGCGACTGGAAATACACGCCCGCGGTGGTGAGGACTAGCAGGGTCACCGCATAGGCCGAAGCGAGCCCGATCTGGCTGGGGTAGCGGTGCACCGCCTGGTAGATTGCCGAGGTGAACACCTGGATGCCGACCGGCAGCCCGAGGAGCGCCGGCACCTCGAAGGACTCGATCGCGCGCACGAAGAGGATGAGGAGCGTGGCGAAGACCGCCGGCCACGCGAGCGGCAGGGTCACCTTGCGCACCACCTGGAGCACGCTCGCCCCGCTCATCACCGCCGACTCCTCCAGCGCCGGATCCATCGAGCGGAACGCGGCGCTCATCAAGAGGAAGGCCATCGGCGAGTAGTGCAGCGCGTCGACCCAGATCATGCCCGTGAGGGAATAGACGTCGACGAAGACGGCGTCGGTGTCGAAGAGCCTCTGCAGCGCCAGGTTGATGAGGCCGATCTTGGGGCTGCCGAGCAGGATCCAGGCCACCGTGAACAGGATCCCCGGGATGATCAGCGGGATGATCGAGAGCGCGAAGAACAGCGACTTGAACGGCGTGTTGGTGCGCTCGTTCATCCAGGCGAGCAGCGTCCCCAGCGCGAAGGCGAGCAGCGACGCGCCGGCGGCGAACTTGATCGAGCTCCAGAAGAGGAGCCAGGTCTCCTCCGACGCATAGGCGTCGCGGTAATTGCCGAGCGTGAATTGCGCGGCCTTGGCGGCGCTCTGCGGGGTGAAGAAGCTCTGCCAGAGGAGAAACGCAAGCGGCACTATGCCGAGATACAGCGTGAGCGCAACGCAGGCGCCGATGATCAGCCACTTCAGCTCTAAACGCGGCGCCCGGAGTGCACCGACCCGGGCGAGCCGCGACTCGCCTGCTGCCTCCAACCTTCCTCCTCGTACGGCGTTCCTGTATCGGGAACGCCGGTCTGCTTTTTGGAACCGCGCCGATTCTACTGCGACCTTCGCTTCATCCAGGATTCAGCGGGCGCCAGTGATATTCGCCATCGGGCGCGCTTTCGGCTGGCGGGCTCGTGCCGAACCCGACGGCCATGAACCCGTGCTTCTCCTCTGAAACCTTGCATTGCTCGCTCCAGCGGCGTCATCCATGTCAGCCCGGCAGGCGCGGATCCTCGCTGAACACGAGCGACTTGATCGTCACCGGCACCGTGCACGAGGGCATGCGGATGCGGCCGAGATCGACGTAGTCGAAGTCGCGCAGCGTGATGCCGTCGAGCACCAGCACCTCCGAGCCGATTCCCCAATCCTCCTTGAGAATCGCGCCCACGGTCTGCGCCACGTCGCCGTCGAGGATGAGGTACAGCGGCCGGCCGCGCTCGATGCTGCGCTCGAGCGCGAGGGTGAGCCCGCGCGCGAACGCGGACAGGCGCTCGTAGGACGGCGCGCCGGACCAGCCGAACGCGAGCGCGAATTCACTCTCCCCTTCGTTCAGATCGAAGTCCTCGAGATGCTTGCGGATTGCCTCGGCCACGTTTTTTGGCTCTATTTTTTCATCAAGCGCGACCGGCGGCTGCAGCACCTGCAGGTTCTTGCGCGGGAGGAGCTCTCCGGGCTGCGACACGTACACCGTGTTGCCGGAGAGCTGCACGCTGTATTCGGAGGCGCCGAACGCGGTGGCGCGGATGCATTCGCCCGCGGGGAGCAGCGGCCAGGGCAGCGTTCGAGCGTCGAGGCGCTTGCGCAGCGCGAGCCCCAGGCGCTTGCCGAGGTCGCCGAAGTCGCGCTCCTCGTTCCCATAGACGTACTCTCCCACTCCGCCGGAGAACATCACGCCCTGAATCCCTTCCAGGTCGGGCAGCGGCTCAGTCAGATAGAGATTGCGGCTGCCTGCATTCAGGACCGCTTGGCAAAGTGCTTCGGCCATCGACTCGCCGAGGCGGTCCAGCTCGTCGGGCTTCACCCGCTGGCCGAGCGTCCACTCGAACCCGGCGAGCCGCGCCAGGGTCGCGCCCGCGGGGTCGAGCCGGGTGATCCGGCCCGCTGCGTCGACCACGATCAGCCGGCCGCCGATGTGGACGGCGGCGGTCGCGGCGACGGCTCCGCGCTCGAGCAGCGCTAGCTTGGTGGTGCCGCCGCCGATGTCGATGTTGAGAATGCGGGCTTCGAGCTGGTGCGATGCGCGGGCCGCCCCCGAGCCGTAGGCGGCGAGCATCGCCTCCATGTGGTGCCCGGCGGCGGCGCAGACGAACTCGCCGCCGAGCTCGGCGAGGAGCTCGCCGATCGCCTGCGCGTTCTCGCGCCGCAGCGCTTCGCCGGTGAGGATCACCGAGCCGGTATCGACGTTGTCCGGATGCAGCCCTGCGCCGGCGTAGGCCGCGTCGATGATTTCGCCGACCGCGCGCTCGTCGATGCGGCTCTCGTCGAGGTACGGCGTGAGCGCAACCGGCGACTGGTAGAGCGTCTCCCGGTTCACGACGAAATAGCGGCTCTGCAGGTCCTCGCCGAGGCGCCGCATGTGCAGCCGGGAGAAGATCACCTGCGTGCCGGCCGAGCCGATGTCGATGCCGACGCTCGTCAGCGCGATATTGTCGTGGACCCAGAGCGGGTTCGCCTCGAGCGAGCCCGGCGCGAGCTCGTCGTGGTCGTGATCGTGGTCGTGGTCCGAATCCTCGTCGTGACGGTGCTCGGAATCGGCGCCGTACAGATGGTCCTGCAGCGTGTGCCGGGGCTGCGTCAACCGCCCGGCGTCCTGGCTCTCGGCGGCAAGTAGCCCAACCGCCCCGAAACCGCGTTGGCGGTAGCGATCACCGTCGGCACGCAGGTCTGCATGGCGCGCCGGTTCATGCGCTGCACCGGCGCGGCCACGCCGACCGCGGCGATGACCGCGCCGTTGTGGTTGCGGATCGGCGCGGCGATGGCGCGCAGGCCGGGCTCGCTCTCCTCGTCGTCGACGGCGTGCTCGCGGGAACGCACCTCGGACAGCATGCTCATGATCGCTTCACGCTTGATGAGCGTCCTCGGCGTGTAGGCGGTCAGGCCGGCCTGAAGCACGCGCTCGACAAAATCCTCCGGCTGATACGCGAGCAGCACCTTGCCGACCGCGGTGCAGTGGAACGGCGCGCGGCCGCCGACGGCCGCCGCCATGCGGATGGCGTGCGGGCTCTCCATCTCGTAGACGTAGAGCACGCTGAGGTGGTCGACCACGCCCATCTGGACCGTCTCGCCGGTCTTCTCCAGCAGCTCGCGCAGCTTCGGACGCCCCTCGTTCGCCACGTCCATGCGCCGGCGCACGAGGGCGCCGAGCTCGAAGAGGGCCATGCCGAGACGGTATTTCCCGCTGTCGCGGTTCTGCTCGAGGAAGCCGGCGGCGGTCAGCGTGGCCGCGAGGCGGTGCACGGTGCTTTTCGCGAGGCGCAGGCGCGTCGCGAGCTTGGTGATGCCGAGCTCATCCTCTTCGCCCGAGAACGAGGTGAGCAGGCGGATGGAGTTCGCGACCGAGGAAAGCCGCGCCTTGGCCGGTCTAGCGTTTCTTGGCTGTTCCCGCTGTTCCATATGGAGAATGAGCGTCCCCGTATGTGGAACGCCGTGTGGAGCGCGATGCTAGCAGATAGGCCCCCGCGACGACCACCACGCTCGCGATCGCGAGGATCGGTTGCGCCAGCTCGAGCTCGGCGACGGCGGCCGCGGCCACGGCGAGGCACAGGCATGCGATCGAAATGCTCAACGCCCGCGAGCCGCGCACTTTCGCGACCCACAAGCCGTTCAGGCCGTCGACCAGGGCCATGCCGAGCGTGAAGACGAGGCCGAGCAGCGTGGCGAAGAACCCTCCGGCGAGCGCGGCGCCCGTGACCGAAAAAGCGAGCGCGTGGCTGATCGTGTCGAAGGACAAGGCGAACGCCGCGCCGATCGCGGCGATGAATGCCGGGTGACTGCCGCGCGAGGCCTGCGCGGCGAGCCAGCGCGGGCGCAGGCCGACGAGCGGGACCGGCCGCTCGGCGGGCGTGCGCCACGCCATGGCGAGGTTGGCGAGCCCCAGGACGAGGAGCACGCCGACCGAGATGAAGGTTCCGAGCGCCCGCAGCCAGGCCGGCGCCTGCCATTCGGTGGCGGCGATCGCGACCGCGAGACCCACGAGCGTGATCACCACGCCGTGGCCGAGCGAGAAATAGAGCCCGCACCAGCGCCGGGCGCCGTCGCGCGCGCCGGCGCGCGTCAGGCCGTCGATCGCCACCAGGTGATCCGGGTCCAGGCCGTGGCGCAGGCCGAGCAGAAACACCAGCGCGGCGAGGCCGAGCGCGTCCGCGGGCAGGCCGCTCATCGCTTCCCCTCCCCGCGGATGAAGAGCTCCTCCCACAGCTTGCCCCACTTGTCCTGCTCGTCGAGCGCGGTGACCGGGTCCACGACCGTGTATTCGAAGTCGTTGAGGTGCGTGCGCACCCGCGTGCTGGCCGGCACCCTTCCCATCGACACCAGGAGCTCCTGCCCCTGCGGCGAGAGCACGAAGTCGACGAAGGCGCGCGCCGCTTTCGGGTTGGGGGCGTTGCGCGCCACGGCGATGCCCTGCGGCCGCGCGACGACCGGCTGCACCGGCAGCCAGTCGATCGGCGCGCCTTTGCGCTTCAGGCTCTCTGCGTTCGCGTTGTACACGGTGAGCCCGACTTGCACCTCGCCCGCGGCGATGAGCTCGGCGAGCAGCACGTGGCCCTTGCGCACGTCCGGCTTGAGCTCCGCGAGCTTCCTGAAATTCGCCAGGCCCGCCTCGGCGCCCCATTTCTTGATGAGTGTCGCCATCCACTCGGCATCGGTCGCCTCGATCCCGATGCGGCCCTTCCACTTCGGGTCGAGGAAGCCGAGGTAGCTCGCGGGGATCTCCTCGCGCCGCACCTTCGCCGTGTTGTAGGCGACGACGAAGAAATTCATGCGGTCGGGGATCCACAGGCGGTGCTTCGGCACCGCGGCGGCCGGCAGGTCGGCGAGATGCGGCGAGTCGAGCTCGGCGAAGAGCTTCTCGCGCGCCATCATCTCCATCTCGGGGGCGTTGGTCTCGACCACGTCGACCGTGAAGCGGCGCGCGCGCGCTTCGGTGATGGCGCGCTGCACCACCTTCTCGCTGATCGCGCGCCACAGCTCCACCTTGATGCCGGTCTTCTTCTCGAACGCCTGCGCGAGCGGCCGCGACTCGGTGGGCGCGAGCGAGGTGTAGAGCGTGAGCGACTTGTCCTGCGCCGAAGCGACGCCGCACAGGCAGGCGGTGCACAGGAAAAAGGCGAGCGCGGCGAGCGGCATTCTCATTGCTTTGCGGTGAAATTATTCTATGATGAAGTCCCTCCGCGGGAACACGGTTCCATATACCGGAAAACGCGCTTTTCATGCCGACCAAGACCACGACCGCGGTCACGCACTATCACATCCAGAAAAAGCGCCGCGCCCAGTTCATCGAGGACTGGCGCAAGAACCGCCGCACGGTGATCCGCAAGGAGGACGTGGCGCTCGAGCCGACGGCGCGCGGCCTGCGCACCGGCGTCTACATGGGCCACGACGGCGACTCGCCGACGCGTTGCCTGGACGCGCTGGTGCACGAGATCGACGCCGGCGCCGAGAGCACTATCCATCGCCATTCCTGGGACGCGCAGCTCTTCATCGTCGAGGGCTCGGGCTGGAGCGAAATCGACGGCGTGCGCTACCGCTGGAAGCCTTGGGACGCGATCCACATCCCCGCCTGGAGCTGGCACCGGCACGGCAACGACGGCGCGAAGAGCGCGCGCTTCATGAGCTACTCCTCCGAGCCGATGCTCTGGACGCTCGGCATGTCGCTCATCGAAGACCGCGGGCGCGAGCCCTTCTCCAGCCTGCCGCCGCGGCCGGCGTTCACCGAGGGACCGCAAGGCAACGACCCTTATGCCCGCCGCTTGCGGCGCCTGGCGAATGAGGCCCGGAAGAGGAGAAGCGGGAGAATCCACACGCCCTACGACGAGCAGGATTTGCTCGCCACGCCGCGCGGCACCCGCACCAAGTTCCTGGTCGACCGGGCGATCGGCAGCGAGGCCTCGGGCATCACCCAGGTGATGATCCAGTTCGCCCCAGGCAAGACGCAGTCCCTGCACCGTCATCCGGGCGAAGCCTGGCTGTACGTCGTCGAAGGCAAAGGGCACAGCTTCATGGGCACCGCCCCCGACCGCGGCGAGCACTATCGCTGGAAGAAAGGCGACCTCATCATCGTCGACCACTTCCTTTGGCACCAGCACTTCAACGACGATCCGAAGGGCGAGGCGCGCCTGGTGAGGGTGCACATGTTCGACTCGATCCTCGAGACCATGCGCGCGCTCACCGACCCGCTGGTGCTGTTCGAGGAGGCGGAAGACACGCTCCTCAGCGTGAAGGAAATCTCGCAGATCGACTGGCCCGACGATCGCCGGCCGGAGAACTGATGGCGGGCCCTGCAACGCTGCCTCCGGGGGTGCTGTCGCTGCACGTGCTTCCGGCCGACCACCACGACAAGGACTGGGACGCGATCGTGGTGCCCAACGCGGTCAAGGAGCGGCTGCTTTCGCAGGCGCTGCTCACGCTGAAGCACGGACGCAAGCTCTCGCAGCTCGCGGGGCTGCCGCACGGGCTGATCGTGCTCGCGGGACCGCCCGGCACGGGCAAGACCACCCTCGCGCGCGGGCTCGCCCAGGTGGCGGCGCTCGCGCTTGCCCGCGAAGGCGCGACCACGCTCGTCGAGATCAACCCGCACGCGTTCCCGAGCGACATGCTGGGCGAGAGCCAGCGCAACATCATGCACCTGCTCCAGGACACGATCCCGGAGCTCGCCGCGCGCCGCCCGCACACCGTGGTGCTGATCGACGAGGTCGAAAGCTTCGCGGTGCGGCGCACCAGCGCCTCGTTCGAGACCAACCCGGTCGACGTGCACCGCGCCACCGACGCCGTGATGCTCGGCATCGACGCGATCGCGCGGAGCCTCCCGGCGGTGCTCTTCGTCACCACCACGAATTTCATCGACGCGATCGACGAAGCGTTCCTCTCGCGCGCCGACCTGGTGATGCACTTCGCGCTGCCCGACGCCGACACCATCGCACGGATCTTGCAACACTCGCTCGCCGAGCTCGCCGTGCAGTGGCCCTCCCTTTTGCCCTTACAGGATCAGAAGAGCGAAATTGAGGACTTGGCAAAGCTGTGCCAGGGCTGGAACGGCCGCCAGGTGAGAAAGCTCGTGCTCGCGGCGCTGGCGCAGCGCCTCGAGGTGGCCAAGGACCCGGGCCGGCTCAGCTTCGACGATCTGCGCACGGCGGCGCGCAAGCACGGCGGCGTGGAATGGAGCGGCGGCGCGGCGCCTTCGTCGAAGGAGCTCTTCCCCGACGTGCCGGACGAGCTGAAGCACGACCATGACCACGGTCATGGACACGAGCACCATCATAAGACGAGGAGGATACGTTCATGAACTGGAAACCAGGACTACTGGTATTGGCTCTGCTGCCGCTCTCGGCGTGGGCACAGCCGCAGCCTTATGCGGGCAAGACGGTGACCATCATCGTCGGCTACAAGCCCGGTGGCGGCTACGACGCCATGGCACGGCTGCTGGCGCGCCACCTGCCGAAGCACATTCCCGGCAAGCCGACCGTCATCGTGCAGAACATGCCGGGCGGCAACAGCATCATCGCCGCCAACTACCTCTACAGCTCGGCGAAGCCCGACGGCCTCACGCTCGGCACGTTCAATCGCAACCTGCCGATCGCGCAGCTCACCGCCGTGCAGGGCGTGAAGTTCGACATGCGCAAGTTCGCGTGGATCGGCTCGGCGGCAAATGAGACCACCGTCCTGACCATTCGCAGCGACCTGCCCTACAAGAACTTCGACGAGCTGCGCAAGGCGAAGCAGCCGGTCGTGATCGGCTCCACTGGCCCTGGGGCCAATACCTACGACTTTCCGCTCCTGCTGAAGGATCTGCTCGGCGTGAACCTGAAGATCGTCAGCGGCTATTCGAGCAGCGCCGATATCATGCTCGCCGTCGAGCGCAAAGAAGTCGACGGACGCGCGGGCTCGATCTCTTCGCTGCGCCCCTTCGTCGAGCGCAAGCTGGTGCGGCCGGTCGTCCGCGCGCGTTCGCACGACGTGGACCCGGCGATCAAGGATCTGCCCGTCGACGAGAGCATTGCGCCGAACCCGCGCGCCAAGGCAATCATGGCGCTGCGCTCTGCCCCCGAGCTCATCGCCCGCCCCTATGTCATGCCGCCGAACACGCCGCCCGAGCTGCTGAAGGTCATGCGCGAGGCCTTCGTCGCCGCGATCAAGGATCCGGCAGCGCTCGCCGAGGCGACCAAGGCGAAGCTCGACCTCGAGTACACGCCGGGCGAGGAAGCGATGAAAGTGCTCGATGAGGTCCTGAATCAGCCGAAGGACATCGTCGCAGAGTTCAGCAAGTACGTGAAGTTCGGCGAGTAGCGGCGAAGCCGGCCGTCCACGAGCATGCTTGAGGCGCTGCTTCAGGGACTGCTCGCCGTCCTGCAGGTGAAGGCCTTCTCCTTCATGCTGCTCGGCATCCTGGTGGGCTTCTGGGTTGGGCTGCTGCCCGGCCTCGGCGGCGCGACTACGCTCGCGCTGATGCTGCCCTTCATCTACAACATGCAGCCGGTCGAGGCGTTTGCCTTCCTTCTCGGCATGCATTCCGTGGTGGCGACCACCGGCGACATCACTTCCGTCCTCTTCGGCGTGCCGGGCGAGGCGACGACCGCCGCCATCATCCTCGACGGCTACTCCATGACGAAGAAGGGACAGGCCGGGCGCGCGCTCGGCGCCGCTCTCACGAGCTCCCTCATCGGCGCGCTGATCGGCGCGGCGGCGCTCGCGCTCGCCGTGCCGATCGTGCGGCCGCTCGTTCTGACCTTCGGCTCGCCGGAGCTCTTCATGCTTGCGGTGGTCGGCCTCGCCTTCATCGCCTCGCTCTCGGCGCAGGGCGTGCGCGGCATGGTCCGCGGCTTCATCGCCGGCGGCACCGGCCTCTATCTCGCCATGGTCGGCCAGGACCCGCAGGCGGGGGTCGCGCGCTTCACATTCGACACCCTGTACCTGGCGCAGGGTATCGACCTCGTGCCGGTGCTGGTCGGCCTCTTCGCGATTCCGGAGATCATCGAGCTCGTGGTGCGCGGCTCGTCGATCGCGGGGACGACGAAGCCGGGGCGGATCGAGGGCGCGCTGGAGGGAGTGAAGGACGTGTTCCGCAACGGGTGGCTCACCATCCGCTGCAGCCTGATCGGCACCTTCGTCGGCATCATGCCAGGCATGGGCGGCGCGGTGGCGCAGTGGATGGCCTACGGCCACGCCACGCAGAGCGCTCGCACACCCGAGGAGCGCGAGGGCTTCGGAAACGGCGACGTGCGCGGCGTGCTGGGACCCGGCGCTGCGTGCAATTCGAAGGAAGGCGGCGCGCTGATCCCGACAATCGCCTTCGGCGTGCCCGGGAGCACGTCGATGGCGATCCTCCTCGGCGGCTTCTTCCTGCTCGGCCTGGTGCCCGGGCCGGAAATGCTCACTACGCACCTTTCGGTGACTTTCTCCATGGTGTGGACGATCGTGCTTGCGAACGTGATCACCGTGGCGCTCTGCTTCCTGCTGCTGAACCGCCTCGCGCGCCTCACTACGCTGCCCGGCCACCTCCTGATCCCGGTGATCCTGGTGCTGGTCTTCATCGGCAGCTACACGACGAACTCGAGCTACGCCGACCTGGTCGTAACGCTGATCTCCGGAGCGGTGGGCTACCTCATGGTACGCGCCGGCTACCCGCGTGCGCCGCTCGTCCTCGGGCTCGTGCTCGGCAAAATCGCCGAAAACTACCTGTACATCTCCGTCGCGCGCTACGACGCTGCGTGGCTGCTGCGCCCGTTCGTGCTCGTGCTGCTCGCCGTCGCGCTCGGCGTCGTGCTCTATCCGTTCTTCCAGCTGTGGCGTGCAAGGAACCGGGCCCGTGCATAGCCGCTCGTCGCTCGCGCTGTCGCTCGCCGTGATGGTGGTCTCGGGCGCCGGGACCATCGCCGCGCTCGACTGGCCGCTGAAGGCCAAGCTCTTCCCGATGGTGATCGGCATCCCGCTCTTCTGCCTGGCGGCCGCAGAAGTTGCATGGATCCTCCTTTCGAAAGCGCCCGAGGAAAAAGCGGCGGAAGGCGAAGTGCCGCCACTCGTCGCGCGCCGCCGCAGCCTCCTCGGGGTCGGCTGGATCCTCGGCTTGCTCGCATCGGTGGTGCTCCTCGGATTTCCCATCGCGGTGCCCCTCTTCGTCTTCCTCTACCTGAAGCTGCAGGGGCGCGAAGGCTGGATCTTCAGTGCCGTGTTCACGGCTGCCGTCTGGGGCGCGTTCTACGGCCTGTTCGATTGGCTGCTCCACCTGCCTTTTCCGACGGGATGGCTGGTCGCGTGGCTCGGGTTTTCCTAGCATTCCTATTCCTTTGTGGAACCGCGTGGGGGCAATACCCCTCGCGCGCCATCCGGCTCTACGTTCCCAATCCTCCCGGCGGCGCCACCGACACATTGGCACGGGTGGTCGCGCCCCGGCTTGCCGAAGCGCTCGGCCAGGCCGTGATTGTCGAGAACCGGCCG
>DATLUZ010000248.1:0-2273 GCA_035577785.1 Burkholderiales bacterium | reverse complement strand
GACCCGAGAGCGGCATGGCGTCGGGCAGATGGCGCCGAAGCTCCCGCACCGAGCGCGTGATGCGCTTGGCCGGCACCTTGGCCGCGACGAGGGCCTGCGCGGTGCGCAGGACGATGAGATCCTGGAACGAGAACCGCCACGCCTTGCGCGGGCCGCGTGCGGGAGAGACGAAGCCGGCTTCGACCAGGGCGCGGATGGTGCTGCGCGGCAGCCGCAGGAGCTTCTCCACCTCCCGCACCCCATACTGCCCATAGTGGTGCACTCGCCAGTGCTCCTTACTTCTTTGCTGCCCTCTTTCCGGCTGCTGCTTTCGCAGGCTCGGCCTTTTTCGCGGGCTCGGCCTTGCGCGCCGGCTTCTTCTCGAGACTCGCGCGCAGCGCTTCCATGAGGTCGATCACCTGGCCGCCGCCGGGCTCGGGCGCCTCGGCCAGCGTGATCTCCTGGCCTTCGACCTTCTTCTGGATCGCAGCCTCGATGCGGCCGCGCACCTCGTCCTTGTATGCGGCCGGGTCGAACGACTCCGAGGCCTGCTGCTCGATCAGCTGCTGCGCGAGCTTGAGCTCGGCGTCCTTCACCTCGGTCTTCGGGATGTCGATCTCCGTGATCGAGCGCACCTCGGCGGCGTAGAGAAGCTGCTGCATCACCAGGCCGTCGGAACCGCTTTTTTCGATCGGTCGGATCATCACGATGTATTGCTTGCCGCGCGCGGCCCATCGGCCGAGCGCGCAGCGGCCGGACTCGCGCAGCGCGCGCGCGAGGAGCGCATACGGCTTGGCGCCGCCCTTGTCGGGCGCGAGGTAATAGGCTTTGTCGAAGTAGATCGGGTCGACCGACTCGACCGGCACGAACTCCGTGATGTCGGCGGTGTGGGTCCCCGCCTCCTCCATCGCCTTCAGCTCTTCCGGCGTGAACATCACGTACTGGTCCTTGGTGAACTCGTAGCCCTTCACCATCTCCTCGCGCGCCACGGGGATCTCTTCCTTCACGCAGAGGTACTGCTGCTTGAGGCGCGAGCCGCAGGTCTTGTGCAGCAGGTTGAAGGAGATCGCCTTGGACGCCTCGGTGGCGGAGAAGAGCTTCACCGGGATGGAGACGAGCCCGAAGGAGATGGTCAGCGACGCGATCGATCGTGCAGCCATGTTGTTATCCTTTTCTAAGCCAACGCTTCAAAGCGTCAGACCTTCACCCGCTCCAGCGCCTTTTCGAGGCTGTGCTTGCCGCTGAGAGCGCCGCTCCAGCGGTCCCCCGTCCTGGCCAGGCGCTCGGCCGCGTTGGTGATGCGAAAATCCAGCGGGTGCGCGCTCGCGAGCTCTTCCCAGCTCAGCGGCATCGACACCGGCGCGCCCGGCGCGCCTCTCGGCGAATAGGCGACGTTCAGCGTCTTGCCGCGGACGTTCATATTGTAGTCCATAAAGATTTTTCCCGTTCTCTTGGGGACGCTCCACTCCAGGGTGATGTCCTTGGGATGGGCCCGCATGAGGTGCCGGCCGACGAGCTCCGACACCTCCCGGGCGGCCTCGAAATCGATGCTGCGCCGAATCGGCACGAAGACATGCAGCCCGGTCTTGCCCGAGGTCTTCACGATCGGCTCGAGCGCCATGCTGTGCAGGAGTTCACGCAGCCAGAACGCCACCTCCTTGCCCTTCTGGAACGCCACGGTGTTGAGCTCGGGCTCCTCGCCGGGCGCCTCCTTGCCCGAATAGATGTACGGATCGATGTCGAATACCACGTAGTCCGGGTAGTTCAGCACCGACGCCTCGAGCGAATCGAGCGAGGAGGCGTAGTCGGTGCCCTGCGACGACGCGTCCGGGCCCGGTCGCGCGCGGGAATGCCAGACATGGAACTCGAGCGTTCCGGACTGCGCGAGCCAGAGCAGCGTCGGCAGGTTGTTGCACAGCAGGTAGTCGTGGCTCTCGTCCTTGTGGCCGGAGAACACCGTGATCGTCTCGACGAAGGCGGGCCGCTCCTGCTCCCAGTGCTTCTGGAAGAAGCGCTGCCCGTCGATGCCCTCCGGCATGCGGATCATGGTGAGCGGCCGGTCGGCGAGGTGCGGCAGGATGTGCGGCGAGATCTCGGCGAAGTAGCGGATGAGGTCGCGCTTCGTGAGCGCCGGCTGCTTCAGCGCCGGGTCGGCAGGCCAGTACACGCGGTCGAGGTTCGTAAGCCGGATCTGGTGCGGGCCGAGCGCGAGCGTATAGGCGTTCTTCGTGCTCTCGAGCTGCTCGAGCACTTGTCCTACCTCAGTGGACGCCTCGGCGGCCGCGGCTGGTTTG
>DATLUZ010000247.1:0-28128 GCA_035577785.1 Burkholderiales bacterium | reverse complement strand
GGCTACGACGGCCCGTTCATTGCCGCCATCATTGCCGCCGCCTCGACCATCGCGGCTTTGGTGCCACCCAGCATCACCGCCGTCGTCTATGGTGCGGTCGGCAACGTTTCGATCGCCGGCCTGTTCATGGCGGGCGTGGTGCCGGGCCTGATGATCGGTCTCGGCCTGATGACCTACTGCTACTTCTTCGGCCCGGTGACGGCGCGGCGCCCGCGCGCCTCTTTCGGCATCGTGCTTCGCGCCGGCAAGGACGCTGTGCTGCCGCTGATGATTCCGATGATTTTGCTCGGCGGCATCCTGTCCGGCTGGTTCACGCCAACCGAGGCGGGCGTCGTCGCCGCCGCCTGGATCCTGTTCGTCATCATCCCGACGTACAACCCGAAGCACCTGCGCAAGCTGCCGTACGACTTCTGCCTCGCGGGCCTGATCTTCTCGCTGCCGTTGATCACCATCGGCGCCGCCAACGCCTTCGGCTGGCTGCTCGCCTACCTGCGCGGCGCCATCGTCATCGCCGACTGGATCACCGGCATCGCCGGCCACGACCCGCACATGATCATGCTGCTGATGGTGCTGCTCTTCACGATCGTCGGCGACTTCATCGAGCCGGTGCCGACCATCATCATCTTCATGCCGCTGGTGAACGCGCTGGCGCAGGCCGGCAACATCAATCCGGTGCACATGGGCGTGGTGCTGATCGCGACGCTCGCCTTCGGCCTGATCACGCCGCCCTACGGCCTGGTTCTCCTCATGGCGTCGAAGTTCGTCGGCGTGCGCTTCTCGCAGGCGCTGCGCGCCGCGCTGCCGATCTACGTCGTATTCCTCGCCACCATCGGCTTCGCCATCTACTTCCCCGACGTCGTGCTGTGGCTGCCGAAGCACGTGATCCCCGCGTCCGTCGGCTGCTTCGCCAACCCGAGCGGCGCGGGCTTCATCTGCCCCTGACCGCGTAACGGCGAGCGGCGGATTTTCAGCTCAAGCCAGTGCGCGAATGCGCCCGCTCTTCAGCAACCATCCCAGGAAGACCGCTGCCGTAACGTCGTACGCGGCACAGAATTCCGGCCACCAAGTCGGCACGCCTGGATTGGAGATGACGGCAGCATGGCTGAAATCGAAAATGCCATGTGCCGCCAGTGCAAGCGCGGCAACCCATAGGGACCACCTGAAGCCTGCTACCGCGGCTGCGACGAAGACGGCACCGGCCACACACTCCAGAACTAGTACGTGTGTGGAAGCGCCCATCGCAGCGAACAGCGCATAGTACGACGCCACCACGATCGCCACGACCGGATAGAAGGCCCGGTCTCGGTCGAGGCCTACGCCAGTGGCGAAGAGTCCCACAGAGAGTGCAAGCACGACTCCGGTCAGCGTTGCCTGGACTTGGCCCATTCCATGGCGTCCTCAAATCGATCGTCGCCCCAGAAGATTTCCGTATCACACACGAAGGTCGGTGAGCCGAAAATCCCGAGCTGTTTTGCATGCTCGGTCTCGGAGTCGTAGCGGCTGCGAATCGTTTCGCCGTTGGCGCGGGAAATCGTCGAGTCGGGGTCCTTCCCAAGCCGAGACAGCATGAGCCGAAGATGCTCGGGATCTCCCGGAGCCTTGTTCTCCAGGAACCAGTCCCGATAGGTCGCCCTCGCGTATTCGGGACACCATCCTTCCTCGGCCGCCAGGACCGCCACCCGGTTGGCAAGTCCCTCCGGGTCCACCGGGTAGTCGGGGATCGATTTGAAGGGGATGCCATAGCGTATGGCACGGCGTTCCACGTCGCGCCACATGTACTTGAGCTTGACCGGCTTGCCGACGAAAGGGCGGTTGTTCTGCTCGATCATGATCGCGCGGACATGGAATGGCCGCCAGCGCAGACCAATGCCCTCGTGGGCGGCGATCTTCGCCACCCGATTAACGGACAGGTACGTGTAGGTGCTGCCGATATAGAAGAAGAAGTCGAGCTCTCGGGACATACTCGCGTGCCTAATTGTTCTAGCGGGCGGGCGACCCGCCGGATTGTCAGCCGGGTTTGATGTTGCCCGCCCGGATCACCTTGCTCCACTTGGCCGTCTCTTCCGCGATGAGCGTTCCAAAGTCGGAGGAGGAGCCGCCAAGGGGCGTGGCACCCAGGTCGGCAAGACGCGCCTTCAGCTTCGGATCCGCGAGGGCTGCGTTGATCGCATTGTTGAGCTTGCGAACGATATCAGCCGGTGTGCCCTTCGGCGCGCAGACGCCGTTCCATCCGCTCGCCTCGTAACCGGGCACGAACTCGGCGACGGTCGGCGCCTCGGGCAGTGCCGCCGAGCGTGTCGCCGTTGTCACCGCCAGAGCGCGTAGCTTTCCCGATTTGATGTGCTGGATCGAAGGCGGCAAGGGTTCGAACAAGACCTGGACTTGCCCATTGAGGAGATCCGTAATGGCCTGCGCGGCGCCTTTGTACGGGACGTGGAGGAAATCGACGCCGGTCATCGACTTGAACAGCGCGCCGGCCAGATGCTGCGTGGTCCCGTTGCCGGAAGAGCCCTGGTTGATCTTCCCCGGATTCGCTCTCGCGTAGGCGATGAACTCGGGGACCGTCCTGGCCGGGAAAGACGCGTTCACGGTCATGACGTTCGGAAACCGACTGACGCCGCCAACCGGAGTCAGGTCGCTGATGAAATTGAAACCGAGATTTTCGTAAAGCGTCGCGTTGACTGCGTTCACCGCGCCACCCAGCAGGAGCGTATAGCCGTCCGCGGGCGCACGAACCACCGCTTCGGTCGCCAGATTGCTGCTCGCGCCGGGTCGGTTTTCGACGATGAAAGGCTGGTGCAGCTGCTCGGATAGCGATTGGGCGATCAGGCGCCCGACGATGTCGAAATTCCCGCCCGCCACGAAGCCGACCAGGATGCGCACCGGTTTCGCCGGATACGCTTGCCCGCGCGCGATTCCGGCCATGCCGGCGAGCGCCGTCGAAGTTGCTGCCCAAATCAGGACCTGGCGGCGCGTCGGCATGCCATTCTCCTTACGTGGTCTAAATCTCCGGGTTCAGCCGTGGCTTCCAGAACGGACGGAAAAGCTCGATCTTGGGACAGCGGTTCATGACCACTTTCAGCCCCGCCGCCTCCGCCAGCCGGGCCGCCTCGTCGTTGCGCACGCCGAGCTGCGCCCATAGCACTTTGGCGCCGATCGCGATTGCCTCGCGCGCGATCCCGGGCAGCGCGTCGGAGTTGCGGAACACCTGGACCATGTCCACGGGGCGGCCGATGGCGGTCAGCGACTCGTAGACCCGCAGGCCGCGGATCTCGGTCCCGGCTTCATTGGGATTCACCGGGATCATGTCGTAGCCGGTTTCGTGCAGGACCCTGAGCACGCCATAGCTGAACTTGGTGGGGTCGGAGCTGGCGCCAACCATGGCGATGGTCTTCACTTCTTTCAGGATGGTGGCGAGATAGTCCGCCGGGTAGTCCTGGTCGTGGTTCATATAGGTCAATGGCGTCATGAAGGGATTGCGGTAGAGCTTGTCATGACTCTCGACGCCGACGTCGAAGGTGCAGTCGGTCAGAGGGCGCGCAACGCAGAGGAGCACGTAGCCGTTCGCGAGCTGGCGCCCGTCCAGGGCTACGCCTGTGCGCTGGTCGATCCGGCCCGAGAGCAGTTTCGCGGCACACGAGATGCAGCCTCCGTAGCGGCATCCGTAGGGCAGCGACACGCCCTGCGCCTCGAGCTCGCCGAGCAACGGTTTGCGCCGGTCGACGCGGAAGGAGGCGCCGCCCCGGTTGGCGAGCGTGATCGTGACCTGCTCCATCCCTAGCCAGATGTCCGACGTGCAGTCTCCTCCTGGATAGCGCGTCTCGTGGCAGCGCGCGGGGCCGTGCGGCTCGCCTCCGAAGTCGACGAAGAAGCTCGGGTTGATCGACATCCCACCGTTCTCCGTGTCGCAATCGACCATCAGCATGCAGCCGCCGTTGTGCCGGATGTCCGGATAGAACTGGTTGTCCCAGGTCGAGAAGAGCGACGTGGTGACGTAGAGTCGCTTGCCGTCGAGCGAGAGCTGGATCATCTGCGGCCCGCCGGTGATGCGCCGGCCGTTGACCACCGGGGCCTTGTTCAGAAGACCGCCCATCCAGACCTGCCCCGTGAGCCTGGGATGCGATGGATCCGAGATGTCGTACTGGCGGAGGTCCCCGTGCAGCCAGTTGCTGAAATAGAGAAACCGGTCGTCCATCGAGATCAGGATCACGCTGATCAGCCCCGGTACCGGGATCGGCCATTCCGGGTGGCGCCGGTTCTCGACGTCGATCACCTTTTCCCAGATCCAGCGGCCGTCCTTCTTGTACCAGTGGATGATGTTGGAGGAGAGGGCGGCGCCGACGAAACCGTGGCTCGAATCCGGATCGTGATGGAAGCGCACCTCCAGCGGCACCAGTCCGTCCTCGCCCAGGTAGAAGGTTTGCGCGACGCGCTTTTCCTTGAAATCCCAGAAATGGATCTCGCGGCCGTACTTCAGGTGACCGACCTCCTCCAGGTCGAAGCCCGGCATGAAGGTATTCGGCGCCGCCCATTCGGACGAGACCATCACGTTGTGGCGCGGCTGGTACCAGAAGTCGTAGTTGAACTTCATGCCGCCGAGATCGTTCTCCCATCGCCCGACGATGTCGAAATTCTCGTCGAGGTGCAGGAAGCCGCCGGGTGCGTTGCCCTGCGCGTCGCCGAGCATGGAGATGATGATGTCCGACCCCATGCAGTGCACGGTATGCGGAGCCGACAGATTCGTCTTCGACTTGATCCGCGCGCCCTCGATAACCTTGTGCAGCCGCGGGGCCTTCGGCTCGATGCAGTCGACGATGTGCAGATTCGACGAGCGAACGCCCGGCACGATCAGGTAACGCCGCTGCTTGCTCGGATCGTGATGGCACGACGAGCAGGCGTTCCAGCCCATGTGATGCAGCTCGTCGCCCATGCCGGGCATCTCCAACCGGCTGATCACCTGGCTGTAGGTAGGACTTTCCGGGTCCGCGTCGATGGTCGCCAGGTAGTCCGGCTGCTGGATGCCGGTACCGACATAGAGCGCGACCGTGTAGAGGATCTTCTCGCGCGGCGCCTTCATCGCCTCGGCTGGCGAGGCGTACCCCGGGCCGCAGCACTCGCCGCCGTGAGCCATTGCTCTAACCTCCTCCGCGTCGACCATATCACGCACCCCCTCGCGGCTCAAGGCGGGGGCCGTGTTGCTGCGTGCAATTCCCGCGCTACTTCTCTTCCTTCGGCCAGGTCAGGTTCAGGAGCATCGCGAGCAGGATCCCCATCACGATGCCGTCGGTGACGAGGATGCGCAGAGCCTGCGGCACGATGTCGAACGCCTGCGGCGGCGCGGCCTGGATGCCGAGGCCGAGGCCGAGCGAGGCGGCGAGGATGACGGCGTCGCGGCGCGAGGTCATGTTGCGGCCGATGATGTCGACGCCAACCGAGGCGACCATGCCGAACATGAAAAGGAGCACGCCGCCGAGCACGGCGTTCGGCATCAGGGCGATGATCGCGCCGACCTTGGGCACCAGCGCCATGAGGATGAGGAAAGCGCCGCCGAACGCGACCACGAAGCGACTGCCGACGCCGGTAAGCGAGATGACGCCGATGTTCTGCGAGTAGGAGGTGAGCGCCATGCCGCCGAAGAGCGCCGACAGGGCCGAGCCCACGCCGTCGTTGGCCACCGCGCCGCGGATGCGCCAGCCCTCCTGGGGCACGCCGACGATGCGCGACACGGCGAGCGTGTGTCCGGTGGTCTCGACGGCGGTGGCGAAGAAGCACACCACCACGGTGAGCACCGCGACCAGTCCCGGCCAGGCGATGCCGCCGTAAGGAAACGGGTGCGGCAGGCTGACCCAGTCGGCGCGCGCCACGGTGCCGGGGTCGATCAGGCCGAACGCCGCTGCCACGACATATCCGATCACCATGGTGAGGAAGAGCGAGAGCGCGCGCACCACTCCCGTGGAGAAGCGCGTGATCACGATGATGAGCACGATCATCAGGGCCGCGAGGCCGAGCGTCAGCGGCTTGCCGAACGCGGGCGTGCCGAGGCCGGTGGCCACGTTGATGCCGATCTTCATGAGGCCGGTGCCGATCAGGAGGATCGTGGTGCCGGTGACGATCGGCGGGAAAAAGCGGTGCAGTCTTCCGATGAGCGGGCTCCAGGCGAACTGGACCAGCCCGCCGACCATGAGCGCAGTCATCGCCGCGGCGAGACTGAGCTCCTTCGAGATGGCGACGATCGGGCCGATGAAGATGTAGAACACGCCCATCACGATCGGCAATCGGGGCCCGATGAATCCGAGGCCGAGCGCCGAGACCATGGTGGCGATGCCGCAGCCGATCATGGTGCCCGACACCATGAGGATGCGCGTCTCCTCGGGCAGGTTGAGAAGGCGGCCGACGATGAGCGGCCCGCCGACCATGGCAGTGAACATCACCAGCACGTGCTGGATGCCGAAGAGCGAGGTCTTGACCGGGCCCGGGTAGTCGTTCAGCTCGAAATCGAGCTTGGTGAAGCCGCGCTCGCCGCCGTGCCCTCCGTGCACCCCCGCGTCCGCGGTGTGTGCATCCGCACCTCGTGCCGTCGCTGCTCGCGCCGCCGCTCCGTTGCTCACGTTCAGCCTCCCTTGATGAACTGCCTCCAGCTTCCCAGGCTGGTGATTTCGCGCGCGCCCCTCGTGGCGTGGGCTTCGCACAGGAATCCCTTCACCTGCCGTCCGTTTTCCAGCGTGAGCGTGCCGATGCCGAGCGGCGCGGGAATGCCCTCGACGAAGCCGCCGAAGGCGCTCGCCGGGATCTCCCAGATCTCGACCTCTATCGCAGCGCCGCCCGCAGTTCCACCCTCTTGGTCGCGCACCAGGCCCGGCCGCGGCGGCTTGAAGTCGGTGAGCGCGAACAGCCGATAGTTCGACGCAGTACGCGACTTCCCGGCAAGCCGGGCGCCACGCTCGGTGAGCTGGTAGTTGAGCGGCAACCCGGACATGTGCGCGCCGCAGACGGCGACTTGGATCACCTGACCCCCTGAAGGGGCAAGGTCGGTTAGTGCTGGTGTTGGCAAACCGGTGGCACCCATCGTTTTCACCGCCGCGCGGTGGGCGATGTCGCCGAGCGCGCAGAGCACCTCGTCGTTGAACGCCGGCGCTGCGAGCGTCACGCCGAAAGGCAGCCCGTCGCGCTGGAACCCCGCCGGCACCGCGATCGCCGCGAGGTCGAGCAGGTTCATGAAGTTGGTGTAGTAGCCGAGGTTCGAGTTGAGCTTCACCGGCTCGGCTTCGAGCTCATCGACGCGATAGATCGTCCCCGCCGTCGGCGTGACCAGGATGTCGATCTCGTCCCAGACCGGCGCTGTCCGGCGCTGGAGCTCCTTCAACCGGTAGTACCCGTCAAAGGCGTCATTCGCCGAGAAGCGCTTGGCGGCGCCGATGATCGCCGCCGTGACCGGATGCAGCGCCTTCGGCTTGCGCTCGATGAACTCGCGGATGGCGACGTAGCGTTCGGCCACCCACGGTCCCTCGTAGAGCAGTCGCGCGGTTTCCAGGAATGGCGAGAAATCAACCGGGAAAGCTTGCGCCCCCATTTTGGAAAGCTTGTCGAGCATTTCCTCGAACAAGCGCGGCGTCTCGGGGTTGCCGAAGAACTGGAGCTGATCCTCGCGAGGCACGCCGAAGCGCAGGCCTGCGAACGAGCGCGGCAGGGCACGCGCCGGCGGAGCGGAGCGGCGCGAGAACGGATCGGCCGGATCGAAGCCCTGCGCCACGCGCAGCACGGCGGCGGCGTCCGCGGCCGTAAGGCCGAAGATCGAGACGCAGTCGAGCGAGCGGCACGCAGGCACCACGCCGCGCGCGCTCAGCAGCCCGCGCGTGGGCTTGAGGCCGACGATGTTGTTGAACGCGGCAGGCACGCGGCCAGAGCCGGCAGTGTCGGTGCCGAGGCTGAAGCTGACGAGCCCGGCCGCGACCGCGACCGCCGAGCCCGAGCTCGAGCCCCCGGGGATGTAGGCGGGGTTGAAGCTGTTCGCCGGTACCCCATAGGGCGAGCGCACGCCGACCAGGCCGGTGGCGAACTGGTCGAGGTTGGTCTTGCCGATCGGGATCGCGCCGGCGGCCACGAGCCGCTCGACCACCTCTGCACTGCCCTGGGGCAGGTAGCCGAACTCGCGGCAGGCCGCGGTGGTGCGAAGCCCCCGGCAGTCGATGTTGTCCTTGATTGCGAACGGGATCCCGTAGAGCGGAAGCTCGGCCGTGGGCCGGCGTTCTAGCTCGGCGGCGCGCGCCTCGAGCTCGGCGCGCGGCGCGAGCTCGATCCAGGTCGGGTCCTTGCCACGGCGCGCGATGCGCTCCACGATCTCGGCCACGAGCTGCGTGGGCCGCAGCCGGCCGGCCTGATAGCGTGCCTTAAGTGTGGCGAGGTCGAGCGGGGCGGCGTCTTGCGGCACGCCGAAAGCTTACTCTAGTATACAAGCCTGTGTACATCCAGCGCCTGCTGCCCAACCTGTACCGCGACTCGGTGTCGCTGATGCAGCTCTCGGCGGCGCTTGGCAAGCTGCCGGGCGTCGAGCAGGCCTCGGCGGTGATGGCGACGCCGGGCAATCTCGAGTTCCTGCGGCAGGCCGGACTCGTCGACGGCAACGTCGCGCCGCGGCCGAACGATCTCCTCGTGGCGGTGCGCGGCAAGTCGACCGAACAGCTCGAGGCGGCGCTCGCCAAGGCCCTTGCCTCTCTTAATGAGGCACCCATTCAAACTGCTGGAAATGCCATAGTCGAAGCGCCCTTGCGCAGCTTCCAGATGGCGCTGGCGGGCACACCGCAGGCGAACCTCGCGCTCATATCCGTCCCCGGCGACTACGCCGCCGCCGAGGCGATGAAGGCCCTGCGGCTGGGGCTCCACGTCATGCTCTTCAGCGACAACGTCGCGCTCGCCGACGAAGTCGCGCTCAAGCGCTATGCGAAGGAGCGCGGCCTGCTCGTCATGGGTCCGGACTGCGGCACGGCGATCATCGACGGCGTGCCGCTCGGCTTCGCCAATGCGGTGCGCCGCGGCGCGGTCGGCGTGGTCGGCGCCTCGGGGACCGGCACGCAGCAGGTGACGAGCCTCGTGCACCGGCGCGGCGGCGGCATCTCGCACGCCATCGGCACCGGCGGACACGATCTGGGCAAGGACGTCGGCGGCATCACGATGCTGCATGGCCTCGGGCTCCTCGCGCGCGACGCGGACACGAAGGCGATCGTCCTCATCTCCAAGCCGCCCTCGCCCGCCATCGCCCGCGAGGTCATCGCGGCGGCGCGCAAGGCGGGCAAGCCCGTCGTGATCAACTTTATCGGCTCCGCGGAAGACCCGTCGGGCGGAAACCTGCACGTCTCGCGCACGCTGGACGATGCCGCCGCGGCAGCGGTGGCGCTGGCGAAGGGTCATAAGCCCGCCCGTGCGAAGGCCGCGACGGTCAAAGTGCCCAAGATGAAATTCAAGAAAGGGCAGCGCTACATCCGCGGGCTCTTCAGCGGCGGCACGTTCTGCTACGAGGCTTCGGCACTCCTCGGCGACGTGTGGTCCAACGCACCGGTGGATCCGAAGAGGGCGATCGAGGACCCATGGAAGTCGCGCGAGCACACGCTCGTCGACCTCGGCGACGACGTGTTCACCCGGGGGCGGCCGCACCCGATGATCGACCTGCGGCTGCGCAACGACCGCATGCTGCAGGAAGCCGCCGATCCGCAAGTGGCGGTGATCCTGCTCGACGTGGTGCTCGGCTGGGGCTCGCACCCCGATCCCGCCGCCGAGCTGGTACCTGCAATCGAAAAGGCGCAAGGAATTTCACGCAAGAAGGGAAGAAGCCTCGCTATCGTCGCTTCGGTCTGCGGCACCGACGAGGATCCGCAGGGCCTCGAGCGCCAGGAGAAGGCGCTGCGCGAAGCCGGAGTTCTTCTGACGGAAAGCAACGCCAGCGCCGCGCGGCTCGCCGGCGCCATCGTCGACAAGCTGTCATGAAATCCAAAAACGGGGACAGACCACGTTTTTGTGCCCAATCCCGGGTCTGGAAAAACGTGGTCTGTCCCTGATTAGAGGTCGCGGATGAGCGCGCTTTTCGGCAAGCCGCTGTCGGTCCTGAACGAAGGCATCGCCTCGTTCGCCGACGCCATCGTGCAGCGCGGCGGCACCGCCACGCGGCTCGAGTGGGCGCCGCCGGCCGGCGGCGATCGCGCGGTCGGCATGGCACTCGCGCGCCTCGTCAACCATCCGACGTTGGAGGCCGCCAACGCCAAGGCGGCCGAGCGGTATATGGCGGCGCAGCCGCGCCTGGAAGGCATCGGCGTGGCGCGCGAAGTACTGCCCAACCTGGGAAGCCGCACGATCCTGCACGCGGGGCCGCCGATCGCCTGGCAGCGGATGTGCGGACCGATGCGCGGTGCGATCGTCGGCGCGATCCTGTACGAAGGATGGGCGGAGGACGCCGACGCGGCGGCTGCGTTGGCCAAGTCGGGCGACATCCAGTTCGAGCCCTGTCATCACCATGCCGCGGTCGGGCCGATGTCCGGGATCATCAGCCCTTCGATGCCGGTGTGGATCGTGGCGAACGCGACCCACGGCAACCGTGCGTTCAGCAACCTGAACGAGGGGCTCGGCAAGGTGCTGCGCTTCGGCGCCAACAGCCGCGAGGTGCTGGCGCGCCTCGAGTGGATGCAGAAAACACTCGCCCCGACTGTCGCCTCTGCCTTCGAATTTCTCGGTGAATTGGAACTGAAACCCCTGATGGCGCAGGCGCTGCACATGGGCGACGAGGTGCACAACCGCAACGTGGCTGCGTCCTCGCTCCTCATCCGGCGCCTGGTGCCGGCGCTCCTCAAGTCCTCCGCGCGCGCCGCCGACGTGGCGTCGGTGATCGAGTTCATCGCCGGCAACGACCACTTCTTCCTGAACATCTCGATGGCGGCGTGCAAGAGCATGCTCGACACCGCGCACGGCGTGGCGGGGAGCAGCATGGTCACCGCCATGGCGCGCAACGGCGTCGACTTCGGCATCCGCGTGAGCGGGCTGGGCGAGCGCTGGTTCACCGCGCCGGCGCCCGTCGTGAACGGACTCTACTTCCCTGCCTATACCACGAAGGACGCGGCGCCGGATCTCGGCGACAGCGCCATCACCGAGACCGCGGGCCTCGGCGGATTCGCCATGGCGGCGGCGCCGGCGATCGTCAAGTTCGTCGGCGGCACGCCGCAGGACGCGCTCGCCAACACGCTGGCGATGACGCACATCACCCTCAAGCGTAACGGCGCCTTCACGCTTCCGGCGCTCGATTTCGCCGGCACGCCGGCGTGCATCGACGCGCGGCGCGTGGTCGACACGGGAATGCTGCCGGTCATCAATACCGGCATCGCGCACAGGGAACCCGGCGTCGGCCAGATCGGCGCCGGCGTCACGCGCGCGCCGCTCGCCTGCTTCACCCAGGCGGTGACAGCACTTGCCGAAGAGGTGGCCCCATGAAGGAAAAGCCTGGACTCGCCGTCGTCGCCATCGGCGGCAACGCCCTGATCCGCGATCGCGGCCACGAATCGATCCCGAACCAGTACGACATGGTGTGCGCGCTCGCCGAGGACATCGCCGGGATGATCGAGACGGGATGGAAGGTGGTGGTGACGCACGGCAACGGGCCGCAGGTCGGCTTCATCCTGCGCCGCTCGGAGCTCTCCATCGCCGAGGTGCCGCCGGTGCCGATGGACTATGCCGGCGCCGACATCCAGGGCGCGGTCGGCTACATGTTCCTCAAGGCGCTGCGCAACGCATTCAAGCGCCGCCGCATCCGGCGCGAGCCGGCCTGCGTGGTGACGCAGACGCTGGTCGACCGCAACGACCCGGCGTTCGCCAATCCCACCAAGCCGATCGGCTCGCACATGGACGAGGCGCGCGCGAAGCAGCTTGCGAAGAAATACCACTGGACCGTGCGCGAGGACGCCGGGCGCGGCTGGCGGCGCGTCGTGCCCTCCCCCAGACCGCGGGCGATCCTCGAGACGCGCGCCATCAAGGCCCTGGCCGCAGAAGGCTACGTGGTGGTCGCCTGCGGCGGCGGCGGCATCCCGGTGATCGAGGACGAAACTGGCGACCTGCGCGGCGTCGAGGCAGTGATCGACAAGGACCTCGCCTCGAGCCTGCTCGCGCGCAGCATGGAGGCCGACATCCTCGTGCTGCCGACGGGCGTCGAGAAGGTCGCGCTCGACTTCAACAAGCCCACCCAGCGCTGGCTCGACCGCATGACCCTCGCCGAGGCGCGCCGGCACCAGGCCGACGACCAGTTCGATCCCGGCAGCATGGGGCCAAAGATCGCCGCGCTGGTCGACTTCGTCGGCGGCGGCGGCCGCATGGGCCTCATCACCAACCCGCCCAACCTCTCGCGCGCGCTGCGCGGCGAGACGGGGACTCGCCTGGTCGCCAAGTGAAAGTTGCCGTACTCGACGATTACCACCGTGTTTTCGACGACGACCCCTCCATCGCGCGCCTGCGCCGCCGCGTGCCGGTGGACGTCTTCACCGAGAAGCTCGCCTCGCTCGATCGGCTGCGCGAGTACCCGATCCTGATCACGCTGCGCGAGCGCACGCGCCTCGACGCGGCCTTCTTCGAGCGGCTTGCGTCCCTCGAGCTCGTCGCCCAGACCGGCAACCACGCCTACCACGTCGATGTCGCCGCCGCGACACGCGCGGGCGTGCTGATCGGCATGGCCACGTCGGACCTCGAGGCGATGGGGATGCTCGCGCACTCGACGATCGAGCTCACCTTTGGCCTGATGCTTGCGGTGATGCGGCGCATTCCGCAGACCGACCAGGCGATGCACCGCGGCGAGTGGCCCTCCTTTGCCGGTCGGACGCTGAGCGGCAAGAAGCTCGGCATCGTCGGGCTCGGCCGGATCGGCCGCGAGGTGGCGACGATCGCGCGAGCGTTCGGCATGGAGATCCTGGCCTGGGGGCCGTCGCTCACGCCCGAGCGCGCGGGCAAGTCCGCCGCCCGGTTGATGCAGCTCGACGAGCTCCTCCAGAGCGCGGACGTCGTCACCATCCACCTTCGACTTTCGGACCAGAGCCGCGGGCTGCTGGACGAGCGCAGGCTGCGCCTGATGCAGCGGCACGCCGTCCTCATCAACACCGCGCGCGGCGCGATCGTCGACGAGAAGGCGCTGGCGCGGATCCTGGAGGAAGGCGCGATCGCCAGCGCGGGACTCGATGTGTTTGTCGAGGAACCGCTTAGCCTTGATTCGCCGCTGCGGCGCCTCGACAGCGTGGTGCTCACCTCGCATCTCGGCTGGCCCGCCGATTCCACCTACCGCACCATGGCCGAGGGCATGGTCGCGATCATCGAGTCGTACCTGGATGGCCGCTACGAGCGCGCGATCAACCCGGGGGCGTTAAAGAACAGACGCTAGATCGGAGTCAGAGCCCGATTTCGATTTCCGCACCGCCAGCGCGCGCGCGGCCATTGCGGCCTGCGTGCGATTGGAAACGCCGAGCGCGCCGAACACCGTGGTGAGCTGGTTCTTCACGGTGCTCGGAGCGAGCCCGAGCTTGCGCGCGATCAGCTTGTTCGGCATGCCCTGCGCGAGAAGCTCGAGGATCTTCCACTGCTGGTCGGTTATGGCGACGCTCGCCGCGCAGGCCGGCGGCGGCGCGGCCGGAAGCCTCGGCGGCGACTCTTCGTGCGCGAGCTGCCGCGCGAGCTGCGGCGGCACGTAAATGCCGCCCTCCATCACGACCTGGATCGCGCGCTGCAGGAGCCGCGGCGAGTGCGTCTTCGGGATGATGCCGGCGGCGCCGCGCGCGAGCGCCTGCGCGAGCGTGGCCGCATCCTCGTGCATCGTATAGATGATGAGCGGAACGAGCGCGGCCGTCGCGCGGTAGCGCTCGACATAGTCGAGCCCGTCATCGCCGCCGAAGCTCAGGTCGAGGAACACCAGGTCGATGTCGTGACGCTGCGCGAGCAGCGCGAGGCCTTCCGCCGGGTCGCCCGCCTCCAACAGCTCGGTGCAGCCTGCGCCGACGCACGACACGATTTCGCGCAAGGCCGAACGGATGAGCGGGTGATCGTCCACGGCCAGAACCACGGTAGGGGCGGTTGACATGACGCTCGCGCGGTGTACCTCTTAAATGCCTCTTCTGGGGCTCGGTCGCTGGGCTCGGTCGCGTGAGGCTATGCGCGCGGCATGGCGGCGTCAATACGAAGATTCGAGAACAGGACAATCCGATAAAAGGTGCGCGATGGCGACATTGGCGCTCAGGAGCTGGCACCATGCGCGCGCGTGCCATGTCCCGATCTGGCCGGGCATGGGCTGCACCGCCGACCCCGAATTCCTATTCGGCCTCGAGCGGCACGGTAAGCCGCGTTCCCTTCACCACGATGCCGCCGCGCTCGCCCGCGAGCACGCCGCCGTAGCGCGGCGCGAACACCTCGGGTAGCGGCCGCGCCTCGCGCGGCGCGAGCCACAGGCGCAGCAGGTGGCGATGGCGCTCGGGCTCGGGCCAGTTCTGGAAGTCGCCGCGCGAATGCAGGATCTGGTGGTTGTGCAGGAGCTGGATATCGCCGGGGCGGAAGTCCATCGAGAGATGGATCGCGGGGTCGTTGCAGATCTCGTCGACGAGGTCCATCGCCGCGCGCTGCTCCGGGGACAGGCGCCGCGCCTCGGGAAAGTGCTTCTGCGCCGAGTCGATGTACTGGCGCACGTAGATGCACGAGAGCTTTCCGCCGTGGCGGTGGAAGATCGGGATGTCGAACCAGGGCTTCATGCCCTCGGGAACCTCGCCGCGCCGGTCGGTCGCATAGGGTTCGAACAGCGGCGGCAGCAAGTCCGGCTTCCTGTTCAGCACCTCGTTGTAGACCGTCATGGAGCTCGCGAGATAGCTCTCGCCGCCCGCCTTGGCCGCCTTCAGGCACAGCAGCCCGACCAGGTCGACCGAGTCGGTGTGGTACTCGAGCTTGCGGTTGGTCTGGTAGTAGCGGACGTTCGGATTTCGGATGTCGAGCCCGAGATCCTTCACGTGGCCGAGCAGATGGCCTTTCGCGTTCTGCGAGCGGAACCGGCCGAGCCAGCAGCCCAGGCCGAGATACGCGATCGCCTGCTCCTCGCGCGTCATCCGCTCCACCGGCAGGCCGCGAAGCAGCACGAAGCCGCGTCCCTCCAGCAATTCGCTCAGCACTTCGCGCAGCACAGGACCAAGGGTCGGCAGCGGAAAGCCCTCCGCCTCGAGCCCTTCGGGTGGAAGCCCACTCTGCATGAAGGCGCGAACGGCGGTGTCGATCTCGTCGAGCTCGCGCGGCGCGAAGGCCCGGATCCAGCCGTCGCGGCGTGCGAGCTCGCGCCCGTACCACACACCGGGTCCCGCCACCGGGTCATAATCCATGCGGTGAGAATAGCGTGAAAGCACTCGTCTCAGCTTTGCTCATCCTGGCGAGCGCCGCGGCCGCCGCGCAGGGTTATCCGTCGAAGCCGATCACCCTCATCATCCCGTTCTCGGCCGGGGGCGACTCGGACCTTTCGGGGCGCAACGTCGCCCTCCACGCTTCGAAGTACCTCAACAACCAGCCGATCGTTCCGGTCAACCGCGCCGGCGCCTCGGGCGCGATCGGCACCATGTGGGTGAAGCACGCGGCGCCCGACGGCTACACGCTGCTCGTCGCGCGCATCGCCACGCACGCCATCCTCCCCGCGCTCGAGTCGAAGCTGCAGTACAGGTGGAACGAGTTCACGATGCTCTCGCTGATCGAGCTCAATCCCTACATCTGCTTCGTGCGCGGCGACTCGCCGATCCGCGGTGCAGCCGACCTGGTGAACACCATTCGCGCGAATCCGGGCAAGCTCAACTTCGCGACCGCCGGCGTCGGCACCAGCCAGAACATGGCGGTGCAATACTTCATGACGCTCGCGGGTCTCACCAAGGACCACGCCGTCGGGATCCATTTCAAGGGCGGCGGCGAGGTCACCACGGCAGTGCTCGCGGGCCAGGTCCACTTCGCGTGCAACAACGCCCCCACGGTGATCCCGCAGGTGAGAGCCGGGGCGCTGCGCGGCCTTTTCGTCACGCCGGCGCGCCTGCCCGAGATCCCCGACGTACCGAGCGCCGCCGAAGCCGGCGTTCCCGGAATGAACGCCATCGTCGGCTGGACCGCGCTCATGGGCCCGCCCGGCCTGCCGCGCGAGATCGTCGAGCGCTGGGCCGACGTCTTCCAGCGCCTCGCGCGCGACCCCGACTGGCAGCAGGGCAACGCGCGCCTCGGCGGCATCGCCGCGATCCGCTCTCCCGCCGAGACCGAGCAATTCGTGCGCGCGCAGTTCGAGCTCTACAACCGGCTGGTCACTGTGCTGGGCATCCGGCAGTAACTAGTATTTCGGCGCCGCCAGCCGCTCGATCATCACGTTTACGCACGCGGGCTTGCCTGAAGCGACTGCGCGCTGCAGCGCGGCCTGCAGCTCACCAGGCCGTTCGACGTCTTCGCCGTGCGCACCCAACGCCCGGGCCACGGCGCCATAGCGTGTCGGCAGGAGCTCGCAGCCCTTGGCGCGCTCGCTTCCATAGGCCCGCAGCTGGATCTGGTACTCGGCATTCCAGGTCGCATCGTTGCCGATCACCGCGACGTAGCCGAGCCCGTGGCGCACTGCGGTGTCGATCTCGGAGAGATGAAAGCCGAGCGTGCCGTCGCCCAGCATCGCGACCACCGGCGAGTCGGGATGGGCGAGCTTCGCCGCCGCCGCAAATGGCAGAGCCGAGCCGATCGAGCCCGCCGGCCCGTTGATCAGCCGGCGCGGCGCGCTGAGGCAAGCCTGCGCCCACTGTCCGAACTCCCCGCCGTCCGACACGAGAACCGCGCCAGGCTTGTCGAGCAGCGGCTGAACTGCCCGGCACAGCGTCACCGGGTGGATCGGCCCTTCGGCCTTCGACTGAACAGCGCGCCATTCCGGCGGCCGGTAGCGCAGCGCCGCGCGGACCTCGTCGAGCCACTCGTTGTTCTTGAATTGAATTCCCCGCACCGACTGGGCTTGAACCACACGCGCTCCCTGCGCGAAGGCCTGGCCGAACTTCAGCGTGAAATCGACGCGCTTGCCGAGGAGCAGCACCAGATCGGCGCGCGCGAGAATTCCGCCGAGCCGTCCGAGGCTAGGATCGTTCGCGCCGCGCGGGCTCTCCATGCCGATGACCGGAATTCCGGTCGTTTCCTCGAGCTCGCGCGTGCCTTTTCGCATCATGGCCGGGCCCGCGATGACGAGGGGCCGCTGCGCCGCGCCCAACGTATCGACCTCTTCGGCTTTTTCCTTGGGAACGGCGAATTGCGCAGGTGTCGGTATGCGCGTATCGACCGCCGCGTCCAGGACATCGTTCGGGATGCTGAGATGCACCGGACCCGGCGTACCCGACTTCGCCTCGCGCCAAGCCTTCACCACATCGGCCGCGAGCGTTTCAGCCGATTGCGCCGTCCACGAGGCCTTGGTCACCGGCGCGGCCATCGCCGCCTGGGCCATTTCCTGGAACGCCCCCTTGCCGAGTTCGCCGAGCGGCGCGTGCCCCGAGATCAGCACCAGCGGCGATTCGGACGCGAGCGCGGTATAGAGGGCGCCCACGGCATTGGCATGGCCGGGACCGCCGGTCACGAGCGCGATACCGGGCTCTCCGGTAAGGCGTCCCCACGCGTCAGCCATGTGCACAGCGGCTGCCTCGTGGCGGACGTGGATGAGCTCGAGGCCGGTGTCGAGCGCGGCGTCGAACACCGGCATTACGTGATTGCCCGAAAGCGCGAAGAGATGCCGCGTGCCTGCCGCGACCAGCGAGCGTGCCAAAAGGTCTGCACCGCGCAGTGACGATTTCATGAAGCGTAGGATAACAACGCGCTATGGTGCCCGAACTCGACGTGGTCATAGAAGTTCCGCGCGGCAGCTTCCTCAAGCGCGGATCGACCGGCAGGCTGGACTTCGTCTCGCCGCTGCCCTGTCCCTACAACTACGGGTCGGTCCCGCAATACATAGGCCTCGAGGGCGACCTGCTCGACGCGCTGGTGCTGGGGCCGCCCCTGCCGCTCGGCACCCGCGTCCGGGTGAAAGCCTGGGCTGCAATCACGTTGCGCGATCGGGGAATGATCGACGACAAGCTCGTCTGCAGCCACGAGCCTCTGCAGCCGGCCGAGCGCCGCGCCATCCTTCGATTCTTCCGCTTCTACGCGGCATGCAAAGGCGTGCTCAACTTCCTGCGCCGCCGCCCGGGCCGCAACGCGTGCGAGGGATGGCTGGACGCGCGCGCGGCGCTCGCCCGCGCAACACCGCGTGACGCCAGCTGGAAAGCGCCTACGATTCCCTATTGAGTGCGAACTCCCGCAAGGCGTGCTCGCGCAGCTTGGTCTTCTGCACCTTGCCGCTCGCCGTCATGCCGATGGCCTCGAAGTCCGGGACGATTCTCAGGTAACGCGGCACGCGGAAGTTAGCGCATCTCGCTTTGGTCCATTGAATCAACTCGTCCTCGGCCACCGAGTGATTGGCTTTCAGCGTCACGTAGGCGCAAGCCACTTCGCCCAGGCGCGCGTCGGGCACGCCGACGACCTGGGCGATCTCGACCGCGGGATGCGCGAGCAGCACCTCCTCGACCTCGGCCGGGGCGACGTTCTCGCCGCCGACGCGGAACACGTCTTTCAGGCGCCCGACCATGCGCAGCCTGCCGTCGGGCGCGATCTCGCCGAGGTCGCCGGTGCGCAGCCATCCATCCGCCGTAAACGCCCTGGCGTTCGCCTCGGGGTTGTTGCAGTAGCCCTTCATCACGTTCCAGCCGCGCACCTGGATTTCGCCTTCGCCGGAAATCCGGATGTCGACTCCCTGATGCGGTAAGGCCAGTCCATTCACCCGGAGCTCCTCCGCATCGCGCCAGTCGCTCATCACCACGTTGGGCGAGCACTCCGACAGGCCGTACGCCGCGCAGATATGCTTCGCGCCGAGCACGTCGATGATGGCCCGCATGGTCTGCGGCCCTGCTGCGGCCCAGCCGCCGCGCAGACAGAGCTTGCGCATGTGGAAGTCGGCGTGGCCCATCAGCATCTGCATGATCGTGTCGTTGCCCGAGAGCAGCGTGCAGCGCTCGCGCTCCATCAGCTCGAGCGCGGCGCCCGCCTCGAAGGTCGGCAGCGTGACGAGGCAGGCGCCGCTCACCAGCGCCATCAGCGCGGACAGCGTCGAGCCCGCGACGTGGAAGAAAGGCCGGCAGTTGAAATACCGGTCTTCGGTGCGGATGCCGATGCGGCTCCCCGCGGCCCAGGCGTCGCGCAGCATGCCGTCGTGCGTGAGCATCGCGCCCTTGGGATACGCCGTCGTGCCGGAAGTGAATTGAATCAGCAGGACATCATCCGGCGAGACGGTGGCCGGCTTGCATTGGCCTGAGGGAATGCCGGATGAAACGTCCACAGCATTCGAAAAACCGATTTCGCGCACCATGGCGCGGAAATCGACGCTGAGAAAGCGCTCGACGTAGAAGAGCGCCTTGCACCCCGACTGCTTCAGGCAGAAGTCGATCTCCGCCGCCTTGAAGCGCGTATTGACCGGGACTGTGACCGCGCCGATTAGCGCCGCGCCGTAGAAGAGCGCGAGCCACTTCTCGTCGTTGCCCATCAGGATGCCGACCCGGTCGCCGTGACGGATGCCCATCGCCTGCATCGCGCCCGCAGCTTTTTCGGCTTTGAAAAGAAGATCACGGTAGGTAAAGCGGCCGCTGCGCGTGACCAGGGCCTCGGCATTCGCCGCACGCTCCTGCAGCACGTCGCCCAGCGTTTGCGGCCTCCAGCTCACGGCTTGCCCATGCCCTTGCCCGAGGCGAGCTGCGCTTCGATCGCCATCAGCTCGAGGCCGAGCGCACCCTGCGGATCGAGCTCGACGCCGCGGTCGATGCACTGCTTGGCGTAGCGGACCGCCTCGGGCGAGGCCATCGCGATCGACTGCGCGATGTTGGCGAGCTCGTGCTCGAGCTCGGCCTCGGTTACGACCCTGGAGACGAAGCCGGCGGCGCGCGCCTCGGCCGCGGTGAGCCGGCGCCCGGTGAACATCAGGTCCTTCGCGAGGCGCTTGCCGAGCACGCGCGGCAGCCGCTGGGTCGCGCCGATCGTTCCGCGCATCGCCTCCGGCGTGCCGAAAGCCGCGTCGGGCGTAGCCACGATGAAGTCGCACGCCGCGGCGATCTCCACGCCCGAGCCGAGCGCCGCGCCGTGCACCACGGCGACCGAGGGCATCGGCAGCGCCTCGAGCGCGTGATACGCGGCGAACGCCTTCAGCCGGCGGGCGCGCACCTGCTCGACGCTCATGCCGGCGCGCTCCTTGACGTCGGCTCCCGCGCAGAACACGGGGCCATTGCCGCGCACGAATGCCAGCCTGATGCCTGGGTCGACCGCTTGAGCAACCCGGCGCAGGTCCTCGCACATCGCGTCGTTGAGCGCATTGCGCGCATCGGGCCGGTTCAGCGTGATGGTGGCGACCGCGCCGTCGACCGAATAGAGCACCGTCATGGCGGCGGATTCCTTCCGAGCTCCGCGAGGATCTTGCCGGTGTGCTCGCCGAGCGCAGGCGGCCGCCCGATCTCGGGGTTATCCCAGCCGAGGAACTTGTACGGCAGAGCGAGCGCCTTGAATTCGCCCACCTCGGGGTAGTCGAAGCTGCCGACGAGGCGGCGCGCCCGCACGTGCGGGTCGTTGAGGATCTCGGCGACGTCGTTCACCGGGCCGACGGGCACTTCGGCGCGATCCAGCCTTGTAATGAGCTCGGCGCGGTCAAGCTTTTCGATCGCTTCGGTGAGCACGCGCATCACTTCATCGCGGCGTTCCACCCGGATCTCATTTGTATCGAACCCGGACTTCAACTCATCGAGCTCGAGCGCCTGGCAGAGCGGCGCCCAGTGCTGGTCGCTCGCGGTGATATGGGCGTATTTCCCGTCGCGGCAGCGAAAGCTCGCGGAGGGCACGCGGCCCGGGTGCTCGGTTCCGAGGCGCGGCGGGATCTCGCCGAGCGCGAAATAGCGCGCCGCCGCGAGCGTGAGCAGCGCCACCTGGCCGTCGAGCATCGAGAAGTCGACGTAGCAGCCCTTGCCGCTGCGCGTGCGTCCGGCAAGCGCCGCGAGGATGGCGATGGCGATCCACAAACCCGAGGTGAGGTCGGCGACCGGCAGGCCGGGCTTCACCGGTCCGCCTCCGCGCTCGCCGGTGAGGCTCATGATGCCGCCCATCGCCTGGAACACGGTGTCGTAGCCCTTCTTGTGCGCGTACGGGCCGCTCTGGCCGAAGCCGGTGCACGACACGTAGACGAGCGCCGGGTTGAGCGAGGAAAGCACCGCGTAGTCGAGTCCGTAGCGACCGAGCGTGCCGACCGGAAAATTCTCGAGCACGACGTCGGCCTTCTGCGCGAGCTCGCGGATGAGCTGCCGGCCTGCGTCCGAGCGCAGGTCGACGGTGATCGATTCCTTGGAGCGGTTGCAGGCGAAGTAGTAGGCGCTGTCGCTTGCGAGCTGGGGCTCGAACGTGCGCGTCTCGTCGCCGCTTCCGGGCTGCTCGACCTTGATGACGCGCGCGCCGAGCTCGGCGAGGACCATCGACGCGAACGGGCACGCGAGCACGCGCGAGAGGTCGAGGATCGTCACGTGATCCAAGGGTTTCATTTCATCAACTTCTGAAAATTGCGCATGCGCCGGTTAGTCTCCCTGCCCCGCTCGAGCGCCGCGGCGAGCGGCAGGTCGGCCACCTCGTGGAACAGGCGCTTGGTCTCGGCCCTGGCGGCGGGCGCCATGGCAGCGAGCTTCTCCGCGTAGGAAAGGGCTTGAGGCATCAAGTCCTGGTCGGCGACCACGCGGTTGACCATCCCGAGCTCGAGCGCGCGCTCGGCACCGATCGGCTCGCCGAGCGCGACGAGCTCGAAGGCCGCCTTGCGTCCCACCTGGCGCACGAGGTTCGCCATCACGACGGCGGCAACGATGCCGTGCTTCGCCTCCGGATAGCCGAGCTTCGCGCTCGCCGCCATCACTGCGATGTCGGCGGCGAGGGCGAGGCCGGCGCCGCCGCCCATCGCCGCGCCGTTGACCGCCGCAACGATCGGCTTCGAGATCCTCGGGAAGACGAGATGGAGCTGCATGGTGAGCTCGGCCCGCTCCTCCGCGGCGCGCGGCTCCTGCAGGCCCTTGAACTCTGTCAGGTCGGCGCCCGCGCAAAAGCCCGGTCCCGCTCCGGTCAGCACCACACAGCCTACGTTTTCTTCGTTGTCGGCACGCCGAAGCGCTTCGAGAAGCGCGTGAGTCAGCTCGGAATTGAGCGCGTTGCGCTTTTCCGGACGGTTCATGGTCAGAACGCGCGCAGCGCCCCGGTCTTCGACGATTAAAACACTCATAGAGACGCCAGCCTCCGTCTCGCTTCTTCTGCTTCGGCCACCAGCCGCCGCATGATCTGCGCCGCCGGCAGGATGTCGTCGACCAGTCCCGCGCTCTGCCCCGCCTCGACCTTGCCCCACTCGACGTCGCCTTCCAACGCAGCTTGTTTCAAAGAGGAATTTTTGTAGATGAGATCGAGTTCCTCCTTGCTCGCTCCTGAGCGCTCCGCGGCCTGGTACTTCGCCGAGAATGCGTTCTTCAGTTGCCGGATCGGCAGTCCGCCGCGGCCGACGAGCGTGGTCTCGTGCACGTCGGCGGCAAGCACGGCGCGCTTGTAGTTCTCGTGCACGCTCGCCTCGGGGCTCGCGATGAAGCGCGTGCCGAGCTGCACCGCGTCGGCGCCCAGCGCAAGCAGCGCCGCTACGCCGGCGCCGTCCGCCACGCCGCCGCTCGCCACCACCGGAAGCTTGACCGCCTTCACCACCCTGCGCACCAGCACGAGCGTGCCGACCTCGGACGGCGGCGGATGGCCGCCTGCCTCGGCGCCGTCGACGACGAGCGCGTCGACGCCCGCCGCCTCGGCTTTTTTTGCGTGCTCCACCGATGCCACCACGTGCAGCCACTTCGTGCCGATGGCGCGAAAGCGGGCGAGATGCTCGCGCGGGCCGCCCTGCGAGGCCACCATCACCGGGATGCGCGCCTCGTGAGCGATGTCCAGCAGCTCCGCCGCGCGCGGATTGTTCAGAGGGATGTTCACGCCGTAGGGTTTTTTCGTCGCGGTCCGAATATCGAAAATTGCTGTTCTAAAATCTTCAGGGCGCATGGGCCCCGCCGCGATCACGCCCATGCCGCCGGCGTTCGAAACGGCAACGATCAGCGGCGCGTTGGACGAGGCCCAGCTCATCGCCGCCTGGAAGATCGGGTGCTCGATGCCGAGCAGCTCGGTGATGCGCGTCTTCATCTCTTTTTTTCCTGCAGGATGAAGGCGCGCGCCTGTCCGGCGAGCTTGGCGAGCGCGGCTTCGAACGCCTGCTTCTCGTCGCGGGTGAGGCAGCCGCGGAACGCCCGGTCGCGCTGCGACGCCGCCTCGATCAGCCCCGCGTAGAGCTTGCGACCGCTCTTGCTCAGCGTGAGATGCACGCCGCGCCCGTCCTGCGAGTTGGCGTCGCGCACGACGAGCTTGCGCTTCGCCAGCCCGGACACCACGCGGCTCATCTGGCTCTTGTGGATGCCCGCGGCGTGCGCGAGATGGCCAAGCGATAGCGGCTCGGCGGCGCCGCCGAGCAGCGCGAGGCTGCGCCACTCCCACAGGCTCACGCCGAACTCGCGCCGGTAGCGCAGCTCGGCCCCGCGCGAGAGCAGGTTCGCCACCTCGTGCAGCCGATACGAGAGGAGCTCTCGGATCATCAGTCGTCGAAAAAGGGCGTCTCGCCCTCGCCGCGCAGCCGGATGTCGAAGCGGTAGCGGTTCGCACCCTCCTGCTTCGCCACCAGCCGCTCGCTTCTTTCGGTCATGCTTTCCAGCAGCGGATCCGGCGAATCGTCGAAATACATGACCGTCTGGAGCTGGCGCATGAGGCCGGAGTAGAGCAGCAGGAAATTGATGTGCGGTGCCCTCCCTTGGATCGCGCCTGGCCTGATCGTTCTAAAAACGTAAATACCGGAAGAATCAGTGGCGGCCCGGCCCCAGCCGGAGAAGGCTGGATTGTCGAAGCGACCTTCGGCGTCGGCCTGCCAGATCTCGAGCACCACGTTGTCGAGCGAGCGGCCGTCGGCCTGCACCACGCGGCCGCTGATCTCGATCGCTTCGCCCTGGACGCCCGCCGCGAGGTCGTTCGCGCCGGCCGCGAATTCGGGCGGGAAGAACGGCCCGAGCGTCATTTCGGCGGTCGGCACGAGCCGCTTCATGGCAGCTCCGCGGCGGCGTTGCGGCCGCGCACCACGAGGTCGTATTCGTAGACGAGTGCGTTCCCGCCTTGCGGCACGAAGCGCGCGATGCAGCGGCCGCGCGCCTGGGGATCGCGCACGGCGTTCAGGATGGCGTCGCGCTCGTTGAGCGGTTCGCCCGGGAAGAACATCTGGGTCACCAGGCGCGAGAGCCAGACGCGCCCCCAGACGGAGAAGTGGATGTGCGGCGGGCGCCACCAGCCGCCGCTGTCGGGAACCGGATAGGCGCCCGGCTTGACGGTGCGCAGATCGATCCGTCCATCCCGGTCGGTGATCAGGCGAGCGGCCCCATAGAAATTCAGGTCGGCCGGCGCGTCGTTCGAATCGTTCGGATGGATGTACTTGCCGGCGGCGTTGCAGTGCCAGATCTCGACCATCGCCCCCGTCAGCGGCGCGCCGTCCTCGTCGACGACGCTCACCCTCACGTCGATGAGCTGACCCAGCGCCCGAGTCCCGCCCTGGCCGGCGAGATTGGCGCCGCTGGCCTTCAACCTGGGCGCAAGCCTGGGACGGGTCAGCTCCGACGGCCCGTGGGCGCGGCGCGCGAGCGGCTGCGCCGGCCAGCGCAGCGCGGTCTGCGCGTAGCCCTCGACCACGCCTTCGCTCTGGGTGCGCGGGTCGCGCCGCGGGACAATGTAGGCCGGAACGGCGGAGGCCATGTCGTTGACACCGTAAACCATATTAGTTGATACTGTCAACCATGCCCGGCGTCACCCTCGACGTCACCCTGTGCGAGTGCTTCGCGCGCGACGGGCTGCAGCACGAGCCGCAGTTCGTGCCCACCGCCGCCAAGCGCGCGCTGGTCGAGCGCTTCGCCGCGCTCGGCTTCCCGCGCGTCGAAGCCACCTCCTACTCCAACCCGAAGGTCGTGCCGCAGTTCGCGGACGCCTCCGATTTATTGAAGTCGATTCAAAGAAAACCGGGGGTTTTCTACAAGGCCACCTGCGCCAACGTGAAGGCGGTCGAGCGTGCCGTCGCCGATCTCGACGCTGGCTACGGAGCGAACGAGTTGAGCCTGCTCGTCTCGGCGACCGAGTCGCACACGCAAAGGAACCTCAACCGCACGCGCGCCGGGCAGTGGCAGAACATTGCCGAAATGGTCGCGGCCGCTGACGGACGTTTCAGGCTGGTCGGCACCATCTCGGTCGCTTTCGGCTGTCCGTTCGAGGGCAAGGTCGATCCGGGCGTCGTTCTTTCGGACATGGAATCGTTCGCTCGTTTGGGGGTGGAATACGTGGCGCTGGGCGACACCACAGGGATGGCCACGCCCCGCTCCGTGAAGAACATGGTTTCACGTCTTGAGGGCGGAAACCTGGTAACCATCGCTCATTTCCACGACACGCGCGGCACGGGGCTCGTCAACTACGTAGCCGCGTACGAAGCGGGCGTGCGGCACTTCGATGCGTCGTTCGGCGGCGTCGGCGGCCATCCGGCGAAGCTGAAATACGGCGGCGGCCACACTGGCAATGTATGTACCGAGGACCTCGTCAGCCTGTTCGAATCGATGGGAATCGCCACCGGGATCGACCTCGACGGGTTGCTCGCCACGGCGCAGCTCTGCGAGCAGGCGCTCGGGCGCGAGCTCCACGGCCGGGTCACGCGCAGCGGCCTGAATCCACTGCGTCCTTTGCGCGCTTGAGCTTCGTCCACACCCAGTCGATGCGCCTCGTCTCGGGCCACGAGGCGCTGGTTACGCGCGTACTGAACGACGACGGGGCCACCGGATTCGGCTTCAGCCTGCAGCTCGACGCGACGCAGGCGCGCCACATGGCGCTCTACGAGGTGGGCCTGTGGCCCGAGCGTCCGCAGATTACGCCAGTGATCGCGCATCCCTGGGAAACCGCTTGGGAGGCGCGCGAGCCGGTGCCGTGGCAGATCGAACCGGCCTTCTCCCGCCTGCAGTGGTTGCCCTAAGATTGGCCTTCGGAACAGGAGGCAATCGATGGGCAGGATGACGAGCTACAACCGTCCCGACGGCAAGAGCGTCAGCGGCTATCTCGCTGAACCGGCACAGGCCACCAAAGCACCGGGTATGGTGGTGATCCAAGAGTGGTGGGGCCTCAATGATCAGATCAAGGGGGTCGCCGAGAAGCTCGCAAGCGCGGGCTACCGCGCGCTCGTTCCCGACCTCTACCGCGGCAAAGTCGCGCTGGAGGCGAACGAGGCGAAGCACCTCATGGAAGGCCTCAACTTCGGCGACGCCGCGGGCCAGGACATCCGCGGTGCCGTGCAGTATCTGAAGAAGGCGAGCCCGAAGGTCGGCGTCACCGGCTTCTGCATGGGCGGTGCGCTCACCGTGCTCTCGGCGGTGAACGTTCCCGAGGCCGACGCCGAAGTCATCTGGTACGGCTACCCGCCGCTCCAGTACGTCGACGCCTCGAAGATCAAGGCGCCGCTCCTCGGCCACTGGGCGCTGCACGACCAGGCGTTCGCCATCTCGGGCGTGGATGAGCTCGAGAAGAAGCTCAAGGCGGCGAACGTGAAGTACGAGTTCCATCGCTACGACGCGAAGCACGCCTTCGCCAACGAAATCGCCGACACGAAGAAGCTCGACATGCTCAAGTACGACCCGAAAGCGGCCGAGCAGGCGTGGAAGCGCACGATGGAGTTTCTCGACCGCAACCTGAAGAAGTAGCCGCGTGAAGATCACCCGCCTGCAGGTCTACATCCTGCGCGCGCCGCACACGGAGCGGCCGCACTGGGTCAGCCATTTCATCGTGCCGCGCGCCAACGAGATCCTCGTGCGCCTGCAGACCGACGAGGGCCTCGAGGGGGTCGGCATCGCGACGAGCTACACGCCGATCGAGGCCGCGATCGCCGCTTTCAAGAGCGGCATCGCCGAGCTCGTCGTCGGCATGGATCCGCTCGCGCCCGAGCGCATCTACCAGAAGCTCTTCGCGCTCACCTGGCAGCGGACGGCGAGCGAGAAGGGCTGGTCGCGCGAAGCAATCATCCGCATCTCGGCCGCGGTGGACATCGCCTGCTGGGACCTGGTCGGGAAGGTCGCGAAGCTGCCGCTCTACCGCCTGTTCGGCGGCTACCGCAGCGAAGTGCCCTGCTACGTGACGTGCGCCTACTACCGCGACGGCAAGACGCTGTCCGAACTGCGCGACGAGATGCAGATGCTTAAGGCCCAGGGACACACCGGGTTCAAGGCCAAGGCGGGCGGCGCCCCGCTCGGGGAGGACATGGAGCGGCTCGCCCTCGTGCGCGAGGTCATCGGCCCGGACAAGGACCTGATGGTCGACGTGAACCGCGGCTGGGACCTCGCCACCGCGATCGAGGGCGCGCGGCTGCTGGAGCCGCTGCGTCCGCGCTGGCTCGAAGAGCCGGTGCGCTGGGCCGACGACCGCAGGGAGCTCAAGCTCCTGGCGCAGAAGACGCGTATCCCTCTCTCGGCCGGCGAGAGCGAGCTCACGAGCTACGCCTGCCGCGCGCTGCTCGAGGAAGACGCGATCCAGATCCTGCAGTTCGACTGCACCATGATGGGCGGCTTCACCGAGGGGCGGAAGCTCGCCGCCTTGTGTGAGCTGAACCACGTGCACGTCGCCCCCCACCACGACTGCTTCGTCCATGCCCACATCGTTGCGGCGACGCCGGGCGGGCTGATCGTCGAGTCGTTCACCGATCCCGAGCGCGACCCGCTGCAGGCGGAGCTGTTCGAGAATCCGCCGAAGATCGCCAACGGGATGCTCACGCTGAAGGAGCAGCCGGGACTGGGTCTCACACTTTCCGAAGCGGCGCTGAAAAAGTTCGGCGAAAAGATCCTTTGATCAGGTAAGCTGCACCCGAGGCATGTTCGACAAGCTTCTCAACAAGGGGGCCGGGCAGGTCGCCGCGGCCGGGCC
>DATLUZ010000246.1:0-16566 GCA_035577785.1 Burkholderiales bacterium | reverse complement strand
GGGCTCGACCGGGGCGCCGAAGGGCACGGTGCACCTGCATTCGCATCTCATCGCCACCGCCGAGCTCTACGCCAAGCCGATCCTCGGCATCCGCGAATCCGACGTGGTGTTCTCGGCGGCGAAGCTCTTCTTTGCGTATGGGCTGGGCAACGCGCTTACCTTCCCGATGTCGGTCGGCGCGAGCGCCGTGCTGATGGCCGAGCGTCCGACGCCCGATGCCGTGTTCAAGCGCCTGGTGGAGAAGCGCCCCACGATCTTCTACGGCGTGCCGACGCTCTATGCCGCGCTTCTTGTCAGTCCCGCATTCCCCAAGAAGGAGGAGCTGAAACTGCGGATTTGTATCTCGGCTGGCGAGGCGCTGCCTGAGGGCCTCGGCAAGCGCTGGACCGACCGCACCGGCGTCGAGATCCTGGACGGCATCGGGTCCACCGAGATGCTGCACATCTTCATCTCGAACCGGCCGGGCGAAGTGCGCTACGGCACCACCGGCAAGCCGGTGCCCGGCTACCAGGTGCGCCTGGTCGACGACCACGGCAGCGTCATCACCAAGCCGGGCGAGCTCGGCGAGCTCCAGATCAGCGGGCCGACCTCGGCGATCATGTACTGGAACCAGCGCGAGCGCACCAAGAACACGTTCCAGGGTCCGTGGACGCGTAGCGGGGACAAGTACAGCTTCGACTCGGAGGGCTACTACACCTACGGCGGCCGCTCCGACGACATGCTGAAGGTGAGCGGCATCTATGTCTCGCCGGTCGAGGTCGAAGCCGCCCTCATCACGCACGATGCCGTCCTCGAAGCGGCCGTGGTCGGTGTGGAGGATGAACAGAAGCTGGTGAAGCCCAAGGCCTTCGTGGTTCTCAAACCCGGCCAGGCGCCCTCCGACGGTTTGAAAAGCGCATTACAGCAGCACGTCAAAGACAAGCTCGCACCCTACAAGTACCCGCGCTGGATCGAGTTCATGAGCGAGTTGCCGAAGACGGCGACCGGCAAGATCCAGCGCTTCAAGCTCCGGTCCTAGGCGCTCAGGAGTAAAATCAAGGGCATGGCTACCAGAGAACAGACGACGAGCGACATCAAGATCGATCCGAAGACGCTCTACCTCGAGGAGGTCTTCACCGACCGGCGCATCGGCACGATCCGCCGGCTCACCCCGGTGAGCAAGGACGGCACGCGCGATGCCGCGCGCCCGGTCCTCTATGCGGGCGAGACGCAGGTGCTGACACCGGCGGGCGCGCTGCCGATCGGCTTCGAGATCGCCGCCGGGTCGCTCGAGGAAGCCGCCGAGAAGTTCGGCCAGCTCGCGAAGGAAGCGATCGAGCGCACCGTGAAAGAGCTGCAGGAGCTGCGCCGCCAGGCCGCCTCGCAGATCGTGGTGCCGCAAGGTCCGCTGCCCCCGATGGGCGGCGCCGGTGGCGGCGGCAAGATCCAGATGCCGTGAGAGAAAAAGGGGTCAGAGGAATTTTCCTGTAACACGTCTGCTACGCGTCTAGAGTGTTACAGAAAAATTCCTCTGACCCCTTTTTCACCGTGCGCGCGTGGGTGGAGGAGGCGCGCCGCGTAGTGGCGCTTACCGGCGCAGGCATCTCGACCGATTCCGGGATCCCCGACTTCCGCGGTCCGCAGGGGCTGTGGACGCGTAATCCGGCGGCCGAAAAGATGTCCGATATCCGCCACTACCTCGCCGATGCCGAGGTGCGCATGGCGTCGTGGCAGAACCGTCTCTCGAGCCCGGCATGGACCGCGAAGCCCAATCCCGGACACCTTGCGCTGGTGGATCTCGAGAAAAGAGAGAAGCTCCACGCGCTCATCACGCAGAACATCGACGAGCTGCACCAGCTCGCCGGCAACGCGCCCGAGCGGGTGATCGAGGTGCACGGCAGCATGCGCCGGTTCATGTGCTTCGGCTGCGGCATGCGCGGCGCGATGCAGCTCGTGCTCGAGCGCGTGCGCGCCGGCGAGGCGGATCCGCACTGCCGCGACTGCGGCGGGATCCTCAAGAGCGACACCATCTCGTTCGGCCAGCAGCTCGTGCCCGAGGTCATCGACCGTGCGATGCAGGCGGCGGCCGAGGCCGACCTGTTCCTCGCCGTCGGCACGAGCCTGCAGGTCTACCCGGTCGCGGGCGCCGTGGAGCTTGCCCGCGGCGCCGGCGCGAGGATCGTGATCGTGAACGCCGAGCCGACGCCGTTCGACCGGGTGGCCGACGCGGTGTTCAACGAATCGATCAGCGCGGTCCTGCCGCGGATCATTTCAGGCCGAGAAAGCGCCGCGCGTTCCCTGCACTGATCGCGTGGTGCGCGTCGTTCGGGAGCTTGAGGCGCTCGAGGGTGCCGACGGGGTCGCGATCGCCCATCACGAACGGATAGTCGCTTCCGACCATGATCTGCGAGGCGCCGAAGCGCTCGATCAGCAGCCGCGCCGCGGCCGCATCGAACACCAGCTGGTCGTAGAAGAACCGCCGCGCCGTGGCGGCCGGCGATTCCTTCAGCGCCTCCCTGGCCTTCGGCGTCATCTGCCAGGCGTGCACCAGGCGCGGCAGCAGCATCGCCATCGCGCCGCCGCCGTGGCTGAATGCGATCCGCAGGCCCGGATGGCGCGCCGCCACGCCTCCCGTGATCATCGAGGCGCAGGCGAGCGCGATGTCGCCGGGGAAGCATACCGCCTGATCCGAGAAGGGCCCGACGATGCGGTCCTGGCCCGCCGGCCGCAGCGGATGCACGAAGATCGCCGCGCCCATTTCCTCGGCCGCGGCGAAGAACGGCTCGAACTGCGGGGCGCCGATCGAGGTGCCGTTGACGTGGCTCGCGATCTCCACGCCAGAGAATTTCAAGGATTTGACGACGTACTCGAGCTCTTCAACCGCACTCTGAAGATCTTGAAGGGGCACCGCGCCCAGTCCGACCAGGCGCTGCGGCGCGCGCTCGACCATGGCGGCGATCTCCTCGTTCAAATGCCGGACGAGAACCTTCGCATCCTCGAGCGGCAGCCAGTACGAAAGGAGCTCCGGCATCGGCGAAAGCGCCTGGCGCGCGACGCGCATCCCGTTCATGTCCTCGACGCGCCGCGGCACGCTCCAGCAGCCGTCGGACACCGTGCGATAGACCTTGCCGGAGATCATCACGTGCCGGTGGCAGGCGTGCGCCTCGGCCATGGACGGCCAGGGGATGTCGCGGCCGCTTCCCCGGTACGGCGGAAAATTTTCGGGAACGACGTGCGTATGAACGTCGATGCTCTCGCTCATCGCGTTGATTATAGAATCCGCGGATGAACCGCTTTTTCCTGTTTCTCCTGTTCGCCGTCCTCGCAGGCGGTGCGGGCGCGCAGTCCTGGCCCGACAAGCCCGTCCGGATAATCGCGCCCTTCGCCCCCGGGGGCAGCGCCGACACGCTCGGGCGCCTCATGGCGCAGAAACTGACCGAGAGCCTGAAAGAAAGCTTCATCGTCGAGAACCGCCCTGGCGCGGGCGGCGCGCTCGGATCCGAGCTCGTGGCCAAGGCCGCCCCGGACGGCTACACGCTCGTCGTGTCCGGCATCGCGTCGCACGTTCTCGCGCCGGCAATCCAGGGCACGCCGTACGACCCGCTGCACGATTTCACCCACATCGCGCTCTTCGGGGGTCCGCCGGCGGTGCTGGCCGTGAACCCTTCGCTCAAGGTGAAGGACCTGCGCGCGTTCGTGGCGCTGGCGAAAGCCAAGCCCAAGGCGCTTTCCTACGGCTCGCCTGGCAACGGCACGCAAGGCCAGCTCGTCGCCGAGCTGTTCAAGCAGCATGCCGGAATCGAGATGGTGCACGTGCCCTATAAGGGCGCTTCGGCGGCAGTGGCGGATCTCATCGCGGGGCATATTCAGGCGGTGTCGACGACGCTTACGACAGCCTCGGGGCAGATACGCTCCGGCCGTGCGATCGGGCTTGCGATCAGCTCGGAGGCGCGCCTGCCCGAATTTCCCGATGTTCCCACCTTCGCCGAGATGGGCTACCCCGATATCGTGGCCACGGTCTGGTTCTCGCTTTCCGGCCCTGCGAACCTGCCCCCCGAAATCGTCCAGCGACTCAATACCGAAGTAAATCGGGCGCTGCAGCTTCCCGATGTGCGCGAACGACTCAAGACCGAGGGAATCGTGCCCACGCCGATGGACGCGAAGGCTTTTACCGCGTTCGTTGCCGCGGAAGTGAAGCGCTGGGCGCCGATCGTCAAGGCCTCGGGCGCGAAGCCGGGATAATGTCTCTCGCCGAGCAAGGGTTCCCCCGCTTTTCGGACGCTGAGTACGCAAGGCGCCACCAGGCGCTCGGGACATTCATGCAGCAGCGCGAGGTCGATCACCTGCTGATCGTCACCGACCAGCGTGCCGGCAACGCGCCGCAATGGGCGACCGGCTGGCCGGGAACGGTCGAGGCGTTCGTGGTGTTCAGGCCGGGCGAGCGGATGACGATGCACGTCGAGTGGTACAACCACCTGCCGCTGGCCCGGCGCCTGGCGCAGGGCGTGGACGTGCGCTGGGGCGAGCACCGCGGCATCGCGCTCACGATCGAGGAGCTCGCGCGGCGCGGCGCCAGGCGCGTCGGTGTGATCGGGCCGCTGGCGAACCGGAAGCTGAAGGAGCTGGAGGCGCGCTTCCAGGTGGTACCGATGGACGCAGACTACGTGCGCCTGCGGATGATCAAGTCGGACGAGGAGATCGAGTGGCTGCGGATCGGTGCGCGCCTGAGCGACGACGGATTCAACGCGCTGCTCCAGGGCACGCGGCCCGGCCTCGCCGAGTACGACCTCGCCAACCTGGTGGAGCGCGCATACGTAGGCGAGGGCGGCACCACGTTCATCCACTATATCGGCGTCACCTCCATGGCCGAGCCGCGCCTGTGCGTGCCGCCGCAGTACGCCTCGTCGCGCCGGGTCCAGAAGGGCGACGTGGTGTTCTGCGAGCTGTCGGCGTACTGGTGGGATTACGCCGGCCAGGTGCTGCGCAGCTTCACCGTCGGCGACGACCCCACGCCGCTCTACCAGTCGCTGCACGACACCGCCGAAGCCGCCTTCGACGCGGTCACCGGCGTGATCCGCCACGGCACCACCACGGAGGAGATCGTCGCCGCGGCGAGCATCATCGAAGAGCGCGGCTTCACCATCTATGACGACCTCATGCACGGCTTCGGCGGCGGCTACCTGCCGCCGATCGTCGGCTCGCGCAGCCGTCCCGCCGGGCCGCTGCCTAACATGACGCTGGAGGAGAACATGACCGTGGTGGTTCAGCCCAACGTCATCACGCCGGACCAGAAGGCCGGCGTGCAGGTCGGCGAGCTCGTGCGCGTGACGCGCGACGGCTTCGAGCGTCTGCACTCGGCGCCGCGCGGGTTCCTGCGCTCGCCGGATCCGATCGGACGCCTCGGGGTCCTGCCGGACGGTATCGTCTAGAGCATCGCGGAGCCGCCGTCGACGACGATGGTCTGGCCGGTGAGGAAGGCCGCGTCCTCGCTCGCGAGGAAGCTCACCGTGCCGACGAGGTCCTCGGGCTTCTCGTCGCGCTGGATGGCGCGCGTCTTCTTGGTGAGCTCGCCCTGGCGCACGTGCATCTCGTGCTTTGCCACGTTCTCGGACAGCGTGAAGCCCGGCGCAAGCGCGTTGACCGTGATGGCGTCCTTGCCGAGCTCGCGCGCGAGGCCGCGCGTCATGGCGATCACCGCCCCTTTGCTCGAGATGTAGTGAAGGAAGAGCGGCACCCCCTTTAGCGGCGCGCCGGAAGCGAGGTTGACGATGCGGCCGTAGCCGCCGCGGCGCATGTGCGGCACGCACGCGCGGCAGCAGAGCCACACGCCCAGGATATTCACCTCCATCACGCGGCGGAATTCCTCGACCGGGATCTCCTGGAACGGGCGCAGCTCGAGCGAGCTGAACACCGCGGCGTTATTCACCAGGATGTCCAGCCGGCCGAACGCTTTCATCGTTTCAGAAGCCAGGTTGGAAACGTCGGTCTCGTTCGACACGTCGGTTCGCAAGCCAAGCGTCCTGCAGCCCGTGGCCTTGGCGATCTCGGCGGCCGCCTGGTCGTATTTTTTCAGGTCGGCGATCACGATCGAGGCGCCGTCCCGGGCGAGGCGCAGCGCGAGCGCCTTGCCGATGCCGGTCGCACCGCCGGTAACGACGGCGACCTTGCCTTTCAGCCCTTCCATACGACGTCTTCGTAGCCGACGGTCCTCGACAGAAGGCCCAGCTCGCGCGCGAAGCGGTTCATCGACTCGACCGACTGGGGCGAGATCTCCGGGTCGTAGTAGGGCGCATCGCGGCGGATGAGCTCGGCGATGAGGCTTGCCTCGGTCGCGGGAAAGAGCTTCTTCCCGACCTCGGTGGCGCGGGCCGGGTCGCGCTTGAGGATCTGCTGCGCCGCCTTGACCGCGCGGATCGCCGCCCGCGCGACCTCCGGTTTTGCATCAATAAGCTTTTGAGAGGCAACCAAGGCGGGAAAGGTGTATCCCTTTGCCTCGTCGCCTGCTTCGCGGCGCGCATCGAGCACCAGCGTGCCGATGCCGCTCTTCACGGCAACCTCTGCGCCCATTCCGTTCGCCCAGAAGCCGTCGATCTTCCCGTCCTCCAGCGCCTTCGCCGCGAGCAGGCCGAACGAGGCGCTCTGGCCGATGGCCCCCGGCACCGGGCCGATCTTCACGTCCCGCTCCGGATCGATGCCCGCGGCGGCGAGCATGCGCTTCAAGCCGTCCACCGGGCCAGGAGCGGCGCCGATCCTTTGACCTCTCACGACCTTCAGGTCCCCGCGGTTCGTTTTTAGGTCTTTTCTAACTACCAGAAACCAGTACATGTGCTGGGCGAGCGCGCACAACAGCCTCCCGCCCTGCCAGTCCTTGAACGCGTAAAGCGCCGCATGCGAGGCGCCGCCCACGAAATCGAGCCGGCCCTCGCGCAACTCTTCGTAGGTCTTCGTGACCGGAAAGACAAGCTCGACCGTGGCGTCGAAGCCTTCCTGACGGAAGCAGCCGAGCTCGACCGCGGCGATCGCGGGAAAATAGGACGGCGAGACGAGGTCCGGGATCGCGACGCGCAGGCCGATCGGGCTCATCGGGGCTTGATCCCCGCCGCCTGCACGGCTTCCTTCCAGAGCGCGAGGTCTTCGCGCACGGCGCGCTGGAACTCCGCCGGCGTGCCGCAGACCGGATCGACGCCGATCTTTTCCAGCCGGCCGGTGAACGCAGCATCCCTGCAGCCGGCGGCGATCTCGCGCGCGACGCGCTCGACGACGGCGCGGGGTGTGGCCGCCGGGGCGACGTAGCCGTTCCAGGTGAGGGTGCGGAATCCCGGGTAGCCCTGCTCGGCGACGGTCGGAACCTGCGGCAGCTGGGGCGCGCGCGCTTCGCCCGATACCGCGAGCACGTTGATCTTGCCGCCGCCCGCGTGCGGCAGGATCTCGTTCAGGTTGCCGAAGTAGCAGGGCACGTGACCCGCCACTACGTCGGCCATCGCCGGGCCGCCGCCCTTGTAGAGCACCGCTTCCATCTTCAGCCCCGCGCGGGCGAGAAAGAGCTCCATCGTGAGATGGCCGACCGAGCCCGAGCCCGGCGACGCGTAGCTCAGCTCGCCCGGATGCGCCCTGGCATAGTCGACCAGCTCCTTCAGGCTGGCGGCGCCGGTCTTGCGGTTGCAGCCGAGCGCGAAAGGGTTGGTGCCGACGATCGAGATCGGCGCGAAGTCCCTGACCGGGTCGTAGCCGATCTTCTGCACGTGCGGCACGATCGCGAGCTGCGGTGTCGCGGCAGAGAGCAGGGTGTAGCCGTCCGGGTCGGCGCGGGCCACGAGCTCGGCGGCGATGGCGCCGCTCGCACCCGGGCGGTTTTCGGGGATGACCGGCTGTCCCAGGCGCTGGGTCAGCCAGTCGGCGGTGATGCGCGCGAGCGAATCGGTCACGCCTCCCGGCGGGAACGGCACGACGACTTTCACGGGCTTCTGCGGCCAGGTCTGCGCGTGGACCGGGAACGCCATGCACACGAGGAGCAAAGCGATGCGCCTCATATGCGCCCATCCTTCATTCGCGCCTCGATCCAGCGTGCGCAGGCGAGCGTGCGCGCGTCATCGCCGATGCGCCCGATCACCTGGAGGCCGAGCGGCAGGCCGTTGGGGCCGGCGCCGACCGGCACCGAGACGCACGGCACGTGGAGCAGCGTCCACACCACGTTCATCGCCGTGTTGCCGGTCGAGCCGAGTCCCTTGGGAGCCTCGCCGGTCGCCGCCGGCGCGATCAGCACATCGCAATCGCCGAAAACTTCGCTCACAGCAGCGCGGCAGCGAGCCGCATACAGCAGCGCCTGCTGGTACTTTCGCCCGTCCGTGGCATAGCCCTCTTCGCAGCGCTGCCGCAGCGCCGGGTCGAGGCGATCGGCGTAGCGGCGGTATTCGTCGGCGAGCGAGCGCGCGCCTTCATAGCGGATGATGGTTCCCTGCGCCTCGCGCAACGAGCGAAACGATTCCGGAAGGCGCAGCTCCGCCGCGTCGAGCTTCCTCGCCGCGGTTTCGAATGCGACCGCCATGGACGGCTCGACCAGCTCCCATTCCCACGTGCGACACGCCCCGATGCGCGGCCGATCGGCTTCCCCGTGCAGGTCGTCGCGCCTGGTGAGCGCCTCGAGGAAGAACGCGACGTCTTCTACGCTGCGCGCGTAGATCCCGACCGTGTCGAGGGAGTCGGCGTTCGGGTGCACGCCCGCGCGCGGCAGCAGGTTGTAGGTCGGCTTGCACGCCACCACGCCGCAGTAGGAACCCGGGCGGATCACCGAGCCCGCGGTCTGCGTGCCGAACCCGAGCGGCACCATGAAGTCGGCGACCGCCGCCGCGGAGCCGCTCGAGGAGCCGCCCGGCGTATGCGCCGCATTGTGCGGGTTGCGTGTCCTGGACGGCACGAAGGTGGCGAATTCGCAAGTCACCGTCTTGCCGAGGACCACGCCGCCCGCGGCGCGGGTCAGCGCGACCGGCGCCGAGTCCGCGCGCGGCCGGTGGCCGGCGTAGATGCGCGAACCGTACTCGGTCGGCATGTCGCAGGTGTCGAAGATGTCCTTCACGCCGACGGGGATGCCCAGCAGCGGCACTGCTTTCTCAGCCTGGAGGATTTGGGAAAAAACTGCTTCCTGGTTCACGAAGCTCCAAGCCTGCACCTCGGGTTCGCGCGTGGCGACGCGCGCGAGGCAGCTCTCCACCAGTGCACGCGCGCTGAGCTCGCCGCGTTCGATCCGCGCGGCGGCGTCTTTCGCTCCCAGGCGGCAGGGCTCGATCACCGGCTCAGTATAATCGCCGCGATCCATGCAGCGACGAAACGTCCTCGTCGTCGGCGCCGGCCCGGTGGGGAGCGTCGCCGCGCTTGCCGCCGCGCGCTTCGGCCATGCGGTGACACTGCTCGAGGCGCAGGAGCGCATCGACGACGCACCGCGCGCCTCGACCACGCAGCCGCCGACCCTCGAGATCCTCGCCGAGCTCGGCCTGATCGACGAGTACATCCGGGTCGGCCTCGTGGCGCGCACGTTCGAGTTCTGGGACCGGCCGACGCTCCAGCGCATCGCGGAGTTCGACTTCGAGCGGCTCCGCGGCGAGACCGACTTCCCATTGGTGGTGCAGACCGAGCAGCACAAGCTCGCCAACATGGCGCTCGCCCGGCTGAGCGCCATGGCGAACGCCGAAACCGTCATGGGGTGCATGGTTTCGGGTCTTCATCAGGATGGAGAGCAGGTTACCGTCACGGCGGGAGAGCGGCGTTTCGTCGCCGATTATGTGATCGGCGCGGACGGCGGACGCAGCACCGTGCGCAAGCTCCTCGGCATCGAGTTCGAGGGCTATACCTGGCCCGAGCGCTTCCTCGTCGTGACGACAAAATTCGACTTCGCCGCCGCGCTCGGCTGCTGCAACCGAAACTACATGGCCGACCCGGAGGAGTGGACCAATCTCTTCAAGGTCGCCGGCGACGACCTCAAGGGGCGCTGGCGCGCGGTCTTCAACACCCGTGCCGATGAAACGGACGAGGAAGCGCTGTCCGATGCGGCGGTGCGCGCGCGCCTTGGGCGCATCTACGTCCCCGATGCGGAAAGGCACCATCTCCATCTCAACCTGTACAACGTGCACCAGCGCGTGGCCAAGAGCTTCCGCAAGGGGCGCGTGTTCCTGTGTGGCGATGCGGCGCATGTGAACAACCCGATCGGCGGGCTCGGCCTGAACTCGGGAATTCACGAGGCCTGGGATCTGGCCCATCTCCTGGACAAGGTCCTCCGAAGGGAGGCGGATGACAGATCGCTCGACGCCTACGAGGCGCGGCGCAGGCCGCTCAACATCGAATACGTGCAGGAGCAGACCGTCGCGAACAAGCGCCGCCTCGAGGAGCGCGATCCGGCGCAGCGCGCGCGCCGGTTCGACGAGTTGCGCGCGACCGCCGCCGATCCGGCGCGGCACAAGGCGTTCCTGATGAAGGCTTCCTTACTCGAGAGCGCCCGCCGCGCCGCTCAGCACAAGCTTCTCTAGACTCCCGGAGGCGGCGGCGGAGGGGTGCCTGAAGGCGGCGGTGGAGGCGGAGTGCCGCCCACCGACGGTGATGGCGGCGGGGGCGGAGGCGGGCCGTAGGAGGGCGGAGGAGGAGGCGGCGGCGTACGGTACGAAGTGGCCGCCGCCTGGCGGCGCGGCGCGACCGCCATCGGCACCTTGTTGCCCTTAGCGTACATACATTGCGTGAAGGCGTTGTCGTAGCGCCGCTGCACGCTGTACGTGCCCTGCGCCGCGTTGCTCGTTCCGATCAGGGCACCGGTCGCGGTCCCCAGGCCAGCGCCAGCGAGCGCGGCGTGGCCGTTGCCGCCCAGTGCGGCGCCGGCAGCGGTGCCTACGACCGCGCCGACCGCAGCGCTGTTTGCAGTTGTGCTGTTTGCAGCTTGGTCGGCTGACTGCGCGCCGCTCTGCACGGAGGCGAATCCACGGCAGTCGTGATCGTCGTGGCGGAATTCGTCGAAGCTCTTGCCGGTGCCTGGCAGAACCATCACGCTCGGCCCAGTCACCGCTGGCGTCGACGCGCAACCGGCGAGCGCCAGCACGCCGATTCCGACAAGCAGCATTTTCATGGCGTCAGTTCGGGGGCTGCGCCGGTACGCGCGCCCAGCCGCCAGGGCAGGTCTTGACGTACGGGTAATAGGCGTTCGACTCGCGGCAGAAGTACCAAGTGGCGGGCGGCTGAGCAGGCGCTGCTTGCTCTGCCACGTCGCTGCGCTCGACGTACGTGGTCGGTGTAGGCGGTGCGTAGACGGCTGGCGGATAGTAGTACGCCGGCGGCGGATAGTAGTACCACGGCGCATACACGGGCACGCCGAAGTTGAACCCGACGATGACGCGGCTATGGCCGTGCCAGCCGCCCGCAAACGCCGGAGCGCTCGCGACCGCAAGAAGAACAAGTATCAGCACGCGCTTCATGGTCAACGCAGCGTACACCCCCGCTCGGGGTGCGTGCGTAACTGATTGTTACTGAACATTGCTGCGGTTAAGTTAGCGAATTTTCTTGCGATTTCTTCGCAGGGCGGCGAGCCGGGCCTTGGATGCCAGAATTGCCCGCTTGCTCCGAGCGCGGTTCCTTCGGCGCACCCGGGAGTCGTCCGGACCATGTCGCCTCGCCGCGTCGCGACACGTTGGCGTCCCACACTCTCCCACCGTCGATTCCGCCTAGGGAAGGGTGATTCATGAAGCGCTTCGTGTCGTACGTCGGTGTTCTGTTGCTTGCGGGACTTGTGGTTTCTTGCGGCGGAGGCGGAGGAGGAGGCGGCGGCGGTAGCCCGGCCAGTCCCGCTGCCAACAACGGGAGCAATCCCCCGGCCGACAATCCTCCTCCCGTTGCCAGCAAACCCGGGCGGTTCGAGGAAACCGACGCAAAGGTCAGCCTGAGCCCCGGCGATTGGGTGGAGGCCGACGCCCGGTTCGGCTGGAGCGGCGGCGGCGCCATGCAATCGACGGTGGCCGGAGCCACGGCGACATTCCAGTTCAGCGGCACCTCGGTGACTTGGATTGGCGCCCGCAGCGATGACGGCGGAACCGCGGAGGTCAGCGTGGACGGAGGCCCGGTCCGGCAAATAAGCCTCGTCTCCCGCCCGAACGAAAAGCATACGCCGGTCGTTACGCTGCACGACTTGGGCGCTGGCCAGCACACGCTGACGATCCGGGTGACCTCAGCCGCCCCTGTGGTGGTGGATGCTTTCGATGTGGAAGCGCCGATCGTATCGCACAAGCAGGAGAACGATCCCGACGTCGCCTACACCGGCACCTGGATCCCGCCCGACCTCACCAACGCCGACCCCTGCGCCGGCAATCCCGACCCCACCTGCGTCTCCGACCCCCACGAAGACCACTCCGGCGACTGGAGCGGTGGCGGCGTCCAGTCGGCGCCCGAGCCGGTGAGGGGAGGTGCGAGGTTTACGACGACCGCGGGCGACGCCCTCACGTTTACCTTCCGCGGAACGTCCGTCACCTGGCAAAGCGGTCGCGGCCCGGACTTCGGCATCGCCACTGTGCAGGTGGACGGCGGCCCGGCCGTCGACGTCGATACGTATTCTCCGACGCCGAAGTTCCAGGAAGTGCTGTTCAGGGCCAACGGACTGGCCAATGGTAAGCACACATTGACGATCACGGCGACGGACCGGAGGAACGGCGCCTCGAGCGGGAACAGGATCGTGGTGGACGCGTTCGACGTGACCACGCTCGGAAGGCGCTTCCAGGAAGACGATACGCTGCCCAATAGCCAAGTACCGGCGACGACCTATACCGGCACATGGAGCCGCAACATCAACCGAGTTTGGAGCGAAGGCGCGACGCAAAGAGCCGATGCCCCCGGCTCAATCGCCAGATTCACCTTCACAGGCACCGGCGTGAGCTATATCGGCTGCCAGAAGAACAGCATCGGGCCGGTCATCATCCGTGTCGACGGCGTTTTCAAGGGACAATTCAACAACGCCCTGACGTCCCCGCGCGAAGCCTACATGCACGAGATCTTCGCGATCGACGGGCTGACCCCCGGTCAGCAGCACACGATCGAGGTCGAGTCCGTGAGCAGCACCTCCTTCATCGTCGTGGATGCCTTCGACGTCCGCGGCGGTACCCCGTAGAGCTGGGCCGCATGGCGGACGCGAGTCCGCCATGCGCCCGAATCGGCAAGAACGGAAGGGGAAGGTGGCATGAAGCGCTGCATGCGGTGCGTCTGGGTTCTCCTGCTCGCGGGTACGCTGGTTTCCTGTGGCGGCGGTGGCGGCGACGGCGGCAGTCCGAGCGGCACCGCTCCTGCTGCTACCCAGACTCCTACCCCGACACCGACAACGACATCGACTCCCACTCCTACCCCGACGCCCACGCCCGCCGCTACACCGGGGCGGTTCGAGGAGTCCGATGTGCGCGTCACCTTGAGCCCTGGCGATTGGATACCGGCCGACTCCAAGTTCGGATGGAGCGGCGGGACCGCGGTGCGATCCACGGTGACGAACGCCACGGTGCAATTCACGTTCAGCGGCAGGTGGGTCACGTGGATCGGCGAGCGCAACACAGACGCCGGAATCGCGGAGGTTAGCGTGGACGGGGGCCCGGCCAGGCGAGTCGACCTTTTTGCCCGCCCGCAGGAAGCGCGCACGCCTATCGTTACGCTGCACGACTTGAGTCCGGGCCAGCACACGCTGACCATCCGCGTGACCGGCGAGAAGAACGACCAAGCCGCCGCAACCAGCCCCGCGGTGGTGGTGGTGGATGCTTTCGATGTGGAAGCGCCGATCGTGTCGCATATGCAGGAGAACGACCCCGCCGTCGTCTACAGCGGGACCTGGACGCCCCCGAACCTCTCCGCCATCCCCGACCCCTGCGTCCCCGACCCCTCCGCATGCGACCCCTTCGAGGACCACTCCGCCAACTGGAGCGGCGGTGCCCTTGCCTCGGCGCCCGAGCCGCCGAGGGGGGGTGCGAGGTTCACCACGACCGCGGGCGACAAGCTCACGCTGACGTTTCGCGGAACCTCCATCGCCTGGCAAAGCGGTCGCGGTCCGGACTTCGGCATCGCCACTGTCGAGCTCGACGGCGCGCCCACCGACATCGACACGTATTTCCCTGCGCAGATCTTCCAGGACGTGGTGTTCAAGGCCACCGGACTGGCCGATGCCACGCACACGTTGACGATCACGGCGACGGGCCGGAAGAACGACGCCTCGACGGGCACCAAGATCGTGGTGGACGCATTCGACGTGACCACGCCCGGAAGGCGCTTCCAGGAAGACGATCTCGATCCGAAAACCGGATTGCCGGCGACGACCTATACCGGCACTTGGGTTCACCGCAACATCAACAGGGTCTGGAGCGAAGGGGCGGCAAACACGAGCGATACGCCGGGCTCACGCGCCAAATTTACCTTCACCGGCACCGGGGTGAGCTATATCGGCTGCCAGAAGAACAGTATCGGGCGGGTCAACATTTACCTCGACGGCAGTCCCACTCCCGTAGCGACTATCAATAACTTCAAACGCTCTCCGGTCGAGGCCTTCCAGAAGGAAATCTACCGAGTGGACGGGCTGAGTCCCGGTCGGCACACGCTGGAGGTGGAGGACGTGGACACCAACTCCTTCATCGTCGTGGATGCCTTCGACGTGCGTCCGTGAACGGGTAGAACCGCATGGCGGACGCCGGTCCGCCATGCGGTGAACCTCCTGCCGCGCTCTACTTCGGCTGCTGGGTAATCCGGAGGTAGGGCTTGGGCGACTTCCAGCCCTGCGGGAAAAGCTTCTTCGCCTCGTCGTCGCTCACCGAACCGGAGATGATCACGTCCTGGCCCTGCTTCCAGTTCGCCGGCGTCGCGACGCGGTACTTCGCGGTAAGCTGGATCGAGTCCAGCACGCGCAGCACTTCGTCGAAGTTGCGCCCGGTGGTCATCGGATAGTAGAGAACCAGCTTGATCTTCTTGTCGGGCCCGACCACGAATACCGTGCGCACCGTCTGGTTGTCGGCGGCGGTGCGCTTGCCGGGGGTGGCCTCGGCCGGCAGCATGTCGTAGAGCTTGGAGATCTTGAGGTCGCCGTCGCCGATGATCGGGTAGTTCGGCGCCGTGCCCTGGGTCTCCTCGATGTCCTTTGCCCAGCGCTCGTGGTCGTTCACCGGGTCGACCGAGAGGCCGATGATCTTGGTATTGCGCTTGTCGAACTCGGGCTTGATGCGCGCCATATACCCGAGCTCGGTGGTGCATACCGGGGTGAAATCCTTCGGGTGCGAGAACAGCACCGCGTAGCCATTACCGATCCATTGGTGGAAATCGATCGAGCCCTGCGTGGTTTCGGCCTTGAAATTGGGGGCTTCGTCGCCGATGCGTAGCGTCATATGGGCACTCTCCGGGGGAACGACGTAAAGGGGATGGTGGCGTGCGATCTTACCGCCGCGCCGACCCTGTGCGCCAGAGGGGCTTTGGAGTAGAGTAGCGCCCAGATTTGTTCGGGGTACGAACAATCTGGACCCTCCGGATCGGACCCCGTCGGAGCGGACTCGGCATGCGGCGCAACGTGCAGCTCAACCTGAGCGTCAACGGCGAGACGGTCGAGGCCTCGTTCGCCCCGTACAAGACGCTGCTCGAGGTATTGCGCGAGGACCTCGCGCTCACCGGGACCAAGCACGGCTGCGAGCTCGGCGAATGCGGCGCCTGCGCGGTGCTGGTCGACGGCGAGCCGCAGCTTTCTTGCCTCGTGCTCGCGGTCGAATGCGAGGGCCGCCAGATCGAGACCGTCGAGGGGCTGGCGCGAGGCGCCGAACTTCATCCGCTGCAAGCCGCGTTCGCCGACCTCGGCGCCGCCCAGTGCGGCTACTGCACGCCCGGCATTCTCATGACCGCGAAGGCGCTCCTCGAACGGGAGCCGCACCCCTCGCGCGAGCGCATCCGCGAGGCGGTCTCGGGCAACCTCTGCCGCTGCACCGGCTACCAGCAGATCTACGAAGCGATCGAGGCCGCCGCGCACCACATGGAGCGCGTGGCGCGCGAGACATGAAAGTCATCGGCAAGCCGCGCCGCCGCGTCGACGGCCGCGCCAAGGTCACCGGCCACACGCGCTTCGCCGACGACCTGGTGCTGCCGCGCATGCTGCACATGCGCCTTCTGCGCTCCCCGCACCCGCATGCCCACATCCAATCACTAGATGCGGAAAGAGCGAGGAAATACCCTGGTGTTCACCTGGTCCTGACCGGAAAAGACTTCCCGGTGAGCTTTGGCATCCTTCCGGTCACGCAGGACGAGTATCCGCTCGCGCCCGAGCACGTGCGCTACGTCGGCGACCCGGTCGCCGCGGTGGTGGCGAAGGACGAGCAGACCGCTTCCGAAGCCCTCGATCTGATAGAAGTGAAATACAAGCTTCTCAAAACAATTTCCGATCCCATCGAGGCGCTGCAGAACGCAGAGCCTCGCATCCATGCCTACAGCGAGCTCGGCAACATCCATCGCTTGCAGGCGTTCGAGTTCGCCGGCCGCTCGAACGAGGTGTCGGAGGCGATCGACGCCTCCGATCACGTGTTCGAGGATCTCTTCTTCTACGAGGGCAACACCCACCTGCCG
>DATLUZ010000245.1:0-37454 GCA_035577785.1 Burkholderiales bacterium | reverse complement strand
GGGAACGCAGTTTGCTCGATGTCCTCGCATGAATGCGCGCATGTGCACAGTCGCAGCCTTCCTCTTCCTGACGGCCAATCCGTTCGGCGTGGCCACTGCAGGGCCCTTCACCGACATCCATCCCGAGGGGGCCTATCCGGATCCCGCGCCGGCGGCCTCGACTGATCCCTACACCGGCTTCATTGCCCGGGTGCAGGAAAAGCTCGGTGAGCTCGGGTTCGCTGCAGGCCCCGCCAATGGCGACTTCGGCGAGAAGACGCAGGCCGCGCTCGGGCAGTTCCAGCTCGCGAGAAACCTTCCGGCGAGCGGCCAGCTCGACGACGCGACGCTCGCCGAGCTCGGCGTGCAGCGCGACAGCGCGCAGTCCACGGATGCCTCCACGGGCGCCTCCTCCGAGCCCGCGCCGCAGCCCCAGCCCCAACAGAAGCCCGAAGGCTAGTCCGAAAGGAGGAGCCGATGGCTCCGCATCCCGCAGGCCCCGGCGGTCACGCCGCGGTCTCCGACGCGCTGCTGCGCCGCGCGCTCGGCGCCATGTCGGTGTTCACCATCGTGATGACCGTTCCGCAGATCTGGACGATCTGGGTCGGCCACCAGGCCAGCGGCGTTTCCGTCTTGTCGTGGAGCGCGTATCTCGTGTCAGCGCTGCTTTGGTTCTGGCACGGCCTGCGCAAGCGCGACCGGAACATCTACCTCGCGTGCATCGCCTGGATCGCGGCGGACAGCGCCGTAATCGCCGGCGCGCTCGTCTACGGCTAGCCTGTAGCAACAACCTGAAACTGGCATAGCGGTTCCGGTTACAGGCTATTGCTCTGCGTGTCTGGCGCCAGCGTAAAAGTGTTGCGTCGCCGCTGGTTGAGTACCCGGACGGTTCGACGCCGCTTGTAGTGGAAGCCCAGTATTGCATCGGTGGATGCGTCATTTGGACGCAGGCATATACGAGCCATGCCTGCCGCCCGTCGGCCGCAGAGCTTTTTCCGGAGTCTTTCATGCGTCCCATCATCCGTAACGCCGGCCTCGCCGCCGCGGCGCTCGCTGCCGCCGTTGGCTTCGCGCTCAATAGCTGCGGCTTGCAGCCGGCGAAACCGCCGGTGACCACCGAGAACTTCGATCATGCGGCCAAGGAGAATGTCGACAAGCTGTTCTCCGAAGGACAGAAGATCTTCCGCTTCGATACCTTCGGCAGCGAGGCGTTCTGGAGCCAGACGCAGCTGCATCGCGCGATCGCCGGGGAGAAGAATGGCGGCGTCGGTCCGGGAGTGAGCCCCAAGCAGGCGCTCGCGCTCGGCCTGAAGGTCGACATGTTCAAAGTGCCGCCCACCATCGCGGCCGCGGTCGCGACCGGCAAGGCGAACATGGACGATCCCGCCAACACCGTTGCGCTGCTGAAGGCAGACGCGGTCGTCGGCGTGAAGGGCGTGTTCGACGGCGACAGAATGACCGGCATCGGCATCACCTGCGCGCTGTGCCACTCGACGGTCGACGACAAGCTCCAGCCCGGGATCGGGAGCAGGCTCGACGGCTGGGCGAACCGCGACCTCAACGTCGGAGCGATCGTGGCCGCGGCGCCGGACCTCTCCGCGTTCGCCAAGCTGCTGCAGGTCGACCAGGCGACCGTGCGCAAGGTGCTGACGAGCTGGGGCCCGGGCAAGTACGACGCGGAGCTGTCCTTCGACGGCAAGGCGCTGCGTCCGGATGGGAAGCCCGCGGCGACGCTGATCCCGTCGGCGTTCGGGCTGCTCGGGGTGAACAGCCATACCTGGACCGGCGCTTGGGGCACGGTGACCTACTGGAACGCCTACGTTGCGGTCACGCAGATGCACGGCCAGGGGACGTTCTACGATCCGCGCCTCTTGGACAAGCAAAAATTTCCCGTCGGCGCGCGCGCAAACGAAGGCAATGTGCGACCCGCCGAAGACAAAGTGACCGCCAAGCTGCCGGCGCTGCAGTACTACCAGCTGTCGCTGCCCAAGCCGAAGCCGCCCGCCGATGCGTTCGATGCCAGCCGCGCGAAGCAGGGCGAGGCGCTCTTCAACGGCAAGGCGCGCTGCGCTACCTGCCACGTGCCGCCGATCTTCACCGAGCCGGGCTACAACCTGCACAGCGCCGATGAGATCGGCATCGACGACTTCCAGGCGCGCCGCTCGCCCGACGGACGCTACCGCACCGAGCCGTTGCGCGCGCTATGGGACACGAGGAAGCTCCACAAGGGCGGCTACTACCACGACGGACGCTACGCCACGCTCGCCGACGTGGTGAGCCACTACGATCAGCACTTCCGCACCCAGCTAAGCGAGCAGGAGAAAGCCGACCTGATCGAGTTCCTCAAGTCGATCTGAGCTGAGTGGCAGGCGAGACGCGCCGCGCCGTCGTCGCCGCGGTGGCGGGAAACCTCGCCATCGCGGCGACCAAGTTCATCGCCGCGGCGTTCTCCGGCAGCGCGGCAATGCTCGCCGAGGCGATCCACTCGCTTGTCGATACCGGCAACGGCGCACTGATGCTCTATGGGGTGCACCGCAGCCGCAAGCCGCCCGACCCGGAGCACCCGTTCGGCTACGGGCACGAGCTGTATTTCTGGACACTGGTTGTGGGCATGCTGGTGTTCGCGCTCGGCGGGGGCATGTCGATCGTGACCGGCGCGATGCACCTCTCCAATCCGGCGCCGCCGGAAAATCCAGGCGGGAGCTACGCCGTGCTCGCCTGCGCCGCAGTGTTCGAGGGCGTGAGCTGGGTCTACGGCTTCAAGGCCTTCCACGCCGAGCGGCGCGGCCGCGGCATCCTGGAGACGATCCACCTCACCAAGAATCCGGCGACCTTCGCGGTGCTGCTCGAGGACTCGGCGGCGCTCGCCGGTCTCGTGCTCGCCTTTCTCGGCATCTACCTGAGCGGCGTCCCCGGATCGGCGTGGCTCGACGGCGCCTCGTCGATCCTGATCGGGCTCCTGCTGTGCGTGGTCGCCCTGGTCATGGTCTACGAGAGCAAGGGCCTGCTGATCGGAGAAGGCGTGGAGAAGCGCACCCTCGACGCGCTGCGCGAGATGATTCGCGCGGACCCCGAGGTCGACCATGTCGACAACCTGACCACCATCTACCTCGGGCCCGACGAGATCCTGCTCGCCATCGAGCTGCGCTTCGCGGCGCAGGCCACGACCCTCGAGATCCGCGGGGCGCTCGCAAGGCTGAAGCGGGTCATCCAGGCGCGCTATCCGAAGATGCGCCGCATCTACGTCGACAGCGGCGCCATCGGGGAGTGACTAAGGACTTTTCTCCTCGGTCACCATGGAAAAGGCTGCCTCGGCTGCGCGGCGCACGTGGCGCGTGGCGAGCATCGAAGCGAGCTCCTCGTCGCCGTCGATCACCGCGGCGAGGATCTTCGAGTGCTCGTCCCAGTCCTGCTGGGCGCGCCGCGCGCTGTTGGCGGCGAAAACCAGGCTGGTGCGCTCGCGCAGGGTGCGCATGATGTCGCCGAGGATGCTGTTGCGGCCGGCCTGGCCGAGCTTGTCGTGGAACTCGCCGTTCAGGCGCACCAGGTCGTCGACGTTCTTGGACCTCGCGGCGCGGTTGCCCTGCTCGAGCACCTGGCCCAGCTCCTCGACGATTGCCGGGTCGTGATGGCGCGCCGCGAGGCGGGCGTTGAGGCCTTCGAGCGTCGCGCGCACCTCGACGAGGTCACGCGCGACTTCCGGCGAGACCTCGGCGACCGATGCGCCGCGCCGCGGCTGCACGTCCACGAGGCCTTCGGCGGCGAGCGAGCGCAGCGCCTCGCGGATCGGGATGCGCGAGACGCCGAGCTCCTCGGACAGGCGGTCCTCGATCAGCCGGTCGCCGGGCTTTCTCCGGTTGGTGAGGATCGAGCGGCGCAGCTCGTCGGCGACGCGCTGCCCGAGCGAAGGATGATCCTTGAGCGTCATTCCGCCATGATACCGGCGCGCTTGATGACCTGCGCCCAGCGTTCCCGGTTCTCCTTCAGCCACGCTGCCGACTGGCTCGGGTTGAGACCCGTCGCGACGTAGTCGAAGGTGCGGTTCTTTTCCTGCACGTCGGGCTGCGCCAGCGCGTTCAGCACCTCGCGATTGAGCGCGTGCACGATGTCGACGGACGTGCCGGCGGGTGCCATGAACGCATAGGCGAACGCGGCTTCGAATCCCGGATAAGACTCCGCGATGGTGGGCACCTCAGGCGCGAGCGCCGAGCGCTTGGCGCTCGAGATGCCGAGCGCGCGCAGCTTGCCGGACTTCACGTGCGGCAGCACGCCGGTGGTCACCGCGAAAATCGAGTCCACCTGACCGGCGACGACGTCGATCACCGATTGGCCGGTGCCCTTGTAGGGGACGTGCGTCATGTCGATGCCGGCGGCGGCGAGGAAGTACGCACCGGAAAGATGGCTCGGGGTGCCGTTGCCGCCGGAGGCATAGGTGAGCTTCTTTTGCTTCGCAAGCGCCACCAGCTCCTTGACCGAATTCGCCGGAACCGACGCGTGCACGGCGAGCAGCTGGCCGTACGTGACGGGGACCGAGATGGCGGCAAAGTCCTTGGCCGGGTCGAACGGCAGCGTCTTGTATATGGAAGGATTGACGGTAAACGTCGTGTCGATGGCGAAGAGCAGCGTGTAGCCGTCGGCGGGCGACTTGGCCACCATGTCGGCGGCGATATTGCCGCCGGCGCCGGGCTTGTTCTCGACCACGAACGGCTGCTTGAGCGCCGCCGACATCTTGTCGAGCACCATGCGCGCGAAGGTGTCCAGCGGCCCTGGCACAGTGCTCACGACGACCCGCACCGGCTTGGATGGATAAGGTTGCGCATATGCCGCAAAGCCGGCGGCGAGCGCTAGCGCGGCAAGAATCGATCGCTTCATGTGGTCTCCTCCTGGAATTGAAAGCTGAAGCCCTCCGCGTACACGTAGGCCGTGTCCGCGCCCTTCCTCCGTACTGCAGCGCGCGCCGCAACGGTCATCGCCGGCGAACCGCACAGATAGATCGCGTGCTGCGAGAGATCCTGGAAATCAGCGCAGATTGCGTCCTGCACGTAGCAGCGCCGGCCGGCGCGCGAAAGCACCGGGACGTACTGGAAGCCGGCGAGGCGCTCGCGCCAAGCCTGCAGCTCTTCGTGCCGATAGAGATCGTCGTTGGTCCTGCCGCCGCGGTAGAGCGTGATCTGCGGGCAGTCCGGATCGTCGAGCAGCGATTGGAGCATCGCCCGAACCGGCGCGAGCCCGGTGCCGGTCACGGCCATGATCACCGGCCGGTAGTCCTGCCGGCGGAAGATGAAGGCGCCGTGCGGCAGCTCGACCTCGATCTGCTGTCCGGGGCGCATGGCGCCGAGCTGCACGTCCGTGAAGCGTCCGCCGGGAATGCGGCGCACATGGAAGTCGACCTCCGTGCCGCGCGGCCGCGAGGCCATCGAGAAATTCCGCGTCGTGCCGTCCGCCAGGCACAGCTTCATGTGCTGGCCTGGCGCGTAGTCCACCGGCTGCTCGAGATCGAGCCGCAGGTGGATCACGTCCGGCGTCAGCCGCTCGAGACCCGCGACGGTTGCGCGGCGACTTTCCGCCGGCGGCAGCGCGAGGCTCTCCATGCGGATGCGCAGATCGGACATTGCCCGCGCCTGGCAGGCGAGGGCGAAGCCGTCGGCTTCGTCCTCGGGCGCGAGCGCCATCGGCGGCTCGGCGTACGCCACTTTGCCCTCGAGAAGCCGGATGCGGCAGGTGCCGCACGCGCCTTGCCGGCAGTCGCTGGGCAGCATGATCCCGGCGTTGAGCGCCGCAGCAAGAAGCGACTCGTTCCCGGCAGAGAACGCTTCGCCGCTTTCCAGCGTGACGCGGAAGCTCATTTCTTGATGTCGGCCTCGACCAGCACCGCTTGCTTCGGACCGAGCAGGTCCTTCAGCGCCTGCAGCGCGGCGAGGCCGCATTTCGTGTCCTGCTCGCCGTTGCCGCCGGAGAGCCCGACCCCGCCCACGACCTCGCCGTTCACCACCACCGGGAAGCCGCCGACGAACGCGGCGAAGCGGCCCTCGAAGCTCCACTGGATGCCGAAGGCCTCGTTGCCCGGCAGCGCCGGGCCGTTCGGCGGCGTGGTGAATAGATGGGTCGAGCGCTTGTGTCCCGCCGCGGTGAAGGCCTTGTTCCAGGCGATCTGCGGCCCGGTGACGCGAGCGCCGTCCATGCGCTCGAGCGCGATCGGGTAGCCGCCGTCGTCGACGATGCAGACCGTCTCCGGCACTTTGAGCTCGTCGGCTTTCCTCAGCGCCGCCTGCGCCATGGCGCGCGCTTCGGCGAGCTCGAGCTTGAACGCGGTTCTCATAGCCCCTGGTACACCGTCTTGATCTGCGTGTAGAACTCGAGCCCCGCGCGGCCGGACTCGCGGAAGGTCGAGGTGCTCGAGCGCTTGAGCCCGCCGAAAGGCGCATTGACCAGATTGCCGGTGGTCGTCCGGTTGATCTTCACCGTGCCGGACTGGATGTCGCGCGCGAAGCGGTGCATGTACGCCGGGTTCCTCGTGGCGATCGCGGCCGAGAGCCCGTAGTCGGTGTCGTTGGCCACCGCGAGAGCGTCCTCGTAGCCCGTGACCTCGATGATGGCGAGCACCGGCCCGAAGATCTCCTCGCGCGCGATGCGCATGGAGGGCTTGACGTCGGTGAACACCGCCGGCGAGACATAGTAGCCGTGCGCGAAGCTCCCGCCGGCGAGGCGCTCGCCGCCGTGGAGGTGCGTAGCCTCGCGTTTGCCGAGGTCGACGTAGCGCAGCACCGTGTCGAGCTGCCTGCGCGAGGCGAGCGGGCCGATGTCCGCCGCCGGGTCCATGCCGCTGCCGATGCGCAGCGCCTTCACCTTGGCGAGCAGCTTCTCGGTGAAGCGCAGGCGCACTTGCGCGTGAACCAGCAGCCGGCTCGTCCCGGTGCAGGCCTGGCCGCTGAGCGAAAGCCCGCCCTTGACCGCGAGGTCGACCGCCTTGTCGAGGTCGGCGTCCTCCATCACGATGAGCGGATTCTTCCCGCCGAGCTCCATCTGCGTGCGCGTGGTGAGCGGCACCGAGCGGTGGATGTGCTCGCCCGCGGCGGTCGAGCCGGTGAAGGACACCGCGCGGACCGCCGCCGGCTCCGTGATCGCCGCTCCCACGTCGCCCGCGGCGCCGGTGAGGAAGTTGAGCGCGCCCTTTGGCAGGCCCGCCTCGAGCAGCGCCTGCGCCAGGCGATAGCCGATGAGCGGCGCATCGGAAGAAGGCTTGAACACCACCGTGTTGCCGGTGATGAGCGCGGGCGCGATCTTGCGCGCGGGGATCGAGATCGGGAAGTTCCACGGCGTGATCACCGACACCACGCCGAGCGGCTCGCGCGCGGTGTAGACGAGCATGTCGGGATCGTCGTTCGGGAAGGTCTCGCCGGTGAACGACTGGCCCTCCACCGCGTAGAAGCGCAGCGTCTGCGCCGAGCGCAGGATTTCGTCGCGGGCGAGGACGATCGACTTGCCCTCCTCGCGGGTCAGCTCCTCGGCGAAGCGCGCGACGTTCGCCTCGAGGTAGTCGGCCGCGCCCTGCAATACCTTCGCGCGCTTCGAGACCGCGGTCCTGCGCCACCCATCGAACGCGCCGGCGGCGGCGTTGACCGCCGCGGCCGCGTCGGCGGGGCTCGAAGCCTGGAACCGCCCGACGATGTCGCGCGTGTCGGCGGGATTGACGTCGTCGAAGGTCCGCCCCGTGGACGCGGCGACGGGCTCGCCGCCGATCAGGTTCATGAACTGCATGCTCATGCCTGCAGCAGCGCCCGTTCGCCGGCGGGGACCTGCCTTTCGGCCATGTCGAGCTCGGCGAGCGAAACGTCGTGCGCCACATAGTCGTAGTAGAGGGCCGTCGTGTACGAGAGCCGCATCTGCGCGCCGACCTCGCAGATCTTGAGGCAGCGGCGCTGCAGCTCGGGGGTGGTCGCATGCTCGAGCACGATCTGGTAGCCGCGCTCGCCGTGGATCTCGTCGGACACGATGTGCAGGTCGAAGAACTCGACCTCCTGGTCGGTGAACTTGTACTTCTCGCGCAGCGTGGGCGTCTGCTTGCGGTAGATCGACGGCACCTGCGACTCGAGCCCGACCACCAGGCCCGCTACGGCGACGATCGGGTCCTCGCGCATGGCCGTGGCGTAGCACCAGCTTTGCAGGCCGCGCGTGGTGGCCGACATGTTGTCGGGATTGGTGACGCGGGCGCGCGTGGTGCCGCAGGCTTCGGCGAAGCGGATCAGGAGATCGGTATGCCGGTCGCCGCCGATCTCCTCCTCGTACATGTTGTGCAGCAGGAAGTCCTTCGCGTCCTGGAACTCGTCCGGCATGCGCGCGTAGATGTAGCCGAGGTAGTCGGCAAAAGGACCGACGTAGTGGTAGTGGTTTTCTGCCCAGCGCGCGAGGTGCTCGCGGGAGAGCCTGCCGCTCGCCCAGGCGACGCTGAAGGGCGCCTTGGTGGCGGCCCTGCCCTTGATCGCGTTTTCGAGGGCGGTGCGGAAGTGGTCCTGGTTCATGAGTTCGGGCATGGGCGGCTCCTGAGAAGAATTGCTAGCCTGGGGAATTGCAATGTTGTATACAATATACTAGACTTTTGAGCCAGGTCAACAGCGATTTCACAGGAAAGAGTAAAAGGCGCCTCGGGCTCCAACCCGGAAACCGTATACAAAGAGATGCCGAAGATCACCGTCCACAAAGCGGGCCAGGTTTACGAGGGCGAGGTGAAGGAGAACACCAACCTCGTGGTGCGCGCCGGCATCAAGCAATTTCCCTGGCCGCACCTCAGGTACCGCTGCGGCATGGGCCAGTGCGGCACCTGCGCGAGCCACATCCTTGCGGGGGGCGAGCACCTGCCGCCGCCCAACTGGAAGGAGCAGAAGCTGCTCGGCGAGCGGCTGCAGCTCGGCTATCGCCTTTGCTGCCAGCTCTGGATCCACCACGACCTGGCGCTTACGCAGGAAAACCTGGTGCCGGCGACGCCGCCATGTACGTCATCCTGACGAGCAAGCCGGGCCAGTTCCGCACCGAGGCGGGCGACGGATTGAAGCCGGTGGAGACCTACGACTATCTCTTTTGCGGGCGCAAGCGCGCCCAATTCGTGATCGCACAGATCGAGGGCGAGCCGAAGGTGAAGATCGTCGACGAGGCCTTCCCTGCATCGGTGAACCTCGTGCCGTCCAAGTTCCTGCCGCGCTTCGACAGCCTCGAGAAGGCGCGCCGCGAGCTGCAGAGCCTGGCGGGCCTGGGCGCACTGGACGTGTCGCTCGAGAGGATCTGAATGCCTGTCACCGTCACCTTCATCACGAACGAGGGCAAGGTCGTCACCGCGGCCGAGCCCGGCAACCTCTTGCGCCTGTCGATCCGCGAAAAGGGCGGGATTCCGTTCAAGTGCGGCGCCGGCCTGTGCGGCACCTGCAAGTGCAAGATCGAGCGCGGGCTCGAGAACACCGACGCCATCAAGGACAAGGAGCGCAACCACCTTTCCGAGGCGGACTTTGCCGCCGGCCACCGCATGGCCTGCCAGACCTTCATCCACGGCGACGTCGCCGTGTCCTGGATTCCGCTGCACCTGCGGCCGCCGCGCCCGGCGCCCGTTCGCCCGCCTAGCCCCGCCTAGCTGTCCCGAAGTAGCGCCGCAGCGCACGCCCTGAAGCGGCGGATGCTACTTTTCGCGCCGTCCGTCACCGCGGCCCCCGCCCGGGTATTTTCCGCACCACAACATTGTCGCGGAGAAAAATGTGGATGAGATCCCAAAGAACGTGATCGACGCGGCCGAATACATGGGCGGATACCTCGGCGTGAGCGAGCGCTATTTCGACGGCACCGGCAATGAAACCCAGGCCGGCGAGGCGAGATATCTCGTGGTCGGCAACTACTACGGCAGCGCGATCTATGCCGTGGACGGGCGGGTGCTGCGGCTGCGCGGGTTCAACTGAAGTCGAACCGGTCGGTGTTCATTTCCTTCAGGGTGCGAAGCGCCTCGAAGTCGGACAGGCCGTCGTGCCACGCCCGAACTACCGCAAGAAGCCAGTGATGCGCGCCGAGGCGCTGCAGCTCCTGGTACGCATGGCGCATCAGCAAAGGATCCGGCCGGCGAGCGCGCCTTAGCCGCTCCTGCGCCGCTGCGTTCGCCCCGTAGCGCGCGAGCACGGCGGCGAGCTCGAGCACGAGCTCGCGCTCGACGCCCGGGAAAGCAACGAGATTGCTTCGCGTGGTCATGGCCAGCGCTAGCGAGCGCGCTCGGCCGCGCAGGATTTCAGCTCGCCGATTGCGTTGTTGAACGCGCGGATCGCGGCATCGAGTGAATCGACGTACTCCTTCGGCGAATAGGCGTCGCGGGCGCGCCGCGCCCGCCACGCGGCGGTATCGAACTCGGAGTAGGCAGCCTTGCACTGGCAGTCCATCGAAGACAGGGCAGCGCCGTCCAGGGCATTCTTCGCCCTGAGCGCCTGGCTCTTGGCGGTCTCGAAGGCCGGCTCGTTCGCCGCGCGCAGCAGCATCGCACGGGCATCGTCCACGCTGGCCGCGAGCTTGCCGCAGCCTTGCGCAAGCGCCGCGCCCGGAGCGACAACCAGCGCGCACACAAAGAGCGCCGCTCCACCGGCCTTCACCCGAGCCTCCTCAAGTCGTCTCCCCGCTCGGGACTTTGTGATGCGGCGATGGCGGCTGTCAATAGAACGGAACGGCGTTTCCATGGCTCTTTCGTACCAGCGGACAGGCCGGCACGAAGACTGCATCTCTTGGGCATGAAATCGAGGACCCTCCTTTGCGCCGCCGCGATGTCGTTGCTGCTCGCCGCCTGCGCCGCACCCGCGCCGAACCCGCCCCCACCTGCCGGTAGCCCCGCTTCAACCGGCTCAACGTCACCCGCGTATCGCCCGGGCGCCGGCACCGTCGAATCGGCCAGCGTGCTTTCGCTCTCGTCCGCGCCGGCGGCGGCGGGCGGCACGGCCGGTCCCGCCACGAGCGCAACCATGGCGTACCGTCTGAAGATGGCCGACGGCACCACGCAGGACGTGGTGCAGGCCGGTGAGCGCTTCGAGGTGGGCGATCGCGTCGAATTGACTCGCGAGGGCCGGCTGGTGCGTCCGTAGCGCGGTGCGCGAGCACGGAGGTCCGCGGGCGCATGCGGTAAGCTCGCGCCTGCGTGGCCAGAACAATAACAACGCCGGCGCTACCGGCGGTCCTTGGAATGTTCTTCCTCTCGGGCGCAGGCGCGCTCGTCCTGGAGACGGTCTGGTTCAGCCAGGCCGGCCTCGTCGTCGGCAACAGCGTGTGGTCGGCGGCGCTCGTCGTCGCGGCTTTCATGGGGGGGCTGGGCCTCGGCAACGCGACGGCCATGGCGCTCGCCCGCCGCTGGAAGCAGCCGCTGCTCGGCTATGCGCTGGTCGAGGCGCTGGCCGCGGCGTCGGGCGCGGTGCTCGCCGGCGCCTTTCCGTACCTCCCGGCCCTCTTCCGCCCGCTCCTCGCGCCGCTCGTGGACGACGTCGCCGCCCTCGACGCGGCGCGCCTGGGCATCGCTTTCGTTCTCATGCTGATTCCCGCCACGGCGCTCGGCGCGAGCCTGCCGCTCGTCGCGAAGCCGCTGGAAGCGCTCACCGGCAGCTACGGCTTTGCGCTCGGCCGGCTCTATGGCATCAACACGCTCGGCGCGGTTGCGGGCACGCTCGGCGCCGAGCTCGTGCTCATTCCCTCGCTCGGGCTCCGGGGCAGCGGCTTCGCCGGCGCGGCGTGCAACCTCGCGGCGGCACTCATCGCATTGCGCGTCTCGAGCATCATCAAGATCGAGGAAGTCAGATCCCTTAATGCAACAGCGAAAGGCCGCCGCCGCGTCCTTGGGGCCGCCTGTCTGGCGGGAGGCGCGCTTCTCGCGCTGGAAGTCGTCGGATTTCGCTTCCTGCTTCTCTTCATCGATGGCACCCCGCTCCTCTTCGCGGTGATGCTCGCGGTGGTGCTCGCCGGAATCGGCCTCGGCGGGCTCGTCGCGGCGCGCGTTTCGCGCCGCCGGCCGCTCTCCGGCGGCATGGCGCGCGCCGCGGCGGCGGCCGCGGCGCTCGCAGTGGTCGGCGCGTACGCGGCGTATCCGTGGCTGCTCGCGCGCCTCGCGCCCGTGCACGCGCAGTCGGCGGCGAGCGCCGCGATTCTGTGCGCGTTCCTCCTGGCGCCGCCGGCCCTCCTCTCCGGATTTCTTTTCACCGCGCTGGGCGAGCGGCTGCGAAGCAGCATGGACGACGCGGGCATCGCGACCGGCGCGCTCACCCTCGCCAACACGCTCGGGGCGATGCTCGGGTCGCTCCTCGCTGCGTTCATCCTGCTGCCGGTGCTCGGCCTCGAGCGCTCGTTCTTCGCGCTGGCGCTCGTCTATGCCGTGGCCGTCCTCGTCATTCCCCGTTCCGAAGCGCCGCACTGGCGCGCGCTTGGTCCCGCGTTCGCCGCGGCGCTCGCGCTCGCCCTCTTTCCGTTCGGCACCATGGCGGAGAAGCACTGGCGAGGCGTCGAACAGCGCTTCGCCGGCCGCATCGTCGCGGCGCGCGAGGGCCCCGAGCAGACCACGTTCTACCTCGCGCACGACTTTCTCGGCGAGCCGCTGTTCCTGCGCCTCGCCACCAATTCGTACTCCATGGCCTCCACGGCCATCGGCATACAGCGCTACATGAAGCTGTTCGCGTACCTCCCGGCCGCGCTCCATCCGAAGATCGAGCACGCGCTGCTCGTCTGCTTCGGCGTCGGCATGACCGCGGCCGCGCTCACCGATCTCCCCGACCTGCGCTCGCTCGAGGTCGTCGACGTGTCGAGGGACATCCTGGACATGAGCAGCGTCGCGCACCCCGACCCCGCGCGCGACCCGCTGCGCGACCCGCGCGTGCGCACCCACGTCGAGGACGGCCGCTTCTTCCTTCAGACCACCTCGCGGCGCTACGACCTCATCACCGGCGAGCCGCCGCCGCCGAAGATGGCGGGCGTCGCTTCGCTCTATACGCGCGAATATTTCGAGCTCGTGAAGGACCACCTCAATCCCGCCGGGATCGCCACCTACTGGCTGCCCGCCTATCTCGTGCTCGAGGACGAGGCGCTCGCCATCATCCGCGCCTTCTGCGACGCGTTCGAGGACTGCTCTCTCTGGTCGGGCTTCCACCGCGACTGGATCCTCGTCGGCAGCCGCGGCGGGATCGCGCCCGCGACACGCGAGCAGTTTTCGCGGCTTTGGACGCTCGAGCGCACGGGGAGCGAGCTGCGCCGCCTCGGTGTCGACAGCCCCGCGGAGCTCGCCGCGCTTTTCATGGCCGACGCGGACGCGCTGCGCGAGCTGAGCGCGCGCAGCGCGCCGCTCGTCGACGACTATCCGCGGCGGATTCGCTCAGCCCACTATTCGGAGCCGCCGCGGCACGCGCTGTGGCTCATGGACGCCGAGTCGGGTCGCCGGCGCCTCGAGACGAGCCCCTGGGCCGCGATCCTGCCTTCCTCGGTGCTCGCGGAGAGCGCTGAAGCGTTTCGCCGCCGCGCGATCTTCGACCGGACGCTTCTCCCCGAGCTGCGCGGCGCCGACTACAACTACTGGAGCGACATCGCCTTCGTCCTGCGCCGCACCGAGCTGGTCGAGCTTCCGCGCTGGCTCCTCGGCAGCGGCGCGCAGGCCGCAGCCATCGCGGCGCGGCGCGGCGCTTCCGACCCTGCCTTCTACCCTATTGCCGCCGAGCACCTGGCCATCGACGCTCTCGCTCATCGGCGCCCTCCTCCCCGCGTGGACAAGGCGGTTTTCGCCGCCATGACGCCTCACGCCCAGGCGGTGACCGCGTTTCATCACTGCCTGCTGGGCGATCAAGGAAGGCAACTGATGGGCTGGATGCGCCAGCCCGATGCGGCGCTCTCCGCCTGGGCCGCCCGCGGGTGCGCGCCTTCGGACACCAAGTAGCCCCATAGGGGGCCATGACCACAAGGAGCCCTCAGCGCACGAGCGCGGCAGCCACCGTTTGATTCGTGGCCTCGTCGATCAGGATGAGCGCGCCGGTGCATCGCACGGCCTCGTAGGCATCGGCAAACAGCGGCGCCTGCAGCGAAAGGCGCACGTTGACGATGTCGTTCGCCACCACGTTGCCTTCCACCACGCGCTCGTCGAGCGTGTCGATGTCGAGGCGGCTTTGCACCTCGGCCACCTTTCCGGCCACGCGGCGCGAAGCGAGCTGCACGAGGTAGCGCGCCGCGGGCCGCAGCGGCTCGGCGCCGAGCCATATGAGCGTGGCCTCGAGCGAGCGCGCCTCGCGCGGGGGCTGCGCGGGGTCGGCGAGCAGGTCGCCGCGCGAGAGGTCGAGCTCGTCGGCAAGCACGAGCGACACCGAGTCGCCGGCGACGGCGATCTCGCGCTCGGCGCCGTGGACCACGATCTGGCGCACCCGGGTCGTGCGCCCCCCAGGCAGGGCAACCACCGGCGCGCCGGCGAGGACGTGACCGGACTCGATGCGTCCCATATAGGCGCGCGGATGGGCGCGCGGACGGCCGGCGCGCGGCGGCGAGACGAGCTGCACCGGAAAGCGCAGCGGACCCGCGGCGGCGCGGTCGGCCGAGGCGGGCACGCTTTCCAGCCGCTCGAGCAGCGTCGGGCCGCCGTACCAGTCGAGGCGCTCGCCGCGCTCGACCACCATGTCCCCGCGCAGCGCCGAGCCCGCGATGCAGACGAGCGAATCGAAGCGCAGCGGCGCGGCGAAGGCTTCGAGCTCGCGGCGCACGCGCTCGTAGGCCGCGCGCGCATAGTTCGCGAGATCGAGCTTGTTCACGAACACGATCGCGTGGCGGATTCCGAGCAGGCGCGCGATGACGAGGTGGCGGCGCGATTGCGGCAGCAGCGGCTTGGTGACGTCGAGGAGGAGCACCAGCGCGTCGGCATTGCTCGTGCCCGTGGCCATGTTGCGCGTGTATTGCTCGTGGCCCGGCGAGTCGGCGATGATGAACTTGCGCACCGGCGTGGCGAAGTAGCGGTAGGCGACGTCGATGGTGATGCCCTGCTCGCGCTCGGCTTCGAGCCCGTCGGTGATGAGCGAGAGGTCGAGCTCGCCGGCGCCGCGGCGCAGCGACGCCCTCTCGACCGCCGCAACCTGGTCTTCCTGCAGCGCGTGCGCATCGTAGAGCAGGCGCCCGATGAGCGTGCTCTTGCCGTCGTCGACGCTCCCGGCGGTGGCGAAGCGCAGCGGTTGCATCAGAAATAACCCTCCTTCTTGCGCCGCTCCATGGAGGCTTCGGACGTCTGGTCGTCCATGCGCGTGGCGCCGCGCTCGGTCAGCCTAGCGCTCCGGGTCTCCTCGAGGATCGCGTCGATCGAGGCTGCCGACGATTCCACCGGGCAGGTGCAGCTGATGTCGCCGACGGTGCGAAAGCGCACCGAAACCTCCTCGACCGCCTCGTCCGCGCGTGGCGGCGTGAGCGGCGTCACAGGCACGAGCAGGCCGCGCCGGCGCACCACGGGGCGGCGGTGGGCGAAGTAGATTTCCGGCACTTCCAGGCGTTCGCGGCGGATGTACTGCCAGACGTCGAGCTCGGTCCAGTTGCTGATGGGGAACACCCGCACGTGCTCGCCCGGGTGCACGCGCGCGTTGTAGAGGCTCCACAGCTCCGGCCGCTGGTTGCGCGGGTCCCACTGGCCGAACTCGTCGCGGAACGAGAACACGCGCTCCTTGGCGCGCGCCTTTTCCTCGTCGCGCCGCGCGCCGCCGATCGCCGCGTCGAACCCGAACTCCGCGATCGCCTCGAGCAGCGTGACCGACTGCGCCGCATTTCGACTTTGATTTTCGGAAGCCAGACGAACGGAACCCTTCCGCATCGAGTCTTCGACGCTGCGCACGATCAGGCGCTCGCCGAGCTCCGCGGCGCGGCGGTCGCGAAACGCGATCACCTCGGGGAAGTTGTGCCCGGTGTCGATGTGCAGCAGCGGGAACGGGAAGCGCCCTGGGCGGAACGCCTTCTCGGCGAGGCGCAGCAGGCAGAGGGAGTCCTTGCCGCCGGAGAAGAACAGCACCGGGTTCTGGCACTGGCCCGCGACCTCGCGCAGGATGTAGATCGCTTCCGACTCGAGCCAGTCGAGGTGCGAGCGTTCAGCGAGCATCGGCCGGCTCCGCCGCCACGTGCAGGCCGCACTCCTTTTTCGAGGCTGCTTCCCACCACCAGCGTCCGGCGCGCACGTCTTCGCCCGCGACCACGGGGCGGGTGCAGGGGGCGCAGCCGATGGAGCGGTAGCCCTGGTCGTAGAGCGGGTTGTACGGCACTTCGAAGCGGCGCAGGTACGACCACACCTCCTCTTCGCTCCACGCGGCGAGCGGATTGAACTTCTCGAGACCGTGCACCTGGTCGTGTTCCCGCGCCGGCAGGCCTGAGCGCGCCGCGGAATGCTCGCGGCGCAGCCCCGTGATCCAGGCGCGCCGCCCCGAGAGCGCCCGGCGCAGCGGCCTCACCTTCCGGATCTCGCAGCAGCGCTGGCGCAGCTCCGTGTCGCGATAGAACGCGTCGCGGCCGTGATTCTTCACATACTGAAGGACGGCGACCGGATCCGGGTGGAACACCTCGGGCTCGAGGCCGTAGCGGCCGCGGATACGCTCGACCAGCGCGAGCGTATCGCCGTGCAGGCGGCCGGTGTCGAGAACGAAGATTTCGATCGGCAGCCCTGCGCGCGCAATCGCGTCGGTCAGGACCATGTCTTCCGCCGACAGGCTGCTCGCCAGAGCGGCGGGCGCAAAGTCATGCGCGATGGAACCAAGCTCGCGCGCGAGCTCGGCTTCCTTGGTCGGTGCCTCGGCGGGAAATCCCATGGGGCATCGATGCTATAAAAAACCTTTATAACCTCAAAGAATATTTTTAACATTCTTTATAACCATATCCACATTCTGAGCGGCGCTTGATGTCGAGGTAGTCGGCGAGCTCGAGCTCGTGCAGCTGCTTCGGTCCTGCGCCGCCGCCGGGAGGGCGAAAGTTGGGAGCGCCGCTGTCATGGCAGCGACCAGCCGGACGTGGATGCCCTGCCGGGTCAGCAAAATACGCACCCTGCGGCAGTAGCGAGAATCTTGACGCTGTGCCCGTGGTATCGAAGGGTTGCGGCGCGTTTAGCCGATGGCGCATGCTCAGCGTTTTCATCCAAGGAGCCTTCCATGACGGAGACCAGCCGCAGCCTTGTCGTCCTCATGACCCGCGGCACCGACCACGAGCTATCCTCGGTTGGGTTCACCATCGCGTGCGGAGGCCTGACCGCCGGCCTCAAGGTCACGGTCTTTTTGACGAGCGCGTCCGTGGATCTTGTGCGCAAGCGAGCGCTCGAGACCACTGTGGTGCCGCCCCTTTCTCCGCTGCGCGAGCTGGTGCAGGACTTCATGAAGCGCGGTGGCACCGTGTACGCGTGCACGCCCTGTGCGAAGGCGCGCGGCTACGAGCAGCAGGACCTCATCGAGGGCGTGGCCATCAGCGGCGCGAGCGTCATACACGAGCAGATCAAGCAGGGCGCTGCGACGCTCAGCTTTTGAGCGCCCACCCGCGCCGTCTGCAAATAGGGAAAGGCCCGGCTAAGGGTTTGGAATCCCGCCGGGCCCAGGATCCGCAGCGCCGTGTGGCAGCCGGGACGCCGCACTCTACCGCGCGCGTTCGCGAGTAGCGAAGGTCGTACTCCTCAGTGAGCGCGCCAGAGGCGGAAGAACACCCAAAGCCGGCCCGCCGCGAAGTCGTACCCCTCGATTATTTCCCGCGACGACGCTTGAAGCGATCGGCCACCGGCGCAGCACGTACCCGATATAGGACGCGAAAAGCGCGATCAGGATCAGCGTCGACACCTGGCGCGCGGCGTGCTCGCCCAACTGCGGCGCGAGCCACGCTTCACGCAGGGCGCCTACTGTCTCGCGTTCAGCACCGCCGGCAGATTCATGCGGCCAATGTGCCGCGCGACACTCCACGTCGAGAGCAGCGCCGCGGTGACCAGGACGAACACCGCGAGCCCGACCGTATTCGCGCTGACCACCAGCGGCACGCGGTAGAGCTCCGTGTCGAGGCGCTGGACGATGACCCACGCAAGCCCCCACCCGAGCAGGCATCCCGGCGCGAGCGCGACAACCAGAAGTAGCGCCGTCTCGAACGACAGGATGCGGCCGATCTCGGCCGCGCTGAACCCCAGCGCTCCGAGCGTCGCGAATTCGCGCTCGCGCTCGGAAAGCGTGATCCGGGCGCTGCTGAAGGCAACGCCGAACGCGGTCAGACCGGCAAAGGCGACGAAGAACGAGACGATCAGCGTCAGCGTGCGCAGCATCGTGCCCCGGAACGACGCCAGCACCGCCGAGCGTTCGCTGACTCCGGCGATCGCGCCGTTGTCCTTCAGGCTGCGCAGGAACTCGCCGCGCTGCCGCGGGTCGACGGCGAGGTCCGCGCCGCTGATCGCGGGCTCGCCCCCCGCGAGCGCGTTCAGCGCATCGAGGTCCATGTACGCGTCGAGCCCGATGTACTCCTCGACGATCCGCGCGACCGGCAGATCCGCCTGGATGCGCGATCCGATGGGCTGCAGCGTGACGCGGTCGCCCACGCCGACCTTCAGCAGCGACGCGAGCTTCCCCGCGAGCGCAAGTCCCTGCCGCGGCACCGGCACGGGCGCCAGGTCCGCGTCGAGAAGCGTGCGCAGCATCGCGGACTGCGAGAGACCTGTGACGTTCACTTCGCGAGCGTGTCCTCCTGAGCCTAGCTTGGCCGGCAGCGCGCGCCAGCCCTCCGCTTTCAGCACGCCCGGCCAGCGCGCGACTTCCGCGGCGGCGGAGGCCGGCAGCGGCCGTGGGAACCACACCGCGAAGTCGCGGGCCTCCGCCCGCGCGTGGAAGCCGAGCATGCGATCGAGCGCGTCGAAGCTGAAGAGCATGGCGATCTGCAGCGCCACGGCGAGCGCGAGCCCCGCGACCGTGAGGGCGGCGCGAAGCGGAAACCGGCCGAGATGGCGCAGGACCATCCTGGTCGCGCCGCGCGCCGGGCCTCGAAGCAGCAGGCGGTCGAGCCATGTGCGCCGGTAGCCGGGCGGCACGGGTGCCGCGAGCGCAGCAGCGGGCGCGAGGCGCGAAACGGCGCGCACGCCCCGCGCGGCGCCGGTTGCCATCGCCACGATCGAGATAGCGCAGGCCGCGACAACGCTCGGTGGGTCGTGCTCGAAGGACAGGAAGGGGAAGTGCAAAAACTGCGCGTAAAGGCGTGTGAGGCCGTGCCCGAGAATCGTCCCGGCTGCCAGCCCCACCGCGATACCCAGCACGCCCAGGACAAGCGCAAGCTCGAGGTAGTGCCATGCGATCCTGACGTCCCCGATCCCGAGCGCCTTCAGCACGCCGATGTGCTGGCGCTGGGTGTCGACCAGCCGGACAAGCACGCTGTGGACCAGGAAGGCCGCGACGACGAGGAAGATCGCGGGAGCGATTCGCCCGACTCCGGCGATCTGGTGGAGCATGGCCGAGAGAAAGGCATCCGAGGGCTGGCGTTCCCGGCCGTGCGCTTCGACCGCGCCGTAGGGCTCGAGCGCGGCCTCGACCTGCCGCGCCACGCCCTCCACCGAGGCCGATTCGTTCAACCGAAGCGCGAGGTCGTTGAACTCGCCGCTCACGCCCAGCGCGGCTTCGAGCACGCGACGCCCGGTCCACAGGATCGCGAAACGCCGCTCGTCGGGCGACAGCATCCCGGGGCCGAGCGCATAGACGTATTCGGGCGACAGCGCGAGGCCCACGATCGCCATTTCGCGCTTGCGGCCACCCAGCACCATGTCCAGCCGGTCGCCGGGTCCGAGGCCGTGCGCCTCGGCGAAGCTCTCGTTCACGATCACCTCGGGCGCATCGGCGCGGATGAATCGCCCGCGGCGCAGTACGATCGCGTTGACTTCGGGCTCGCCGCGCTCAGGCCACGAGAGAACCCGCGCGGCGATCGGCTCTTCGGTGCCGGGAACTCCGACGGCCACATCGGCGACCAGCCGGGTGTCCACGCCGGCAACGCCCGGCAGCCGCCGGATCGCCTCGCCGGCGGCCTCGGGCGCGCGCTGCAGCGAAACGAAGACATCGGCGAAGCGGCAGCGCTCGTAGTACTGCGCACGCGCAGCGTCCAGCGAGCGCAGCACCCCGAACGACATGACCGCCGTCGCCACCGCGCAGGCCACGACCAGCACGATCGCCACCGCCTGGCCGGCGAGCTGCCGCAGGTCGCGCAGCAGCTTGCGTTCGAGAATCGGCAGCACGCTTACCCGCTTACCAGGAAAGGTCCGTCGCCTTGCGGCGCGGCGCATTGCGCCGAGCCTCGGCGATCCTTCCGTCGGTGAGGCCGAGCACCCGGTCGGCCATGGCCGCGATCGCTACGTTGTGCGTGACGAGCACGGTCGCCGCGCCCAATTCGAGGCTGCAGCGCTCGATGACCTCGAGGACCTGCACGCCCGCGTGGCGGTCGACCGCGCCGGTCGGCTCGTCGCACAGCAGGAGCTCGGGCCGTTTCGCGATCGCGCGCGCGACCGCGGCGCGCTGCTGCTCGCCGCCGGAGAGCTGCCCCGGGAAGTGGTCCATTCGCGCGCTCAGCCCCACGAGCCCGAGCGCGTCGGCCGCGCCGATCGGGCGCTCGGCGCCGTCGCATGCGAGCTCGACGTTCTCCCGCGCAGTCAGGCTGGGGATCAGGTTGTAGGCCTGGAACACGAAGCCGACGTGGCGGCGCCGGTAGCGCGCCAGCGCGCGATCGTCGAAACGCGTGAGCTCTTCGCCTTGGAACCGGATCTCGCCGGCGTCGGGGCGGTCGAGCCCGCCGAGAAGGTTGAGCAGCGTCGACTTGCCGCTGCCCGAGGGGCCGAGAAGCGCGACGATCTCGCCCGAGCACAAGTCCAGGTCGACGCCGCGCAAGGCGCGGACCTCGTCGGCCCCGGTCCGGTAAGTGCGCTCCAGCGCGCGGACCGAGTGCGTCTTCTCGCCGCGCATCAAGTGAGTCGGTAGAGCGGCACGGCCACGAACCACACGATGTAGAGGAGCGCGAGCGCCATCAGGCCGTCGATTCTCCCGCCGGGCCGGGCGCTTCTCAAATGGCGCTCGAGAAGCCAGGTGAGCAGGAGCGCGTGCGGCACGACGGCAAGGCCGATGCCGTCGAACGAGGACGCCGCCACGTCGCGCTGCGCCCACACCAGCGCCGTGACCGCCGCCAGGATCGCCGCCGCCTGCGCGATGCGGACGGCCGCGCGCGGTCCCACCACCACGGCGAGCGAGCGCTTCCCCGCCGCCTGGTCCGCGGCGTAGTCCGGTATGCCGGACAGGATGATCGCCGGAAGCACCGCGAGGAAGAGCGGCGCGCTGACCAGCCCGGGAAACGAAGCGTTCCAGGCGCCGCCCTGAAACAGGAATCCGCACAGGATGATGACCGTGCTGTGGGTCAGGGCGACGTCGACCTCGCCGAGGCCGCGCCAGCAGAGCTTCAACGGCGGCGTCGTATAGCCGACGGCGAGAATCGCGATCAGGCCGAGCACGATCAATCCCGGCGCGGGCACCATGGCGGAGAGCGCGAGAAAGGCGGCGACGAACCCGCCCATGGCCCATGCGATGCCGGATCTCATGTGCGCCGGGGTGATGCGGCCGTCGACCAGCACGCGCGATCCGCCCGTGAACGGGCCGAAGTTCCGGTTGCGGCGGTCGCTTTCGAAGTCGAAATAGTCGTTGGTGAACACGGTGATCACTTCGAGCAGAAAGAGGCTGACGAGGCCCAGCCAGAACGCCGCGGCGTCGAAGCTTCCGCTCGCCTGCACGGCGCCGGCGGCGCCGATCGCGTAGGCGCCCCAGGCCATCGGATGGAACTGGAGCCGCATCGCGGCAACCCAGGCGCCGAGCGACCTGCGCCGGCGTTCCCCGACCGTGAGCACGCCGTCGCGCAAACGCAGTCCGTGCGCGCGCGCCTCCTGGAGCCAACGCGCCCGCACGGCGGCATCCGAGTCCTTCACCACGCCGAAGAGGGTCGTGCGCACCGGCCCGATGCCGCAGAACCCGAGCGTAGCGCGGGCGAGGCTGTTCAGGCCCGGCGCCTTGTAGATCCAGCGATAGACCCACTTCGGCGTGTCCATCGTGGTGAGAAGGTGCGCCGATCTTCCGGTCAGGAGCTTGTCCCAGCCGCCGCCCTCCTCGTGTTCTTCGAACGCAAAACCCGGCATCAGCACCCGGTCGAGGAAGCCTTTCATCAGCGCGGGCATCGTGCCCCACCAGGTCGGAAACACGAACACCAGGTGGTCGGCCCACCGGACGAGGTCGACTGCCTGACGGATCGAGGGCTCGAGCAGCTGGTTGCGGGGCGAGCCTGCGGTCACGTTGGGGTTGAACTCCAGGTCGCAGAGATCGAGCCGCCGCAGGTCGACCCCCGCCTGCCGCGCGCCGGCCGCGAACGCTTCCGCGAGCGCCCCGCAAAGGCTGTCCCTGCGCGGATGGCCCAGCACGAGCAAGACCTTCAGGCGGGGCGTCACAATGGGGTCCGCCACAATAGGGCAAACGCGTCGCCCGTTTCCGTTAATCCTGCCTTACTGAAGTTGCAAGCTAGGGACGCGCGCCGGCGGCTTCGAGCAGCGAGCCGATCTCCACATACCCGCGCGATCGCGCATGGTGGAGCGGCGTTCGGCCCTGGTGGTCGGGGATGTTGACATCGGCGCCGTGGCGGATGAGCGAGGCGACGATCCGCTGGTGCCTCGGCCCGCCGTCGGAAAGCACGATCGCCTCGAGCAGCGCCGTCCATCCCAGCCGGTTCACGTGGTTGACCTCCACCTTGGTGTTCGCGAGCAGCCAGTCCACCACCTCCACATGGCCCCGCTCCGCGGCCGGAATCAGCGCCGTGCCGCCGTAACGGTTGGTGAGACGTGGGTCGGCCCCGGCAGCGTTGGCGAGCTTGAGGATGTCCAGCATGCCTTCGGCCCCGGCATAGAGAAACGGATTGTTCAGCATCTCGTCGCGGGCGTTCACGTCCGCGCCCGCACGGATGAGCGCCTCGACCGCGTTGGCGTGGCGGGCGTAGGTCGCCGCCATGACGGGCGTGCGGCCCTGCGCGTCGCGGGCATTCACGTTCGCGCCTCTTTTTAAAAGCGCCGAAATCCGCGCGAGGTCGTCCTTTCCGGCGGCGGCGATGAGGTCCTGGTCCATGGTGTCCGCGCGCGCCGCGAACGCGCACAGCGCGAGCAGGGCGGCCGGAAGCGCTCGAGTGGTTGGCAAGATGCGGCCGATTCTAGCGGCCGGGGCCCCGGCGGAGAGGAACGCAGATTGCTACTCCTCTTGCGAAAGATCCAACCAAGGAGGCTTAGCAATGAGCAAGTTCCTGATTCTTCCGGTGTCTGTCGTCGTGGTGGCATTGCTGGGCGCGTGCAGTCACAGGGAACCCGCGCCCATAGTGGTCGTACCGCCGGCGCCTGCACCTTCTACTAATGTCGTCACGTCGCCCGGGTCGACCTCGGCCGCTCCCGCACCCTCCGTGCCGGTGGCCTCGGCCACCGCCCAGTTGCGGCCTGGCTTCGGCAAGATCGAGAGCATGTCTCCGATAGCGGCGACGGCCTCGAGCGGCAGCTCGGCGCCCTCCGCGATGAACCGCCTCAACGTCCGGATGGACGACGGCACCCTGCAGCTCCTCGATACGCCGTCCGCCGGTCTTCAGGTCGGCGACCGGGTCGAGCTGACCCGCGAGGGCTACATCCGCCGCATCCCGCAGCCCTGATCGCGCTTCTTCGCCCCGCCCCCGAGGGGCGGGTGCGGAGAATCGCCTGTGCGCTCGCGGCGAGGAACCGGGAGTCTGCGACCCCGGGGTTTTGCGCCTGCAACGTAGTCCATTCAGTTACACCAAGAATCACGGTATAGCCGACGGGACGCACGTCACCGCAACGGTAACATCGTGCGTTTGTTCGAGGCAGGCTATCCATAACATGCCAAAACGCGAGCTGGACGAAGCTCTCACTCTCTACGCAGCGCTGATGCATACCGTGGTGGCGGCTCCAGGCGGCCGCAACGACCCGGACACGCTCGCGCAAGTCACCACCTTGTGCAAGCGCGCCGTCGAGGCAGTGAACGACCTCGAGGCGCGGGTCATGATCCGCACCATCGAGCACACCGCACGGCTTCTCTTCTGTTCCGACGGCCACGTGGGCATTGAAGCGGGACCGCTGCGCGGCGTCGACGCGCTGAAGTTCCAGATTTTCAACGCGCTCTCCAATTTGCGCGGGCGCCTGCAGCACCTCCAGAGCCGGCCGCCGTCGAAGCCCGAGCTTCCGGCGCTCGAGGCGCGCAACGACGTGCGCATCCTCGTCGTGGAGGACGACCACGACTCGGCCCAGAGCCTGCGCAGGCTGCTCGAGCTCTGCGGATACAAGGTCACCTTGGCCTACAGCGGCCGCGAAGGACTGGAAGCGGCGCAAAGGACGCGCCCCGACATCGTGCTCTGCGACATCGGCTTGCCCGATACCGACGGCTACCAGGTTGCCGCGGCGCTGCGGACCGACCCGGCGACCGCCCAGGCGAGGCTCATCGCCGTGACCGCGTACGGCGGCGAGCAGGACAAGCGCCGCTCCAGGGAGGCCGGCTTCCACCTCCATCTCGTCAAGCCGGTGAAGCCCGAGAGCCTGCTCCAGGAGCTCGACCGGCCCGCAAGGAAGCTCGCCTAGCCTCGCGGGGCCGTGTCGGTCTCCTTGACCGGCACCTCGATGCGCTGCACGGAGCCGTCGCGAACGAGCTCGACCTGCGCGCTGCTGCCCGGCGTGCTGTCCAGCATCAGGCGGTAGAACTGCCGCGTGTCAAGCACGGCGACGCCGTTGTAGCTTCGCACCACGTCGCCCACCCGCACGCCCGCTTGCCCTGCGGGGCCTTCCGCGGCCACGGCCGCAACGACGACGCCCGCGGGAGCGGGCGCGACGAACAGGCCGATCGTGCCCGGAACGACGCTGTCGCGAGCGGCGTCCGGCTCCTGCGCCGGAGGCGGCGGTTCGCTGCTCGCGCACGCGGCGGTCAGTGCGCAGGCGAGCACAGTGCGCCACCAAAGATCGAACAGGCTTTTCACCGCGCCGACTGCCGGCCCACCTCGCACGACAGCACGACCGGACTTTCGTAGGCGCGGTCCGGAAGGCAAAGCAGCGCGTGGAGGACGTGCGGATCCGCGCCGAGCTCGCGTGCCCGGTCGACGATCTGCGGCTTGAGCGCGGGGTAATGCAGGCCGCTCAGGTATTTCTGGATCCTGAACGCCATGACACCCCGCGAAGAGGGCTTGCTGGTTGCAACTGCGCGCATCTCGGCCTCCGAAAGCCAGGAAGATTCTGATGCGTTTCATCGTAGGAAGGGTACCTGACTCATGACTTAAACCCTCTCCCTGCCTTAAGCGCGCTTTAAGGGTTGGGCCGTCCAGCTCAGGCCCGGGTCGACTGCCGCACCGCTTCGCGATCGAGTCCGACATTCACCCTGCGCCATGGCCAGTCGATGCTTTTGACCGACGCGGGCGCGATCAGCACGCGCGAGCCGAACCATCGGCCGGTGTCGACCACGAGGCGCTCGACCGACCAGGTGGCGTCGTCGAAGACGAAGTCCCTGAGATGCCCGGCCGGGCCGTCGAGCGCCTGGACCTGGTAGCCGATGACGAGCTCGCTGCTGCGCAGGTGCGGGTCGGCGCCGGCGCGGCGCTGCTGCGGCAGATCGAACTGCATCGCGACGGGCAGATGCGTTCTCACGTCCGGGCTGCGCTCGACCTCGTTGCGCGTAAGCCGCACTCGGATCAGCCTGTCGGAGGGCTGGCCCGCCACCACCGCGCCCGGCGCGATCAGCACCCGGTGCTCGGGCATCACGTGCCCGGTGTCGACCACGAGGTAGCGCACGCTCCAGCGCTCATCGTCGAAGTACACGTCGACGACCAGGCCCATGTCGCCGTCGCGGGCGAGGATCACGTCCCCGCGCAAGGCGGTCACGTTGCGCAGCATTTCCGTCGCTTCCCTTGCCTCACTCCGGGACACTACGCAAGGCGCATTCCTGCGCACTCGCGACGCTCCATCGCTCGAGCCTCCGCTGCAGGCATTACACGGCCGGGACAGTTTCTTCAGCGGAAACCGCCACTTCAGCACCGGGCACAAGGGTTGCGCCAGACTTCACAACGTATGGGTCGGGCACTCCTTGCGGGACAGAAAGCGCTGGTCACCGGTGCGAGCTCGGGCATCGGTCTCGCCACCGCTGTCGCGCTGGGAAGCGCGGGGGCCGACGTCGTCCTGAATTACGTCGCGCACCAAGAACAAGCCGAGGCAGCCGCCGCGGAGATTCGCCGGACGGGCGCGAACGCGTTCCTGCATCGCGCCGACATCTCGAGCGAGAGAGAGGTGCAGGCGATGTTCCGGCGCATGATGGACGAGCTCGGCACCATCGACATCCTCGTCAACAACGCGGGCATCCAGCGTGGCGCGCGATTCCACGAGATGACCCTCGCCGACTGGAGCGCGGTGACGGCGGTGAACCTGACCGGCCAGTTCCTCTGCGCGCGGGAGGCGGTGGTGGAATTCAGGCGCCGCGGCGTCGTTCCGGCCGTTTCCCGCGCCGCGGGCAAGATCGTCTGCATCAGCTCGGTGCACGAGGTGATTCCCTGGTCCGGCCACGCGGCCTACGCCGCATCGAAGGGGGGCGTGCGCCTGATGATGAAGAGCCTGGCGCAGGAAGTGGCTCCGGAGCGCATCCGCGTGAACAGCATCGCGCCCGGCGCGATCCGCACGCCCATCAACACGCCCGCGTGGGAAACGCCGCAAGCCTACGCGAAGCTGATGGAGCTCGTTCCCTATCGCCGCATCGGCGAGCCCGAGGACATCGCGCGCGCCGCGGTATGGCTCGCTTCGGATGAATCGGACTACGTGACCGGCGCGACGCTCTTCGTCGACGGCGGCATGACCCTTTATCCCGGTTTCGCCGAGGGCGGCTAGGCCGACGCGCCGCGCGCGTCCCCCGCGCGTCAGGCGCGCACGAGGAACCCGGCCGCGAACTCGGCGGCGCGAAGCGGCTGGCTGAAGAGGAAGCCCTGGCACTCGTCGCATCCCCGCTTTCGCAGGTACTCGAGCTGCATCTCGCTCTCGACGCCTTCGGCGACGACCGTCAGTCCCAAGCCATGGGCCATCGCGATGATGACGTCCACCAGCACCGCGTCGCCTCCCTCGGAGCTGATGCCTGAAAGGAAGGACCGGTCGATCTTGATCTCGTCCAGGGGCAGCTTCTGCAGATAGCTCAACGAGGAATAGCCGGTGCCGAAGTCGTCGAGCGAGAGCTTCATGCCCAGCGCCTTCAGCTCACGCAGCAGCGTGATGGCCTTGTGCGGATCCCCCATGACCGAGCTCTCGGTGACTTCGAGGCGCAGGTATTCCGCCTGGCCGGTCACGCCGATCGCCTGCTGCACGATCGCGGGCAGCTGCGGCTGGAACTGTCGCGGCGACAGGTTGACCGAGATCGGCACCCGCTTCAGCCCGGCCGCATCCCATTCGACGAGCTGACGGCACGCTGCATGCAGCGCCCACTCGCCCAGGGCGGCGATGAGGCCGGACTCCTCGGCCACGGAAACGAATTCGCTTGGCGGAACGATCCCGCGCTGCGGATGGCGCCAGCGAAGCAGCGCTTCGGCGCCGCAGACCGTCCTGGTCTCGACGCGCAGCTTCGGCTGGTAAAAGAGCTCGAGCTCGCCGCGCTCGATCGCCTTGCGCAACTGGCTTTCGATGCTCAGCCGAAGCGCGGCCTTGTCGTTGAACTCCTTGGAGTAGAAGCGATAGCCGTTGCCCCCGGCCTGTTTCGCCTGGCGCAGCGCCGCCTCGGCGTTCCTGACCACCTCGTCGATCGCGATGCCGTCGGCGGGGAACAGCGCCACGCCTGCGCTCGCCGTGAGATGCAGCTCCTTGGCGTCGACCTGGTACGGGTCCGCGAGCGCCCGCAGAACGGCCTCCGCGACGCGCGAAGCCTGCTCCACGTTCGAAACGCTCGGCAGCAGCACCGAGAACTCGTCGCCGCCGAAGCGCGCGCCGAGGGCTTGCTGCAGCGTCGCCTCGTCGGCCCGGATGAAGCTGTGCATGGCGCGCCGGACTCGCCTGCCGGCTTCCTTGATCACGTGGTCGCCGGTCGCGGGTCCGAGCGCCTCGTTGATCTGCTTGAAGCGATCGAGGTCGAATTCCAGCACCGCGCCCATGCGGCCCTCGGCGTACGCCTCGCGCACCGCGCGGTCCAGCTCGCTCATGAAGCGGTGGCGGTTGGCGAGGCCCGTCACGCGGTCGTAGTAGGCGAGGTAGTCCTGATAAGCCTTCGCCGCCAGCGTATTGCGCAGCCGCAGCACGAGCTCGCTCTCGTCGACCGGCTTGCCCAGGAAATCGCTCGCGCCCAGCCCGAGCGCCCTGAGCTTCGTCTCCGGATCGTTGACCCCCGTCAGCACGATCACGGGGACGTGCTGCAGCGACGGGTCGGCACGCATCGCCTGCATGATCTGCAGGCCGCTCATCCCCGGCATGTTGATGTCGAGCAGGACCACCTGCGGGCGCTCGCGCAGCATCAGCTCCAGCGCCTTGCGCGGGTCCGTGGTGGAGATGAAGCGCCTGTAGCCCGCGCTGTCCAGATAGGCCTGGATGAGGTCGATCACCACCTCTTCGTCGTCGACCATCATCACCAGCGCCTCCCCCGCCATGGCGACCGCGAGGTTCTGGGTCTGGGAGAGGGCCATCTTCGGTTCAACGGGCTGGTTCATGTTCATTCCTTTCCTGTGCGGCGCGTCTCACGCGGCGGCCGTTTCGTCCTCCGGTGCGACCACGCGCCCGGCGAGCGAGCGCGCCTCGGCGAAAAGGCGCGCCGCCTGGTCCAGGTCGCCGCCCTTCGCCGCCTGCTCGAGCTGCAACGCAGGCGGGACAAACGCGTCGTATCCCATGCTGCCCGCCGAGCCTTTGAGCCAGTGCGCGAACGCGGCGATCGCCGCCGCGTCGCGCGAGCGAACTGCCGCCTCGCCCTCCGAGAAGCGCTCGGGCAGCCTGGCGACGAACTTGCGCAGCGTGGCCTTGAGGCGTTGCTCGCCCGCGAGACGCGACCTGACCGGGCCGCGCAACACGGCAAAAGTCGTCTGCGACACTGCCGTTTGAGTGGCAGCCGGCAGCGGCGCCTCGCCCTCGAGCCGCTCGCCGCCGAGGAGCCGCGCCATGGTGCGCACCAGCGCGTCGATGTCGAGCGGCTTGCTCATGTAGACGTCGCAGCCCGACTCCAGGACCTTCTGCTCCGAGCCCGCCATCGCGTTCGCGGTCAGCGCGATGATCGGCGTGGTCACGCCCTTCGCGCGCAGCTCGCGCGCCGCGCCGTAGCCGTCGAGCAGCGGCATCTGCATGTCCATGAGGACGACGTCGTACCCGCCCTTCAGCACCATGTCGACCGCCATGCGGCCGTTCTCGGCCTGCTCGACCCACAGGCCGTGCTCGGAGAGCACGAGGGTGACGAGCTCGCGGTTCTCGGCGCCGTCGTCCGCCACGAGGACCCGCGCCGCGGGCAGCCTCCAGCGCTCCCTCGAAGAGGGCGCCTGCGCGTGCTGCTCGAAAATCTGGTCGGGCCGCAGCGTCGGCACGCCCTCCAGGGGACCGGTCTCGAACGTCACGGTAAAGGTGCTGCCCTTGCCGGGCTCGCTCGCCACGGCGACGTCGCCGCCCAGCGCGCGCGCCAGGTTGCGGCTGATGGCGAGGCCGAGGCCGGTGCCGCCGTAGCGGCGCGCGATCGAGCTGTCGGCCTGCACGAACGCCTCGAACAGCGCGCCGATCCTCTCCGGCGCGATGCCGATGCCGCTGTCGACGATGTCGATCGCGTAGCGCGGGGGCTCGGCCGCCACGATCCGCGCGACGATCCGCACGCCGCCCTTCTCCGTGAACTTGATGGCGTTGCCGATGAGGTTGAGCAGGATCTGGCGCAGCCGCCCCGGGTCCGACTGTACGCTCTGCGGCAGCGGTCCCGCGGCGGAAAAGGCAAGCTCGATCCCCTTCTCACGCGCCTTCGCTTCAAGCTCGAGCAGCGCCTGGCTCACGATCGCGTGCGGCGCGCACGGGATGCGCTCCACCTCGAGCCGGCCGGCCTCGACCTTGGAGAGGTCGAGGATGTCGTTGATCAGGGCGAGCAGGTGCCTGCCGCTCGCGTGGATGGTGTTCAGGTATTTCGTCGACTCGCGCTCGCTCTTGCCGAAGCCGCGACGCAGGAGCTCGGTGAACCCGAGGATGGCGTTCATCGGCGTGCGGATCTCGTGGCTCATGTTGGCGAGGAACTCGCTCTTCGCCCGGTTGGCCGCCTCGGCCTCGTCGCGCGCCATCTTGAGCTCGACCTCCTTCTTCTCGAGCTCGGTGATGTCCTCGAGGCTGACCAGCACGCCGCCCGGCTTCGCTCCCGCGCCGAGCACCGGGGAGCAGTTGACGAGGAAGGTGCGCACCGCGCCGGCGGCGGAGCGCAGACGCACGAGCGCATTGCGCTGCACCCGACCTTCCTCCAACGCCGCGCGCCACGGCAGCTCCACGCCCGTGGCCGGCGTGGACTGCATGGAGAGCCAGCCGATGCTGCGCGCATCGGTCCCCGTGAGCGCCTCGGCCGGCCGGCCGAGGATCTGCGCGATCGCCTGGTTGGCGAGCACGACGTGCTGATTGCGGTCCAGCACCAGCAGGCCCTCGGTCAGCGTGTCGAGCGCCGCGCGCACCCGGCCCGGAATGGCGCGCGACGGATCGAGATGCCGCAGCACGCGCCGCAGATAGAGGTCGAACGCGACGACGCAGAGCAGGAACAGGAACATGCCCAGCACGAAGCCGGGAAACTCGAGCACCCCTCGCCAGCCATGCGCGACCATCGGCCGGAAGCGCATCTCGAGCTGCCCCCAGCGGTGCTGTCCGCTCCAGAGCGGGACCTGGATCTGGCTGTCGTTCGCCGAGCCCGCCTCGAGCGGCACCCAGTCGGAATGCTCGCCCGCCGCCGCGACCAGGTCGCCGCGCGCGTCGCGCACCGCCACCGAGAGGAGCTCGGCATTGCGCTCGACGAGAAAGCGCAGCACCGACTCGAGGCGCTTGCGCTCGTTCGCCGTGATGAGCGCCGTGCTCGTGACGGCGACGCTCTCGGCGAGCGCGACGCGCCCCTCGCGCACCGCGCCGAGCCGATCGGGCAGCAGCCCGGCGAAGACCGCGACCAGCAGAGCGGTCGTCACGATGGATGCGAGCCCGAGCGCGACGTGGGTGCGTGCGGGGAGCGAGATCATGCTTTCTCCGGTGTCACCGGGAACGGCAGGTTCGCATCCTCGAACGACACGAAGGCGTCCTGGTCCTCTTCGGCATCGTCTTCGTCATCGACGCGCGAGAGCACCGGCAGCGGGTCGATCAGGCGCCATGCGGGCAGGCTCGACAACAGGCTCGCGAGCAACGCGCCGCCGCGCAGCAGCCACAGCACGTAGCCGACGGTGAGGCCGAAGCTGCCCACGGCGATCGAGCCCGACACCCAGTGGTGGAGGTCGGCCTGCTCGCCCAGGTCGTCGCGCATGCGATCGAGGTCGCCCGCCAGCCCGGCCGCTCTGGACCCGCTGCCACCCGCGCGGTCGGAAACCGGCAAGGAACCGAACAATTGGAACTCGAACTGCTTCTCATCCGAGGCCGCTACGCTTCCCGGCGATCCGACAGCCGGCGCGGCCGCAGGGGTGAAATTGGTGAGCCGCTGCGCGGTCGCGAATACGGATCCGAGAGGCTGCGCCGAAACCGTCTGGAAGCGGAAGCCTTCGTCCGCGTCGATGCGCGTGCCGACGACGTCGTTGGACGCGAGCAGCAGCCGCGCGCTCGCCGCGGCTGGTGCGGTTTGCTCAGTCAGGGCCGGCGTATTCGCGTTCGTAGCCGCGGGGGCGACCGGCGTCGGCGGCTGCGACTGCACCTTGGCGGGCGGCGCCGGCACCGCCACCGGGCCGACCAACGGCCCGACAGAGCCCGCCGAAACCACGTTGATCGTCATCGTGCGCGCTACGGTATCGGTGTCCGTGCCGCCGTTCGCCGTCCCGCCGCTGTCCTGCACGCGGAACGTGAAGCTGGCATAAGGCATGCCGCTCGCTCCCAGGATTGGCGTGTATCGCACCATGCCCGCAGCGATGTCGCCGGCGGATACCGTCTGCCCGGCCGCAACCGGCGCACCGTTGTCGGTGATCAGGCCGCCGGGCGGCACGGTGCTGATCACGACGCCGGCGAACGCATTGCCATCGCTGTCGCTGAAGCCGAAATCGGCGGCCGAGAAAGCGTAGGTTCCGTCCTGTTGCATGACGACGGCGTTATTCGTCCCGGTGGGCGCATCGTTCACCGCCGTGACGTTCAGCGTCATCGTGCGCGCGATCGGGTCGAGGTCCGTCCCGCCGTTCGCCGTGCCGCCGTCGTCCTGCACCTGGAAAGAAAAGCTGGCGTAGCCGGCGCCGTTGGCGTTAGGCTCCGGCGTGAAGCGCAGCAGGCCCGCGGCGATGTCCGCTGCCGAAATGAGCTGGCCCGCGCTCACCGCTACGCCGTTGTCGGTCAGTGCTCCGGAGGCAGGGACCGCGGCGATCCTGACCGCAGTGAAGGCATTGCCGTCCGCGTCGCTGAACCCGAAATCCGTCGCCGTAAACACGTGGGCGCCGTCCTCGATCACCGTCATCGTGTTGCTCGCTCCCGAGGGCGCGTCGTTCACCGCTGCGACGTTGACGCTCATCGTGCGCGCGATCGGGTCGAGGTCTGCCCCGCCGTTCGCCGTGCCGCCGTCGTCCTGCACCTGGAAAGAAAAGCTGGCGTAGCCGGCGCCGTTGGCGTTAGCTGTAGGCGTGAAACGCAGCAGGCCCGCGACGATGTCCGCCGCCGAGACCACCTGACCTGCGGAGACGGCCACGCCGTTGTTCGTCAGCGCGCCGGCATTAGGCAGCGCGGCGATCTTCACCCCGGCCAGCGCATTGCCGTCCGCATCAGTGAACCCGAAATCCGCGGCCGCGAAGACATAGGCGCTGTCCTCCAGCACCGTCACGGTGTTATTCGCACCGGCAGGGGCATCGTTCACCGCCGTGACGTTGACCGTCATCGTGCGAGCGACCGGGTCGAGGTCCACACCGCCCGCCGCCGTGCCGCCGTCGTCCTGAACCTGGAAGCTGAAGCTCGCATAAGCGGCGCCGCTCGCACCGGCCGCCGGCGTGAAGCGGAGCAGGCCGGCAGCGATGTCGGCCGCAGACACGGATTGGCCTGCGGTCACAACCGCGCCGTTATTGGTGAGCGTTCCGGAAGCAGGCAGCGCTGCGATCTTGACGGCGGCGAACGCATTGCCGTCCGTATCGCTGAAGCCGAAATCGCCTGCGGCGAAGGCGTACGCCGTGTCCTCCGCGGTCGTCACGGTGTGATTGGCGGCCGCGGGCGCATCGTTTACCGAGGTGACGTTGACGGTCATGGTGCGCGCGATCGGATCGAGGGCCACGCCGCCGTTCGCCATGCCGCCGTCGTCCTGCACCTGGAAGGTAAAGCTCGCGTAGCCCGCGCCGTTGGCGTTGGATGCGGGCGTGAAGCGCAGCAGGCCCGCCGCGATGTCCGCCGCCGACACCGACTGCCCGGAAGTCACGGCGACGCCGTTGTCGGTCAACGCTCCGGAAACAGGCAGCGAAGCGATGTCGACCGACGTGAGCACACCGCCGTCTATGTCGGTGAACCCGAAGTCGGCCGCGGTAAAGACGTAGGCTGTGTCTTCGAGGGTCGTCACCGTGTTGTCCGCGCCCGCAGGCGCGTCGTTCACCGGGGTGACATCCACCGTCATCGTGCGCACCGCCGGATCGAAATCCACGCCGCCGTTCGCCGTGCCGCCGTTGTCGCGCACCTGGAACTTGAAGGCGGCGTAGCCGGCGCCGTTGGCGTCGGGCGCCGGAGTAAAGCGCAGCAAGCCCGCGGCGATATCCGCCGCCGACACCGATTGGCCCAACGAGACTGCGACGCCGTTGTCTGTCAGCACGCCGGCTGTAGGCAGCGACGCGATACGAACCGCAAGCAAAGAGTTGCCGTCGGGGTCGCTGAATCCGAAGTCGGTCGTAGCGAAAACGTAGGCGGTATCTTCGAGCGCGGTAACGCTGACGTTCTTGGCTATCGGAGCATCGTTGACCGGGGTGACGTTCACCGTCATCGTGCGCGCGACCGGATCGAGGTTCACTCCGCCCGCCGCCGTGCCGCCGTCGTCCTGCACCTGGAAGCTGAAGCTCGCATAACCGACGCCGTTGGCGTTGGGTGCCGCTATGAAGCTCAGGTGACCCGCGGCGATATCCGCCGCCGAGACAATCTGCCCCGCAGAGACCGCGACGCCGTTGTCGGTCAGCGTGCCCGCACCCGGCAGCGCCGCGATCTTGACCCCAGCGAACGCATTGCCGTCGCTATCGCTGAAACCGAAGTCCGCGGCGCCGAAGACATATGCCGTGTCCTCCAGCGTGGTTACGGTGTTGCTCGCACCGGCGGGCGCGTCGTTCACGGCCGTGACGAAGATGCTGGTGCTGGCAGTCGAGGCGCTGAACGCGGTCGTGCCGCCCGAGAGCGGCGTGGCGTACGCGACCTCGACGTTGTCGACGTGGAAGCTCCCGCCGAGCAGCGTGCCGCTCATCTGGAAGCGAACGCGTGTGTCCGATGCCAGGTACGCGCCGAGATCGGCCGTATAGGTCCCGGAACCGGTGTTGGTACCGCTGGAGAAGGTGGCGAGCGTGCTGTAGGTGGCGCCGCCGTCGTTCGAGGCCTGGAGGGAAACGCTGCCGAGCAGTCCGAGCTGGTTGTCGTAGGAGAAGGAAAGGCTCGCGCCCGACGCGCCGCTGAGGTCGACCTCGCGGTAGACCGACTCGGTGCCGATGAAGGTGGAGAGGACGAGCTCGCCGCCCGTCACGCGGATATTGCCCGCGGCGGGGTTGCCGTCGGCGTCGACCCAGCTCGTGCTCCAGCTCGCCGTGCCATCGTTGTTCGAGTACGTGGCTGCCGTGAACGTGTCGCTTACGGTCTGGCTTGCGCTCGTGGTATCGGCCGTCCCGCCGCTCACGCCGCTCGTGCGATCCCACGCGCGGAAGGTGAGACCGTTGGTCACGGTGCCGTTGAAATTTGCGTTCGGTACGAACCGGACGAAGGTGCTGGCGTCCGCTGAGAGCAGCCGCGCCGTGGCGGCCGTTGGGCTTCCGAAAGCGTTCCAGGTCGATCCGCCGTCAATGGAGTACTGCCAGACGCCATTGCTGTTGTCCACGCCAGTAACGGCGATTCCAGTCAGCGCGCCCGCGTTGGCGTCGCTCACATGGCCCGCGATGAGATCCGCGACCTGCGTGCCACCGTTCGCCGTACTGTCTTCGAGGATCGTGCCGAGGTCGTTCGCGCCGGTCAGCACCGGCGCGCTATTCGGCCCCGCCGGCCTGAGGGAAAGCGCGCCCGAAGCCCACTGCCCGGCACCGGTGCCTGTTTTCGTCCAGTCCATCGTCACGGAGGCGGCGCCGGCCTCGCTGCTGCTCGCCTGCCAGGGATCTTTCGGGGTGTTGCCGGTGAGCTCGCTCCAGAGCGGCGTCTGATTCGCGCCTGTGCTGAACGTCGAGATGGCATGGCTGACCACGCTGTCGACCACGAGCTCGCCGGGCGCGGAGGCAAGCGTGACGCTGGCCGCGCCGCCGCCGCCTTGGGCGAACGCCGTGGTGCTGTACGGCGTAGTCTGATCCACGCCGAAGAAGGTCGTGGCGCCCGCCGACATGGCCGCCGCGCCGGCGAGATTGACGACCACGTCCGCAGTCCCGGCCGCCGGCGCTTTCAGTCCCCACAGCTCGACGCTGACCTTGCCCGTGGCGTCCGTGATGTCGCCGATCCGCGTCAGCGCCGTGCCGCCGTAGGTGACCGACGCGACGCTCGTGGCCCCTTCCACGGTACCGACCGAGACCAGCAGGAATGCATCCGAACCCGACGCCGACACGGTGTGCGACCAGGTCAGGCTCGACGTGGCCATATTGGTCGCCGCCGAGCTGCTCGTGTCGGCCGTCACGTCGAGCAGGCCCTGCCAGTCGAGCGTGCTCGCCTGATTCAATACGGCTTGCGTCTCTACCGCGCCCGAGCGGAACTCGAGGTTGAAGTCCCCGCCGAGCGCGGCGCTGCCGGTCAGGTTGGTGCTGGCCGCGACGTCGGCGCCGGTCACTGCGGCAAGCTGCTCGACGAGCGCCTGTCCAGTCGCGGTCTGGGCCACGTCGCAACCGTAGATGAGCAGGTCCGCGTCCGGCGTGAGCGAGCCGCCCCAGGCGGCAAGCTCTCCGGAGCGCTCATGAAGGGACTGCAAGTCGAGCACGCTGCTGCCGAGATAGACCGCGCCGTCGGAGCCATGCGAAATGATGTGCACCGCCGAGACGTCCTGCCGGGCGGCGAGCTCGGCGCCGATGCGCGCGAGCCCGTCCTCGTCCGCCCCGATTCGCACGACATCGATCGTTCGTCCGGGCTGCGACGCGATGTCCGAAATGAGGCGGTCCGCATCCGGCGTCGCGGCATCGACGAAGACGACCTCGTGCGCCTGCGTCAACGGTTCGCTTTCCAGGAGGCGCTGCTCCGCGACCGGCGGCATGACCGCGCCGAGCAGCGACGGGCCTACATCCGCCGAGTACAGCAGGCGCGGCTCCAGCGCCTCGACGACGAAGCGCTGCAGCCTGCTGGGCGCGGGTCGCCTAGACATTGCCACCGGCCTTCACCTGCGGCACGTTGCGCGCCGGCCGCATTCCTGGCACCTGCTTTCCGATGGGTTGCATAGGTGGCACGGGTCGCTCGGCGTCCGCGCCGGCCTGGGTTTCGCCGCCGAGCTCGACCTTGCAGCGCAGGCCGGCCGGGACCTCGTAGTTCGGATTCGGCAGGTGCAGGCGGGCGCGGAAGGTGTTGCTCGGGCCGTCGATCAGCGGATCGACCAGCACCACTTTGGCGAGGCGCGGCTTCGCATTCGGCAGCTCGGGCACCACGCTCAGGAACGAGCCGGCCTGGATCGTGCCGAAAAGCTGCGCCGGTATGACGACTTCGACGCGCAACGGGTCGATCGTCGCGAGCCGCACGATCGGCTTTTCCTCGACGCGCTCGCCGGGCGAGAGATAGCGCTCGGCAATGACGCCGTTTGCCGGGCTGCGGATGGTTCGCATGCCGAGCTGCGCCTCGGCGAGCTTGAGCTCGCGATCATAGATGCTGCGCTGCTCGCGCGCCTGCGCGAGCTTCTGCTCGGCGACGTCCGAGTCGGCGCGCGCCTGCTCCAGCGCCTGGCTCGAGATGAACTTGCGCTCCACCAGATCCTTGGCGCGCTCGTACTTGCCTCGGGCGAGGTCGTAGTTCGCCTGCGCTGCCTGGACCTCGGCGGCCACCTGCGCCTTGCTCGCCGCGACGCCCACCGCCGCGCGCTCGACGTCGGAGCGCAGCATCGCGATCACCTGGCCCTTCCTCACGCGATCGCCCCGCTCGACTTCGATCGACTCGATGACGCCGATGACCGGGCTGCCGAGCTCGACGACCCGGT